>NZ_JBQYFW010000006.1:0-227961 GCF_056313565.1 Pseudomonas sp. 3B-A001-10F
GCCGCAGGCTGCGATCTTTTGATCTTGTCTTTTAAAAACAAAATCAAAAGATCGCAGCCTGCGGCAGCTCCTACAGGGGATTTGTGTGTATTCAGGGAGATGACTATGCAAGCCATCAACAACCTCAACCTCGATTCGCTGCTCGACACCCTCGTCAGCCTCAGTGCCGCCTTTATCCTCGGTGGCCTGATCGGTTTCGAACGTCAGTACCGGCAACGCACCGCCGGCCTGCGCACCAATGTGCTGGTCGCCGTTGGCGCAGCGATTTTCGTCGACATGGCCAACCGTCTCGCCGGTGCCGAAGGTGCGGTGCGTGTGGTCGCCTACGTGGTCTCCGGCATCGGTTTTCTCGGCGCCGGGGTGATCATGCGCGAAGAGGGCAACGTGCGCGGTCTCAATACCGCCGCGACCCTGTGGACCTCCGCAGCGGTCGGTGCCTGTGCCGGGGCCGATCTGCTCGCCGAAGCCGTACTCGGCACGCTATTCATTCTGGCCGCCAACACCTTGCTGCGGCCGATCGTCAACAACATCAACCGCCAGCCACTGGACGTGGTCTCGGCGGAAGTCACCAACATCGTTTACGTCATCGCCCGGCGCTCGCAGCAAACCGCCGTGTTCGCCTTGCTTGAGGCCGAGCTTGAACGCAGCAACTACCCGGCCAGCGATGTTGATGTGCATGCCTTCGGCGCCGATGAAATCGAAATCGAAGCGACGCTGGCGACAACGTCGGTCGATGGCGATGAACTGGATGCGCTGGTGGCGCGGATTTCCACATCGGCGCTGGTCGTGCAGGCGTTCTGGAGTCCGAGTACCACGGAATGATCGTTTTCGGTTGCTGAGAATTGTCCTACAAGGCGGCAAGAAAGAACCTACATTTTCACCCTTGGGTCTCGATCACTATTTGTTCCGGAGCAGAGATGCCCGGCGTCCTGATGACTCGATGCGTTATTACGGAAGTGCAATGAATACCTGGAAAGTTCGGCAGGGAATGGCCGGAAAGAGGGGGGAACCATTCGTTGCAGATTCCGTGATGAAGGTTGTTCGCTACAGCGAGCAAGCCTGTTGTCGCTGATGAGTAATTGGGAGAGCCAGGCCGCTGGGCCGAATAAACAACTATCCCAAGAGATGTAAAAAATGAAAAAGATCGTCGCTGTTACCGCCGCTACCGTTGTCATGGGTCTCGCTTCTTTCGCCAATGCTGCGACGCCGGCTTCCGGCAACCCTGGCACCGTACGTTTCAATGGTGAAATCGTATCCGGCGCCTGCGGTATCGACGCCAGCTCTCTGGACCAGACCGTTTCCCTGGGTCAGGTGCCATCGAACCAGTTCAAGGCGATCGGTGATCGTTCGACGCCGACCAAGTTCGACATCATCCTGACCGACTGCGACACCACCACCCAGAAGAACGCCCGCTTCACCTTCAGCGGTGTGCAGGATCCAGCGGTTCCGGGCCTGTTCGCCACTACCGGTCTGGCGCAGAACGTCGGCATCCGTCTGCAGGCCAGCGCTGGTGAAATGCTCGATAACGGCACCGAGCAGGTCGCTCCGGTTGTGCTGCAAAACGGCAACAACACCGTGACCTTCGCCGCCATGTATGAAGCCACCGCTGCGACCGTCACCACCGGTGAAGCAGACAGCGTTGCGAACTTCACCGTGGCCTACAACTGATACCGCGGTATCGCACGTTGTAAGAAAAAGGGGTGAAAACCCCTTTTTTCTTTTCCGTCAAAGTTCTGATAAAGGCTATTTCCCGTGTACGGCCGAAAACTTTTCGTGTCTTGCGTGTTGATCTCCTGTGCGCGTTATTCAAACGCTGTGGAGTTTAATTCGGAGTTCCTGAATATCGATAAAAACGACGATATCAGTCTCGGACAGTTTGCCCACGCCCAATACACTGTGCCCGGTCGTTACTTGCTGGATATCACCGTCAATCAGCGTTATTTCGGCTCACGTTCGATCGAGTTCAAGAGCGGCGCCAACCCGCAGGAAAGTTACGCCTGTCTGCCCGAAGATCTGGTGGCGACCTTTGGTCTCAAGCCTGCGTTGCTCAAAAGCCTGCCGCGTCTGGCTGAGGGGCAATGTGTGGATTTGCGTGGCATTGAAAATGCCTCGATCAAGTACATGAAAAACCTTGGACGTCTGTCGATCAGCCTGCCGCAGGCCTCGTTCGAGTATGACGATCCCAACTACATTCCGCCTGCCGCCTGGAGCGACGGGCTCAACGGCGCGTTGCTTGATTACCGAGTGATCGCCAACAGCCGCGAAACCAATACGCCGTCCGGCGATTCGCGTTCATTGCAAAGCTATGGCACGGCCGGGGTCAACCTCGATGCCTGGCGCATCCGCGCTGATTATCAGGCGCGGCAAGAGTCAGGTAGCCAGAATAATGATCCCCACGGCGAAGCGTTCCAGTTGAACCGCTTGTACGCCTATCGCGCGTTGCCATCGATACGTTCGAAGCTGTCGGTCGGTGAGGACTATCTGAACTCCGATGTGTTCGACACCTTCGCCTTGCGCGGTGCGACCCTGAGCAGCGACGACCGCATGTTGCCGCCGAACCTGCGCGGTTATGCGCCGCTGATCAGTGGCGTGGCGCGTACCAACGCGACCGTCACCGTGTCCCAGCAGGGCCGTGTGTTGTACTCGACCACGGTGACCCCGGGCGCGTTCAGCCTTCAGGATCTCAACAGCAGCGTGCAAGGCACACTGGATGTGACCGTGCGCGAAGAGGATGGCAGCGAACAAACGTTTACCGTAGCCACCGCTGCAGTTCCGTTTCTGTCCCGTGAAGGCGAGTTGCGTTACAAGGTTTCCGCCGGCCAGCCGCGCCTGACCGGTAACGGCGGCACAGAGCCTGAGTTTGTCGCCTCGGAAGCGGCCTATGGTCTGCCAAGGGACTGGACGATCTACGGTGGCGTGCTGGCTGCCTCGGGTTATCAGTCGAATGCCATCGGTATCGGCAAGGACCTTGGCGTATTCGGCGCAGTGTCTGGTGATGTCACCACGTCTCGGGCGAAGCTGCGCTGGAACGGCGAAACCGTGGCCGGCAACTCTTACAGAATCAACTATTCCAAGCGTTTTGACGCCATTGGCACCGACCTGCGGTTTCTGGGTTATCGCTTTTCCGACAAGACCTTCACCAACTTTTCGCAGTTTGTCGGCGATGCTGATTCCTATGCGATGAACTCGGGCAAGCAACGTTATTCGGTGACCCTGGCCAAGCATTTTTCCTGGTTATCGACGAGTTTTTCCTACGACCATTCGACTTATTGGGACGCGCCGGCAGCTGATCGTTTCGGCATGACCGTGGCGCGCAGTTTTTCCCTTGGCAACGTCAAGAACATCACCGCAAACCTGTCGGCTTACCAGACGCAAAACAGTCGGCAGAATGACTCGCAGATCTACCTCGGTGTGACGGTGCCACTGGGGGGCAATTCGATGGCCTCCAGTAACCTGCAGCGCTCGGGCTCCGGCGATTCGTCCGCCAGTGTCGGCTACAGCCATGACGACGGCGAAGGCGTGAACTATCAGGTGTATGGCGGCGTTGGCGACAACCGCTACGTCAACGCCTATGTCGGTAAACGCGCTTCGAGTTACCGCGCCAACGCGTCGGCCTCCACCGATGGCAGCACCTATCGCTCGCTGACCGGCGAACTCGACAGCTCACTGGTCGCCACCCGTTATGGAGTCTCGGCCCATGGCAATGGCACCAATGGCGATACGCGCCTGCTGGTGTCCACCGATGGCGTACCGGACGTGGCCTTCACCGGGCAGACCCGCACCAACCGGGACGGCTATGCGGTGATGGATGGCTTGCCCTCGTTTCAGGCTTACGAAGCGCGGGTCAACGTCGAAAAACTGCCGCTCAACACCGAAGTGTCCAACCCGATCCAGCGTCTGGCGCTGACCGAGGGGGCCATCGGCTACGTCAATTTCGCCACGGGGCAGGGCCGCAACGCATTTGTTGTGTTGACCCGCAACGACGGTAAACCGGTGCCTTTCGGCGCATCGGTGCAGGACAAGAACACCAACCGGGAGGTGGGCATCGTCGGCGAGGCGGGCGTCACTTATCTGTTGGGCATCAAGGTTGGGGCTGAACTGGTAGCGCGTTGGGATGACGCCGGCCAATGCAGTCTGGCCAAACTCCCTGAGGAGGACGTGGTTAGCAATATCGCCAAGCCTGCCCAGTGTCTGTAACCGCGTCTTCCAATGAACCCGGAGTCATCATGTCTCGTTTTGCCTTGTTTACTGCTCACCGTCTGTTTCTGGCCGCGGGCCTTAGTCTGCCGCTGTTGGCCAGCGCCGCTGTGGTGCCGGATCGCACCCGGCTGGTGTTCGAGGAAAGTGCACCATCGGTCAGCGTCACAGTCAGCAACAAAAACCCGCAGCTGCCATTCATTGTGCAGTCGTGGATCGAAAACGAGAGTGGCCAGAAAGTCACCTCACCGTTCATGGTCCTGCCACCGCTGCAGCGCATCGAGCCGAACGAAAGCAGTGTGCTGCGTATCGTGAAATTGCCCGAACTGGCCCTGCCGGCTGACCGCGAGTCGGTGTTCTATTTGAACATTCGCGAGATTCCGCCGAAGAGCCAGGCCGTCAACTCGATGCAGATCGCCTTGCAGTCGAAGATCAAATTGTTCTATCGCCCGGCAGCGGTGAAGCGTGAGCGTGGTGAAGACCTCGCGCTGGGCCTGAGCCTGAAAATCGACCCGGCAGCGAAACAGCTGATTGTCGATAACCCGACACCGTTTCACATCACTGTGGTCGGGCTGCTGGCCGGCCCGGAAAAAACCAGAATGCCGATCGATACGGTGATGATCGCGCCACGCGGCAATGCGCGCTTTGCCCTGAGCAACACCGCGTTCAGCACCTTGCGGGTGTCGAACATGAATGACTTCGGTGGCCAGTCCGACACGCTGTTCAACTGCGTGGCGAACGTCTGCAAAGGCGTGAGACCGTGAGCCTGTTCTCTACGCTGACCCGGCTGGCCGCGGCCGCAGTGCTGCTGGGCGCGTCGCAGTTGGCTTCGGCGATGGTCTGCAAGTCGCTGGACGGCGGCAGCTACCTGAGCGAATACATTGGCCCGGTGTCGGTGCCGGACACCGTGCCGGACGGCACGATCATCTGGCGCTCGAAAACCCATGTGGTGCCGGCCCACTGCTGGAAACTCTTCGATCTGCACTTCAGGGAAGACGATCCGATCTACTTCTATGGCAACCCGGCAGGACTCAATGCCACCCCGTGGGGCATCGAATTCGGTCTGGTGTATCGCGGCGTGACAGCCTGGGACGGCGACTGGAGTTCCAACCCGACCCAGGGCGTGAACAGCGGATTCGTATCCCGTGGTTGCCCGGACGCGACCAGCGGCGCTGACATGCTCGCGTGTTCACGGGTGACGCCCAGCATTGCGTTTCAGGTGGTGATCCGCAAACGCGGATTGTTGCCCTTGCAGCGTCCCTCGCAAGACACCTACGACGTGTTCCAGTTCGACGGTCTCTATGGCTTGAATGGCGGGCCGAGCAACCCGGCGGGCAACTTCCGTTTTCAACTCTCCGGGTTGCAGAACATTGTCGGCACCGCGTGCACGGTCGATGTCACGGTGACGCCGGAGCCGGGCATTGTCGACTTTGGCGTGATTCAGAAAACCACCACTGGGTTCTCGCCGCCCAATCCGACCCGGCCCTTCAGCCTCGCGCTGGAAAAGAAGTGCAGCAGTGCGATCAACATCGGTGCGACGTTTGTCACCGCCAACCAGCAGGGGCTTTACAACATTCTGCCGACGGCGGGCAGCCAGTTCGGCATTCAGGTGCGCGATGCCCACAACAATCTGGTGCAGATCAACGAGCCTTTCCCTCTGGCGAATTTTCCGGCGGACGTCAGCCATATCGATGTGCCGTTCAGCGCGTCGGTGGTGTCGCTGGGCGATCCCGAAGTCGGACCGTTCGAAGCGATCATGGTTGTGCAGATCGTTTACTACTGATGACGCCTTAGCCTCTGGGAAATTTCCTACATTGACGCAGGATAAGTCCTGCGTTCAACCCTGCTGGCGCAGGCCACTATCCGGTCTCCCGGGTCAATTGAGTGATTAAAGGAAGATGACCTCCCCACGTATTCTGGTGCTGGAAAATCATGAGTTTGCCCGCAACGTGCTGGTCAGGATGTTGCAACGCCTGAGCGTGCGTGACGTGTTGCAAGCACCGGATGCCGAGCAGGCCATGGTGCAGATGCACCTGCAGGGCGGGGTCGATATCGTGATCTGCGATCTCACTGACCGGGGCCTCGATTGCCTGGAGTTCCTCCGTGTTGCCAGCCACAGCGGTATGGTGCGCGCGGTGTTGCTGTGCAGTGAACTCCCCCCGGAGCTGGCGCGCACCTTGGGGCAAATGGCCTCGCTGGGCGGTCTGCAATTGCTCGGAGTGCTGAGCCGGCCGGTGCAGCTGCGTGCCTTGAACCGCCTGCTGTATCGCTATAAACACGGGCGGATCCCGCCGGTGCTGGCGCCACCGAGCAAAGAGTTGCCCCACGAAGATGAAGTGCGCCGCGGGCTGGCGCTGGGTGAGTTTCGGGCTTGGTTTCAGCCGCAGTTTCAATTACACAGCGGTGCGGTGATCGGCGTGGAGGCGCTGGTGCGTTGGCAGCATCCCGCGCGCGGGACGCTGTTGCCTTGCGACTTTCTCTCCGCCGTGCTGGCGTATGACTTGACCGACCAGATGTTCAAACAGTTGCTCGAACAGGGCCTGAACTTGCTGGGCATTTTGCGTCATCGTGGTGTGGCCTTGCAGTTGGCGTTCAATCTGCATGCCTCGCAACTGACCCATAGTGCTCTGGTGGAACACATCAAACGGGCGCTGGAGCGGCACGGGTTCAACGGATCGGTTCTGATGCTCGAACTGGCGGAGAACGGTTTGCTCGATTGCCCGCCCGGCACGCAGGAGAACTTGTTGCGTTTGCGCCTGCTCGGCTGCGGATTAGCGGTCGACGACTTCGGTGTCGGGTTTTCCTCGTTGAAGCTGATGTGCCAGTTGCCGTTCACCCAGATAAAACTCGATGGCCGTTTTGTCCAGCACCTCGACCGTCAACGCAACCGGGCGATGGTCGCCAGTACGAGAGTGCTGGCTCGTTCGTTAGGAATGGATCTGGTGATCGAAGGCATCAGCAGCCCAAAGGTGCTTGAGCATGTGCGCGAGCTGGAGTGCGAAATGGGGCAGGGTTATTACCTGGCCCGTCCCATGAACGGACATGACTTGCTGCAATGGCTGGAGAAGCCAGAGGGCGAGCGCTGATCGTTGTGCGGTGCTGTGCGGTGTTTTCCAAGAATTTTCCTACAATTCTGTGGTGCTCGTGTATGTTCTGCACGTGGAGCATCTGGACTGCTGTCCCATTGTTATTTGTGGCGTTGCCAAGTAGTTGATCAACGTCTTACAGGGGTTTTTATGTTGAAAGCGATCATCGTGGACGATCACCCGTTCATTCGCTCTGCGGTCAAGATGCTGTTGAAACAGGAACATTTCGAAGTCGTCGCGGAAGCGGACAATGGCGCCGATGCTGTGCAGCTGGCCCGCGAACATACCCCCGACCTGATCATTCTGGACATCGCCATGCCCAAGCTCGACGGCCTGGAGGTGATCTCGCGTATCCGCGCGCTGAACCTGTCTTGCAAGGTCCTCGTGCTGACGTCGCAGTCGGCACAGTTCTATTCCATGCGCTGCATGAAGGCTGGCGCAGCCGGATACATGTCGAAAACCAACGACCTCGACGAGTTGGTCAAAGCCATCAAGGTGGTGATGGACGGCTATACCTTCTTCCCCAATCTGGCCAGCAGCTCGGTGCGCCGCAGCGATGCCCAGGCCACCGATCTGGAACTGATTCAGAGTCTGTCTGATCGCGAGTTGACGATCCTGCAGCAACTGGCCAAGGGTTTGAGCAACAAGGAAATCGGCGAAGCCATGCTGTTAAGCAACAAAACCGTCAGCACTTACAAGACGCGGCTGATCGAGAAACTCAACGTCAAGTCGGTGGTGTACCTCGCCGATTTTGCCAAGCGTAACAACCTGCTCTAGATGATTATTTTCGTCAGAAATTGCCTGGCCGGTCTGGCACTGTTCGGCTCAATGTCGTTGCTGCAGGCCATGGCCGCGACGCAGCCCGATACATTGCAATTGCTCGGTCGCTCGGATGTCGACGAGTATGCCGTGCCACTCGATGAGCCGGACTGGAGCTGGTTGCGCCGCAAGGGGCGTCTGTTGCTCGGCGACAGCAGCCCTGATTACGCGCCTTTTGCGATCACCGGCAACGGCAATGATTACGAAGGCCTGACGGCCGATTACGCACAACTGATCGAACAATTGCTGCACGTCACGGTCGAGGTCCGGCGCTACGCCTCGCGCGGCGATCTGCTGACGGCGCTGAAGCACGGCCAGATCGATATGATCGGCACCGCTAACGGTTTTGAGGCGGCGGACCCCGAACTGGCAATCTCTTCGCCTTACGCTGACGATAACCCGACCCTGGTGACGCGCATCGATGAGAGTCACAACCTGCCGGAAGACCTGGCGGGCAAACGAGTGGCGATGCTCTATCACTACCTGCCACCGGAAACGGTCAAGGCGTTTTACCCAAAAGCCGACGTGCAACTGTATCCCTCGACACTGACGGCGATCGGTGCCGTGGCGTTCGGTCAGGCTGACGTCTATCTGGGCGACCTGCTCAGCTCCAATTACCTGGTCAAGAAGAACTACCTCAACAACGTTCAGCTCAGCGATTTTTCGCGCATGGAAACCCAGCCCTTCAGTTTTGCCGTGACCCGGGACAACACCCGGTTGTTGCACATTCTCGATGCGGCGTTGAAGGTCATTCCTGCGGAAGAGCGTATGAGCATCCGGCGCCGCTGGAGTGTCGGCGGGGTGGCCATTCCCGGCCAGCATCGACTGCATTTCAGCGTGAACGAACAGCGTTGGCTGGATCACCATCCGCGTATCAAAGTCGCGATCAACGAAAACTTTCTGCCGTTGACCTTTGTCGATGAAGCCGGAAAGTTTCGCGGCATCAGTGCTGATGTGCTGGCCAAGATCAGCCTGCGCACGGGCCTGCAATTCGATATACAGCGTGTTGAGTCGGTGGGCGACCTGATCGGTGAGGTGACCAGCGGCAAGGCCGACATGCTGGCGGCGTTCACGCCGAGCACCGAGCGCGAAGGTCAATTGCGCTTTACCCGGCCGTACCTGATCAACCCGTTCGTGCTGGTCACTCGCCGTGGCGGCGAACCGATGACGCTGGATCAGATGGCCGGCAAGCGCCTGGCGCTGATCAGCGGCAACATTCTGCGCGAGTACCTCATCGAGCAATTCCCCAAGGTGCAACTGGTGACGGCAGGCAACGCCGCCGAGGCCATGGAGATGGTCGCGTTGGGCAAGGCCGACGGCGCGATCAATTCGCTGGTCAGCGCGCGCTATTTGATCTCGCGCCAGTACCGCGACACTTTGCAGGTCACCAGCACGGTCGGCACCCAGCCTGCACGCATCGCACTGGCCACCAATCGCGGTGCGCTGGAGTTGTACTCGATCCTCGACAAGGCACTGTTGAGCATCAGTCCGGAAGAAATGGACGAGTTGACCAACCGCTGGCGCAGCGAAGTGGTGGTGGACGACAGTTACTGGCTGCGCAATCGCGCGATGATCATCCAGGGCTTCGTGATCGCCGGCGTGTTGCTGTTGGTGGCGCTGGGCTGGATCGCCTATCTGCGTCTGTTGATGCGCAAGCGCCGTCAGGCTGAAATTGCGCTGAACGATCAGATGGAGTTCATGCGCGTGCTGATCGACGGCACGCCGCATCCGATCTACGTGCGCGATCGCGAAGGTCGCCTGGTGATCTGCAACAGTGGTTATCTGCAAGTGTTTGGTACCGAGCGCGAAGCGGTCATCGGCAAGTTGGTCACGGACGGCGTGCTCAGCGATATGCAGCAGGCACAGACGTTTCAGGATGATTATCTACGGGTGATGGAGGACGGCTTGCCGAGCATCCAGGACCGTAGCCTGAATCTGGCGGACGGCCGCGCGCTGACCATCTACCACTGGATGCTGCCGTATCGTGGCAGCGACGGTGCAGTCAACGGCATGATCGCTGGCTGGATCGATGTCAGCGAGCGTCAGCATCTGTTGCAGGAACTGCAAATCGCCAAAGATGTTGCCGATGACGCCAACCGCGCCAAAACCACGTTCCTGGCAACCATGAGCCATGAAATTCGGACGCCGATGAACGCCATCATCGGCATGCTCGAACTGGCGCTGAAAAAGGCCGATCAAGGTGTACTGGATCGCTTTGCCGTTGAAGTGGCCTCGGGCGCAGCGCGGGGCTTGCTGGACCTGATTGGCGACATTCTCGATATTGCACGGATCGAGTCCGGGCGCCTGTCGCTGGCGCCGGAGCGCGCCAATCTGCGTGAACTGATTGAATCGGTTGCGCGCATTTTTGAAGGCCTGGCGCGCCAGAAACAGTTGCGTCTGCAACTGGATCTGGACGCCCTGAGCAACGTCGACGTGTTGATCGATCCGCTGCGTTTCAAGCAAGTGTTGTCGAACCTGTTGAGCAATGCGATCAAGTTCACTGATGTGGGCAAGGTGGTATTGAGCGTGCAGGTCGAGACCGGCAGTGATGATCGACTGCGCCTTTGCTTGCGCGTGACCGACAGTGGGCGCGGCATCTCGCTTGTGGATCAGGCGCAATTGTTCACGCCGTTTTCCCAGGCTGCCAACCATGGTCAGTCGGCCCAGGGCGGCTCCGGGCTGGGGCTGATGATCAGTCGCACCTTGTGCGAAATGATGGGCGGCAGCCTCACGCTGACCAGCGAGTTGGGGCAGGGTACACAGATCGAGGTGCGGTTGAATCTGCCGACACTCGATCCTCTGGACGCCGCGCCGGTCGAGGAAAACGTGGCACTGCAGGCCAGTCACTGTCTGAATATTCTGGTGATCGACGACTACCCGGCCAACCGTCTGCTGCTGTCGCAGCAGTTGAGTTATCTGGGCCACCGGGTGACGGATGCCGAGGACGGCGCCCATGGCCTGCGTGCCTGGCGCAACCAGACGTTCGACGTGGTCATCACCGACTGCAACATGCCGATCATGAATGGTTACGAACTGGCCCGGGCTATCCGCGATGAAGAGGCGACGCGAGGATTGGCGCGCAGCCTGGTGTTGGGGTTTACCGCCAATGCGCTGGCCGAGGAGAAGGATCGTTGCGCCGAGGCCGGCATGGACGATTGCCTGTTCAAACCGATCAGCCTCAGGGATCTGAATCTGCGTCTGGCCGCAGTCGTTCCACGGCCTCGTTCACCGACTGAAGACGAGCCCGGCGATGTCGGCACCGGTGACATCGATCTGGGCAGCCTCGAACAATTGACCCGTGGCGACCGCGCGTCGATCAACAGTCTGTTGAGCGATCTGGCCACGAGCAATGCGCAGGACATGGCCAAACTGATGCGCCTGTTTACCCAGCACGACATGCCCGGGCTCGCCAATCTGGCCCACCGGGTCAAGGGCGGCGCACGCATTATCAAGGCGCACTCACTGATCCAGGCTTGTGAAGCGCTGGAGGTTGCCAGCGAAGGTCTCGACACGCAGGTTCTGACCGAAGCGGTGGATGCCTTGCAGCAATCAATGGAACGTTTGGCGGAGCAACTGGACGAGCGCCTGGCGTAACAAACTATTTCCAGTTTCCCTGTGTTTCTTGCGAATTTTCCTACATTCGTCACTGGCTCTCTGTCGCTAACGTGCGGTGGTCTCGGCATACAGCCGAGCTCACTTCACTGGTTAACATTTGGAGCTGTTGATGACCCTTCCACGTATGTCTTCCCGTGCACGATTGGCCGTCTGTGGACTGGCCGTTGCTGCGGCGTTGAGTGCCTGCGCCAGCGCGCCGCTGCCAGAGCAACAGATCAGCTTGTCCAAGGACGCGGTCAACCGTGCGGTGTCGGCCGAAGCAACCCAATACGCACCTTTGGAAATGAAGGCAGCGCAAGACAAGATGTTCCAAATGGAACGCGCCCTCGGTGAGAAAAACTACCCGCAAGCCAAGTTGTTGGCCGAACAGATCGAAGCCGATGCCAACCTCGCCGAACGTAAATCGCGCGCTGTGAAATGGCAGAAACAACTGGCTGACGCGCGCAATGGCATTGAGGTGCTCAAGCAGGAAATGCTGCAAGACCCGGTCACCGGTTTCAATCCGCCAGCCAGCGCTCAATAAGGACTTGTTCATGTCGAATTTCAAACTGTTGCCCATCGCTTCGCTGATCGCTCTGACACTGGCCGGTTGCGCCACGCCGCCTGAAAGCCCGCAACTGCTGCAAGCCCGCGAACAGTTCGCGGCGCTGCAAAACAAGCCGGAAGCCAACACCCTCGCAGCCATTGAAACCAAGTCTGCCTTTACGGCGTTGAACGCGGCCGACCAGGCGTCGCAGAAGAACCGCCAGGCACCGCAAGTCGATCAATTGGCCTATCTGGCCAGCCAGAAAATCGCTCTGGCCGAGCAGACCATTGCCGGCCGCCAGGCCGAGGCGGGTCTGAAGAAAATCGACGCCGAGCGTACTCAGGTGCAACTCGACGTGCGCACTCAGCAGCTCAAGGCGCTGCAAGCGATGAAAGCGCAGAAAACCCAGCGCGGGGAAGTCGTGACCTTCGGCGATGTGCTGTTCGACACCGGCAAGGCCGATCTCAAGTACGGCAGCCAGCGCAACTTCGAACAACTGGCGCAGTATCTGGCAGCCAACCCTGAACGCAAGGTGCGCATCGAAGGGTTTACCGACGATGTCGGCGGTGACGATTTCAATCAGCGTCTGTCGGAGCGGCGCGCAGACGCCGTGGCTTTCGCGCTCAAGCAAATGGGCATAGGCGCTGATCGGCTGATCACCAAAGGCTACGGCAAGCAATTTCCGATTGCCGATAACGGCAATGCCCGCTCCCGTCAGCTCAACCGTCGGGTGGAGGTCATCATCTCTTACGGTTCAAGCGTGGTCGGTGCACGCGGCTGATGAGCGATCAAGCGAGCCTGCAACGGGCTCGCTTTCTTGCATCTGAGCATGGGTCAAGACCGATCAATGCTCTTGGGAAATTTCCTACAAAGACAAGGAAAAATCCTACTCAGAAAGTCCCTTCGATTCTCTAAATTGCCGGTTCCCCGAGTGCGAACCGGTTCCCTCAAAGGTTCTGACTCAACTCGATTTACGCCGTTGCCCAAGAGGGCGCACGTGAGGTTCTGTTGATGAAAACCCGTTCCCCGTTGTTCCAGCGCAACCCTGTCGCCGTGGCCGTCGCCATTGCGTTTTTGCTGCCACTGCACGCCAGTGCCTATACCTCTTCAGTCAATGGCGGGGCAGTGATTTATGACGAAAGCGTCACCACCGGCGTGCAATCGATCGGAACCAACGGCACGGCCCATCGCACCACGGTCAGCGCTAGTGGGACGCAGAGCGTATTTCAGAACGGTGTGACCTACGACACCGTAGTAGACGGTGCGACACAAAACGTTCTCAGTGGCGTCAGCCATGGCACGGTGGTCAATAACGGCGGCACACAAGTGGTGGGCACCAGCGGTATTGCCAATGACACCGTACTCAATGCCAGTCAGCAGACCGTCACGCGTTCCACGGCCAACCGCACGCTGATCAATGCGGGCAGCGTACAGACGCTGGATGTCATGGCGATTGCCAACGATAGCCAGGTCGGTGCCGGCGGCACACAAAACCTGATCAATATGGCGGTGGCCAACGGCAGTGTGATTGAAGCTGGCGGTGAGCAAACCCTGCGCCGCGGCTTGCTCGGTGGGGCGGTGGCCAACGACACGCGCGTTATAGGCGGTACGCAAAGTGTTTACGACACCGGCACGGCCAACAACAGCACGGTCAGCAATGGCGGTCAGGTCAATCTCTACACGGGCGCCCGTGCCAGCGGCTTGGTAGCAGACGCAGGTGGCACGGTGAATGTCATGGAGAATGGCGTGAACACGGTGGACTCGCTGACCCTCAATGGCGGGCGTCTGGCATTCGCGCCGGGCAGCGACGGCACGTTCAAGACGCTAACGGTCAATGCTCTGGCCGGTGGCGGCAGCATTTTGATGAATACCGATATCGCCAATCAGCGTGATGATTTGCTGATCGTGCAAGGCGCCGGCATGGCCAGTGGTGATCACACGCTGATCGTCGGCGATAGCGGTAATGAACCGACGACCTCCGATGGCCGCTTGCTGTTGGTCGATACGAACGGCGGCAGCGCGAAATTCGCCCTGTATGGCGGCCACGTCGATGCGGGTGCATTCCGCTATACCTTGCGCCAACAGGGTGATGACTGGGTACTGGCGAGCGGGGGAGCGATTCCGGTTGATCCGGTAACGCCGGTGGATCCAGAGACGCCAGTAGACCCCGGCAATCCGGTGGAGCCAGTGACGCCAGTTGATCCGGTCAATCCCGTGGATCCGGTGAGCCCTGTGACGCCAACGCCGCGCCCGATCGACCCGGCGCCGGAAAACCTCTCCAAAGGTGCCAACGCCGCCATTGCCGCACACACCGCCGGCGCCAGCCTGTGGAACGCGCAGATGAACGCTTTGGTCAAGCGCCTCGGCGAGTTGCGCATGGGCGAGGATGACGGGGGGCTCTGGACCCGCGCCATCGGCAAGCGTTTCGATGTCAGCGAGCATTCCAGCCGCGCCTACTCCCAGGACGTCAGCGGTTTGGAAATCGGTGCCGACAAGGCTTTCGCAGTGGACAGCGGCAAGATTTATGTCGGTGGCATGGTCGGTACTGCGCGTTCCGATCTGGATTTCGGTGAAGGGGCGTCGGGCGATATCGACAGCCGCATGTTCGGCATTTACGCCACCTACCTCAATGACAATGGCGTCTACGTTGACAGCGTCTTGAAGTACAGCCGTTTCGATACGGACATCAAAACGCCGAACAATCTGGGGCAAGCGGTAAAAGGTTCCTACAGCACTAATGGTGTCGGTGCTGATATCGAGGTTGGCAAGCGCATCAATCTGAAGGATGGCTGGTTCGTCGAGCCGCAACTGGAAATCACTGCGACCCGCACCCAAGGGGCCAGTTACACCGCCAGCAACGGTCTGCGCGTCAAGTCCGATGATCTGGATTCACTGCAAAGCCGTGTCGGTTCGCTGTTCGGTCGCAGCCTGGAGCTAAGCAATGGCATGAAGGCCCAACCGTATGTCAAAGCGTCGTACATCACCGAGCATGCCGGCAGCAGCAAGGTCAGCGTCAATGGCAACAAACTCGATGCCGAGCTGCCGGGCAACCGCGTCGAACTCGGCTTCGGCGGCGTATTGCAGGTCAGTGAAAAAAGCAAGATCTCGCTGGATGCCGAGTACGCCAAGGGCAATGGCATCGAACAGCCATTCGGAGTGAGCCTGGGGTATCGCTACCTTTGGTGAGGCGGGTTGCCACGTCGGATCCTTCCGACGTGGCGTTGTTCTTCAAAGGGCGTCGGAGATTTCTTGGTATTTTTTCAGACTCGTCCTACATGCTTTGACGACTGTTTTGCCTAGTGTGTCGCCTCTTACGCCGCGAGCGGCGACCTTTTCTACCTCTGTCGAAACCAATGTCCTACAAAAGCTGGCGAATTCTGATTGCCGACGAGGAGCCTGCGTTGCACGCCCGAATCGGCAAGACCTTTAAAGAACTGGGCTGTCGCGAACTGACGCGGGTGCACTCGTTTCGTGAGTTGTTGGGCGTGACCCATTACTCCAGCGAGCCCTTCCAGCACTTTGACCTGATGATCATCAACGCGGGGTTGATCGCCGCCACTGGCGTGGATTGGGTGCGGTTCTTTGCAAGCAATGCACAGATTCGCCACGGCGTGATTCATGACACTGTTCGCGGCCAGCCGCAGGCTCAGACGATTTATGCCAACCACCGACGACAGTTGATGCTGATCCGTACCCCGGACCGGCAAACCCTTGGCCCTTTGCTGGAGCACCTCGATGTTCAGGAACAATCCCACAACCGTTGAGACCTCTGCTGGCGAGTCGAATACGCGATTGGCCACGACACACCATGCTCCCGGCATCGACGACTCAATCGCCGTGCCTGCTCTGCCGCTGCGTGTGTTGGTGTTGGAGGACCATGCGTTCCAGCGCTCGGTGGCGGTCAACATGCTGCGTACGCTGGGTTGTCGCGAAATCTTCGAGGCCAGTGACGGAGCTCAGGCGCTGGCGCTCTTGCAGGAAGTCGGTACCGTCGATGTCGCCCTGTGCGATTTGCAGATGGAGGGGATGGACGGGCTCGAGTTTCTGCAGCGGGTGGGGGCCTCGGGGCAGGTCAAGTCGGTGATCATCAGTAGTTCGCTGTCGGCAGACCTGCGTCGTGCGGTGCATCAGATGGTGGCGTTGCTTGGCCTGGAACTGCTGGGCGATGTAGGCAAGCCTTTGCATGTGCAAGTGCTGGCGAATCTGCTGAGCAAATCCCTCGACAGGCCTGCTCTGGCGCAACCCACGGCCGCGGCCGTGACGCTGGCCAGTGAGGCATCGGTTCGTCAGGCGTTGGCGCAGCAGCAATTGCAGGCCTGGTATCAGCCCAAATTCAACCTGCAGACCGGTGAGGTCTGTGGTGTAGAGGTGCTATGCCGCTGGCTCCATCCAACCCACGGCATCCTTTCGCCCGCTTTGTTCATGCCTGTGCTGGAGCGTTGCGGATTACTCGACGAGCTATTGTTTGCGCAGATCGATCAGGCGCTGGGTGTGCAACGACGTGCCCGTGCGCAGGGAGTTTTCCTGAATGTTGCGTTCAATCTGCACGCTGTGCAGTTGGCCAATGCGCAGCTCACGACCACGTTGAAAAACCTTCTGGCGCACCACGGTGCTTGCGGTGCAGGCCTGACTTTCGAACTGACCGAAAGCGGTCTGCTAGAAGCGCCGGCCACCAGCCTGGAAAGCCTCGTCCGCCTGCGAATGATGGGCTGTCGTCTGTCGATCGATGACTTCGGCGCCGGCTTCTCATCTTTGCAGCGCTTGTGTCAGTTGCCGTTCAACGAGATCAAGCTCGACGCCGAATTCATCCGCAATCTTGAGCACGAACCGCGATGCCGGGCGGCGATCAGCAGCACACTGGCGTTGGGAGAAACCCTCGGCATGAGCGTGGTGATCGAAGGAATCGAGACCGATGCACAGCGTCGTGAACTGTTGGCATTGGGGTGTTCCCAAGGGCAGGGCTACTGGTATGCGCGGCCGATGTCGGGGGCTGATTTGTTGCTTTGGTTGCAGCAGCACGGTGATCGGCGTGACTCGGATGAGTGAACCTTCTTTTAGGAAAAGTCCTACAGAACCTGTCGTGTGGCTTGCGTAGTCTTGCCGCACCCAGAAACCGTGACACCGGGAGATTGAACATGATCAATAAAGCCCTGCGCATCCTGATTGCAGACTCGCAGCATTTCCACCGGATGAAAATCGAGCGTCTGTTCAACAGCCTCGATTACTACCGCGTGGCCCCGGTGCAAAGCCTCACTGAACTGTTGACGCTGGTGGACTACGGTTGTGAGCCGTTCGATGTGGTGGTCATCAACGCCGAGCTGGCGGCGCGTTCGCTGGATCTGCTGGGGTTTTTCCTTGATAACCCGCAGATTCGTCAGGCGTTGATCTACAACGAAGGCACGGCGCCGTTGCAACAGACCTCGGGGTTCGCTCAGGAGAATGTGCAGATCAGTCATTTGATGTTGCCTTCAAAGCAGTCGATCAGTCAGTTGATGGCGCTGGTGGATGTGCCCGCAAAGCCAGGTAAACCGACCGCTCACAAGCCACATCCGTTGATGCAGTACGTTGCGCATGCATAAAAAGTCCCCGGCCGCAACTGTCAGACCTGACAGGTGCTTTGCTCACCGTTCCATGCAACAGTCCCTGTGCAGCCACTGAGTCTGGATCAGCCCCCATCGGTGGCCTGACCGTCAGTCTTTGCACCGGGAGTGGCCATGAAGTTAGCGCTGATCGTCGACGATCATCCGGTGGTGCGTGCCGCCATCCGGATCGTGTTGCAAGCCGAAGGATTCGAGCAGATATACGAGGCGTCTCAAGGCAACGAGGTGATCTCGCTTATTCGTGAACACAAGCCTCAATTGGTGATTCTCGACCTGAATCTGCCAGTGCTCGGCGGGCTGGAGGTGCTGGCCCGGATCAAGGCCAATGATCTCCATTGCCGAGTGCTGGTGTTCAGTACACACGAGCCGATGTTCTATCAGGAACGCTGTGTGCGCGCCGGGGCCATGGCCTACGTGACCAAAACCAATCAGTTGGAGCAGTTGCGCAATGCCATCCGGGCGGTGGTGTCGGGGCATACCTTTTTCTCTGCGCTCCCGGACCCTTTCAGTACGCTGAATGCCGTACAGATCACGGAAAAACAGATGATCGAGCAGCTCTCCGACCGAGAGTTGAGCATTTTCGCGCAACTGGGGCGGGGCAAGTCCAACAAGGCGATTGCTGAGGACATGCACCTGAGTCACAAAACCGTCAGCACCTATAAGACCCGTCTGATGAAAAAGCTCGGGGTGAACTCAGCGGTACACTTGCGTGATTTCGCCAAGCGCAATCATGTGATCTGAGCGGACAGTCATGAGGCAGGGGCGCCGGATTGTCTGGCTGTGGCTGACGCTGATGGCCACCTGTTGGGCAGGCGACACGCCGCAGGTGCTGCAAGTGCTGACCCGTACCGGACTGGAAAATGTCCAGCTGCGCCTGGATGAACAGGACCGGCAATGGCTGCGTCAGCATCCGGTGTTGCGCATGGGCATTTCCGGGCCGGATTACCCGCCGTTCGAGATCACCCGTAATCAACAGGAACTCGAAGGGCTGACCGCCGATTACGCCGACCTGCTGGGGCAGTTGCTCGGCGTGCGCATCGAAGTCCGCCGTTTCGCCAACCGCGATGCCGTGATGGCGGCACTCAAACGCGGCGATCTCGATCTGCTGGGAACCTCCAACAGTTTTGAAGCCGCCGACCCGGCCTTCATCCTGTCCCGTGCCTACGCCGAAGATCAGCCGATGCTGGTGACTCGACTCGATGAACAATTGCCCACCGATCTGGCCGGCAAGCGCCTGGCCATGGTCGAGGACTATCTGCCTCTGGCCAGCGTGCAGGCGTTTTATCCCCGGGCAAGTGTGCAGCGTTACCCGTCGGCGATGGATGCGCTCGGTGCGGTGGCCTTCGGCGCGGACGATGTTTATCTGGGCGACTTCATCAGTGCCAACTACCTGATCAACACCAATTATCGTAACGACCTGCAATTGGCCGGTCCGGCCGGGCTGGACGCCAATTCGTTCGGCTTCGCGCTGTTGCGCAGCGATGGGCGCCTCAAACGCATCGTCGACAAGGCATTGACGGCCATCCCCATGGAGCGGCGCCAGCGCATCGAGCTACGCTGGAGCGTCGGCCTCGCCGATATGGCTGAACAGTCGCGGGTGCAGCTCAGTGCGAATGAGCAGGAATGGCTGGACCAGCATCCAGTTGTCCGGGTTGGAGCCATCGAAGATTTCGCGCCGCTGACATTTTTTGATGCCGATGGCCGTTTCAGCGGACTGTCGGCGCAACTGCTGAGTCTGATCAGCCAGCGCAGCGGGTTGAACTTCGAGATCGTGCGCGGGACGTCGCTGGATCGACAGATCGAACAGCTCAAGGCCGGTGAACTGGATGTATTGCCGGTGGTGACACCGAGCAGCGAGCGCGAAGCCGAACTGCAATTTACCCGCGCCTACCTGAATAATCCGTTTGTGCTGGTCAGCGCAATCACCGCGCAGGGACCGCTCAACCTCGATGATCTGGCCGATAAACGGCTGGCGATTTATCGCGGCCATCCGTTACGTGCTTACCTGTTGAGCCGCGTGCCGCGCATCCGTCTGGTCGAAGTCAAAAGCCCCGCTGAAGGCGTGGCGTTGATTGCCAAGGGGCAGGTCGATGCCACGGTGAGTTCATTGCTGGTGGCGCGCTTTCTGATCGCACGTCACTACCGTGAGCGTCTGCGCATTACCGGCACCATCGGCGATCAACCGGCGCGCATTGCGTTGGCGACGGCACCGCAGATGCCGGCATTGCATTCGATCCTGAACAAGGCGCTGTTGAGCATCGCCCCGCCACAGATGGACGAACTGGTGGAGCGCTGGAGCCACGATGTGGTGGTGGAAGACAGTTATTGGTTACGCCATCGCCGCGAGATTCTCCTCGGTTTTGCTGGTGCGGCGGTGTTGCTGGCGCTTGCGCTGGCCTGGATCGTTTTTCAGCGCCAACAGATTCGCCGGCGCCAGCAATGGCTGCAGCAATTGCAGGAAGCCAAGGACGCGGCAGACGATGCCAATCGCGCCAAGACCACGTTTCTGGCGACCATGAGCCATGAAATTCGCACGCCAATGAACGCCTTGATCGGCATGCTCGAACTGGCCTTGAAGCGCGCCGAGGAGGGCGTGACCGATCGCTTGGCGATTCAGGTGGCATCCAACGCCGGGCAACAGTTGCTGGCGTTGATCGGCGACATCCTCGACATCGCGCGGATCGAGACCGGGCATTTGTCCCTCGTGCCTGAGCGTGCCAACCTGCGTGAGCAGGTGGTGTCGGTGTGTCGGGTGTTTGAAGGGCTGGCGCGGCAGAAGCGTTTGTTGTGGCACATCGAACTTGATGCCCGCAGCAACATTGACGTGCTGATTGATCCGACGCGCTTCAAACAAGTGCTGTCGAATCTGTTGAGCAACGCGATCAAGTTCACCGAGGAGGGCGAGGTCAGTCTACGGCTGACGGTGACCACCGTGACGGCGGAACGCCTGACCGTGAAAGTGCTTATTGAAGACAGCGGGGTGGGGATCAACGCCGACGACCGACGACGGCTGTTCAACCCTTTCGTGCAGGCGAGCCATGACTCGCAATCAGCCCGCAGTGGTTCCGGGCTGGGTCTGGTCATCAGTCGCAACCTCTGTGAAATGATGGGCGGTACGCTGCGGCTTGACAGTGCACTGGGTGAAGGCACACGCGTCGAAGTCAGTCTTGAACTGCCGTTGTTGGCTGCTCTGGCTCGCGCGCCAAGTGCTCCGCAAGCAGCGCTTGGGGTAACGTCGTCACTGAGTGTTCTGGTGGTGGACGATCATCCGGTGAACCGATTGCTGTTGTGCTGGCAGTTGAGTGAACTCGGCCATCGCACCGTCGACACCGAGAACGGTGATGAAGGCCTGAAGCAGTGGCGGGCGCAGGCGTTCGATGTGGTGATCACCGATTGCAACATGCCGCGGCGCAACGGTTACCAACTGGCGCGGGCCATCCGCGATGCCGAGTCGCATGCCGGCCGCAAGCCTTGTCTGATCCTCGGCTTTACCGCCAATGCGCAAGCCGAGGAAAGGACGCGCTGCCTGAATGCCGGCATGGACGAATGCCTGTTCAAACCGATCCGCTTGCACGACCTGGCGCAGGCGTTGATGGCTGCCAGTCATTGCGAGAAGACGTTGGACCCCGGCGAGGTGCCCGCGCTGACGGAAATCGACTTGAGCACGCTGGAGCAAATGGCCGGGGATGATCGTGCCTTGATCGAACAGTTGCGCAAGGAAGTGTTGAACAGCGTGCGCCTCGATCTGCAACGTCTGGAGATTTTGCAGCAGGAGCAGGATCGCGCAGGGCTGCGCGAGCTGGCGCATCACATCAAGGGTGGGGCGCAGATGGTCGGCGCGGCGCGGGTGGTGGCGGCATGTGTAGCGCTCGAGCAGGCGTGTCGCGAGACGCACGCGGCGCCGCTGGACGTGGCGAGCGAGACGTTACGCGAGGCCATGGCCGGACTCGCGCAACGCTTGCAAATCTGACGGGCGCCGGCTCAGTCCCAGTGCGGCGCGATGCCTTTCGGGCTGGTCAGGCGATGGCCGCGATCAAGCGTGGCAATCAGCGCCATATCGGCTTCGCTCAGTGTCAGCGCCGTAGCGGCAAGGTTGCTTTGCAGGTTGGCGCGTTTGGTCGACGACGGAATCACCGCGTAGCCAGACTGCATGGCCCAGGCCAGGGTGACTTGCGCCGGGGTGGCTTGCAGGCGCTGGGCGATCTGCCGGATCAGCGGATCTTGCAGCACTTCGCCGTAGGCGAGGGTCATGTACGAGGTGATGTGGATGCCTTGGCTCTGGGCGAACTCGACCACTTTGCGGTTTTGCAGGTACGGGTGCAGTTCAATCTGATTAGTAGCGATGTTGTCGGCACCGACCGCCGCGATCGCCTGTTGCATCAGCTCGATGGTGAAGTTGGAAACACCGATCTGTCGGGTCAGGCCTAGACGCTTGGCTTCGAGCAGGGCGCCCATGAACTCTTCGACCGGTACCTGGTTTTCCGGCGACGGCCAGTGAATCAGCGTCAGGTCGAGGTAGTCGGTCTGCAGTTTTTGCAGGCTTTCCTTGAGGCTGTCGATCAAGCGATCCTGGGCGAAGTTGGCGACCCAGATCTTGCTGGTGATGAACAGCTCTTCGCGCGGTATGCCGCTGGCTGCGATGGCCTCGCCGACGTCGGCTTCGTTTTCGTAGATTTGCGCGGTGTCGATGGCCCGGTAGCCGAGTTCGAGAGCGGTGCTCACCGAATCAATGACGACCTGGCCTTGCAGGCGAAATGTACCCAGACCGAAAGCGGGAACAGACATGAAAAACTCCAGGGTTGCAGTGGGAATGGTCAGGAGTATCCGCATCCGGATGGTTGAGAAAAACCGTTTGTGGGACAAAGCACTGTTGATCAGAAGTCATGAATCATTTTCAGGATTTATGTTGTCCGGGCTGGCCTCTTCGCGAGCAGGCTCGCTCCCACAGGAGATCTGTGGTGTTCACAAAATCCTTGTGGGAGCGAGCCTGCTCGCGAAGGGCGCACCACCGATTCAGGCAATGTCACTGTGGGCAAATTCCTCGCCGAGAAAATCAATCAACGTGCGCACCGACGGCAATAACCCGCGCCGCGAAGGAAAAATCGCATGCACCAACCCGCACTTCGGTGCCCAACCGGGAATCAACTCCACCACACGACCGGCCGCAATGTCCTCACGCACCACCACACTCGGCAAATGCGCCACGCCGACGCCGGCAATCACCGCCTGACGCAAGGCAATCAAATCATCAGTGACCATGCGTGGCGTATGGCGAATCAGTGCCGTGTTGTCATTCGGCCCGAGCAGCTCCCATTGATATTCGCGCTGCGCCGCGCCCCAGTGCAGGCTCGGCAAGCCGTTGAGGTCGGCAGGTGAGGGCGGTGACGACAGACGTTCGACAAACTGCGGGCTGCCGACCACCGATTGCGTGCTGTTGCCCAGCACCTTCATGACCATGTCGGTGTTCTCCAGCGGCGGAAAACGCACGCGCAAGGCAATGTCGAAGCCTTCGTGCAGCAGATCGACGCGGCGGTTGGTGCTCTCGATAAACAATTCCACCAGCGGGTATTTGAGCATGTAACGGGTGAGCATCGGCCCGACCCACGAGTTGAGCAGCGCTGTCGGGCAACTCAGGCGCACCAGCCCCTGCGGTTCGGAGCGGTTGCGTTCGATCAGCTCGGCGGCGCTTTCGGCTTCGACGCGCATGGCCAGGCAGCGCTGATAATAGGCCTGACCGATTTCCGTCAACGAGCAATGGCGGCTGGTGCGATGCAGCAGGCGTACGCCGAGGCGTTCTTCCAGTTCGGAAATCCGCCGGCTGAGTTTTGATTTGGGCATGTCCAGTGCGCGCCCGGCGGCGGCGAAACCATGATGTTCGACCACTTGGGTGAAGTAGTAGAGGGTGTTGAGGTCTTCCACCATCGTTCTCCAGATAGAACGCTAAGGCTGATTTTTGCAGTCTAGTGCATTAATTCCCATGGATTTAAGCTTAATCCATCGCGTCACTCACCCAAATTGGAGACAACCATGAAAAACATCATCGGTATCTACACCAGCCCGCGCGGCCATTGGGTCGGCGATGGTTTCCCGGTTCGCACGCTGTTTTCCTACGACAACCTGGGCAAACACATCAGCCCGTTCCTGCTGCTCGATCACGCCGGCCCGGCCGATTTCACCCCGACTACCGAACGGCGTGGCGTTGGTCAGCATCCGCACCGTGGTTTCGAAACCGTGACTATCGTTTATGAGGGCGAAGTGCAGCATCGCGACTCGACCGGTAGTGGCGGCGTGATCGGCCCGGGCGATGTGCAATGGATGACCGCCGCTTCCGGGATCCTCCACGAGGAATTCCATTCGGAAAACTTCGCCAAAACCGGCGGCAAACTGGAAATGGTCCAGTTGTGGGTCAACCTGCCGGCCAAGGACAAAATGGCCGCGCCGGGCTACCAGACCATTCTCGACAGCGACATCCCGAGCATTGCGCTCAAGGACAACACCGGTCGCCTGCGGCTGATCGCCGGTGAGTTTGATGGCCACACCGGCCCGTCGCGGACTTTCACACCGATTGATGTGTGGGATCTGCGCCTGAACGCCGGCAAGTTGCTGACGCTGGATCTGCACGAAGGCCGCAACACCGCGCTGGTGGTGCTCAAAGGTTCGGTGCAGGTCAACGGTGTGGAATCGGTGCGTGAAGGGCAGTTGGCGCTGTTCGAACGTGACGGCCATCAGCTGACACTCGAAGCCAGCCAGGACGCGGTGGTGTTGCTGCTCAGTGGTGAGCCGATCGACGAACCGATCGTCGGCCACGGCCCGTTCGTGATGAACACCGAGCAGGAAATCCACCAGGCCTTCGCCGACTTCCAGTCCGGCCGCTTCGGCCAGATGCACGCTTAACGCACCACCACTGCGCTCTACACAGGACGCGTAGGCCGGTTCGCAGGCCAGGGATGGCGGTTGCCTATAGAAAAGAGGAAACGCACATGAACACGCCCGTCCGGGCCAGATCAACGCCAGGGACAACGAAGATTTCGTCAAGGCGATCAAGGCCACTGGCAAGAAGCAATTGATCATTGCCGGTGTGGTGACTGAGGTTTGCGTGGCGTTCCCGGCGCTGTCGGCGCTGGAAGAGGGCTTCGATGTGTTCGTGGTGACGGACGCCTCTGGCACCTTCAATGAACTGACCCGTGAATCGGCGTGGAACCGTATGTCCAGCGCTGGCGCGCAATTGATGACCTGGTTCGGTCTGGCCTGCGAGCTGCACCGCGACTGGCGCAACGACATCGAAGGGCTGGGCACGCTGTTCTCCAATCACATCCCGGATTACCGCAACCTGATGACCAGCTACAGCACCCTGACTAACGGTAAGTAACCCAGGCCGCACGCAGTCCCCCCGTGGGAGCGAGCCTGCTCGCGAAGGCGTCATGTCAGTCGATGGACCGTTGACTGATCGACCGCATTCGCGAGCAGGCTCGCTCCCACATTTGGTTTTGTGGTGTTTTTGCGGGCGGGTTCATTCTCTGAAATCAATTGCTCCTACACTTGCTCAATCTGTGCGATCTTCTCGCGATTGGCCCCCGTCGGAGTTGTTTGATGCTGTCTCTGCTCACCGAACATCCGTTGTTCTGCGCGTTGATCCTGATCCTCCTCGATCTGGGTTTATGGCGTCTGATCAGTTCCCATGGCAGCGAGTGGAAACTGCTGGTGCGGGTGCTGATTTTCAGCCTGTTCAGCGTGCTGCTGTTCAACGAAGGCCTCAATCCGATGGAGCCGGCGCCGTGGGCCGACAACGTGCCGCTGCACCTGGCGGCGACTGGCCTGCAGATTGGCTGGTGGCTGTTCGGTGCGCGCACCCTGACGGTTTTGATCGGCGCGGTGATGATGCAGCGGGTCGGCCACACCGGGCGGTTGTTGCAGGACTTGCTCGGCGCGGTGATTTTCCTCATCGCGATCATTGCGGCGCTGGCCTATGTGCTGGATCTGCCGGTCAAAGGCGTACTGGCGACCTCCGGGGCGTTGGCGATCATCGTCGGTCTGGCCTTGCAGAGCACGCTCAGCGATGTGTTTTCCGGAATCGTCCTCAACACCACCAAGCCTTATCAACTCGATGACTGGATTTCCATCGACGGCACTGAAGGCCGCGTCACCGATATCGACTGGCGCGCCACGCGCTTGCAAACCAGTCAGGGCAGCATGGCGGTGATCCCCAACTCGCTGGCGGCCAAGGCCAAGATCATCAATTTCAGTCGGCCGAGCAATATGTTCGGCGTCGCGGTCAGCGTGCAAGTCAGCCCGCATGCGCGGCCCAGTTCGGTGATCGATGCACTGGAGCGGGCGATGCAGGGCTGTCGCCAGTTGCTCGACACACCTGCGCCGAGCGTCGCACTGAAAAGCTCCGGCAGCAGTGGCGCGGAATACGAGATCAGCGGTTTCGTCGCCTCAATGGGCGAGAAGCGCGTGGTGCGCAATCAGTTGTTCGATCTGGCCTATCGGCACTTGCAGGCCTCCGGGGTCAATCTGCTGTCGAGCGATGAAAGTGCTGCGCCGACCAACCTGTCGCGGCCCCGGGCGTTGCTCGACAGCTCGCCGATTTTCTCCACCCTGCGCCAGGAAGAGAAGGACACCTTCAGCCAGAACATGAGCCTGCAAACCTTCCGTGCCGGCGAAGTCATTCTGGCGGGTGGGGAGGTCAGCGATCATTTGTTCATTATCGAGTCCGGTGTGGTGTCGGTGACGTTGAAGCGCCACGGCACACCGTTCGAGTCCGGGCGCATGGGGCCGGGCGAGGTGATTGGCGAGGCAGGGATCTTGTCCGATTCCGCATTGCCGGCGGACTTTTCGGCGAAGACCTTTTGCGCGTTGTATCGCATCGAGAAGTCGTACCTCAAACCGTGCCTCGATGCGCGTCATGATATCCACGACGCGATGCAGACGCTGCTCGATTTCCGCCTGCACAAGGCGCAATCCCTGACCGAGGAAGCGCCGGCGGTTGTACCCAAAAGAGGCTTTTTGCAGTGGCTGCGCAATCGCGCCTGAAGGGTCATGTAGCGAGTTTCTGCTCCAGATGCAAGCGCACCTGCGGCCACTCGGCGTCTATGATGCTGAAGCGCACCGAGTTGCGCTTGCGCCCGTCCGGCATGATCCGCTCATGCCGGACAATACCTTCCTGCTGCGCACCAAGGCGCAAGATCGCATTACGTGATTTCTGGTTGTTCTCGTCAGTGGTGAACTGCACGCGCACGCAGTCGAGCACTTCGAAGGCGTGACGCAGCATCAGGTATTTGGCTTCGGTGTTGACGAAGGATTTCTGCCAGCTCGCGGAGATCCAACTGCTGCCGATTTCCAGTTTGCGATTGAGCGGGTCGATCTTCCAGAAGCGCGTCGAGCCGATGACTTGGCCGCTATCTTTCAACACGATCACGAACGGCATCACCGTGCCGGCGTCACGGCCATCGAGGGCTTTTTTCAGATAACTGTCGACAGTGCTGGGCGAAGGCACCACGGTGACGGTGAGGTTCCACAACTCGCCGTCAGCGGCAGCGTGGAGCAGGGCGTCGGCATCTGAATACTGGAGCGGGCGCAAGAGGATGCGCTGACCTTGCAGCGTGGTTTGCATGGGATTCCGGTCTCGGCAGTGCGGGCAAAAGGCGAGTGCCCATTACGCCGCACGAGAATGATCCGATGCAACCGGCGCGATGATCACAGGGTCACAATTTTTACAGCCCTTGGGCAGGAGCCTCAGTCGATGAAAAACCTGCGAATCGCCACTTACAACGTCAACGGTTTACGCGCGCGTTTGCCGAACCTGCTGGACTGGCTCAAGCGCGAGCAGCCGGATATCGCCTGCCTGCAAGAACTCAAATCCGTCGACACGGCGTTTCCCGCAGCAGAACTGGAAGCCGCCGGTTACGGCGCGATCTGGCAGGGCCAGGCCTCCTGGAACGGTGTAGCAATTCTCGCCCGCGATGCGCAGCCGCTGGAGAGCCGGCGCGGTCTTCCGGGTGATCCCGATGACAAGCACAGTCGTTATCTGGAAGCGGCGGTGCATGGCGTGTTGGTCGGTTGCCTGTACCTGCCCAACGGCAACCCGCAACCGGGGCCGAAATTCGCTTACAAACTAGCGTGGTTCGAACGGCTGATCAGCTACGCAAAAGACCTGCAAAGCAGCGATCACCCGGTGGTGCTGGCCGGCGACTACAACGTCGTGCCCACCGACATGGACATCTACAACACCCGCTCGTGGCTCAAGGATGCGCTACTGCAACCCGAGAGCCGCGAGTGTTATCAGCGCTTGCTCGATCAGGGCTGGACCGATTCGCTGCGGCATCTGTATCCCGAGGATCGGCTCTATACGTTTTGGGATTACTTTCGGCAGCATTGGCAAACCAACTCTGGTCTGCGCATCGATCATCTATTGCTCAACCCGGCGCTGAGTCCGTATTTGCATGACGCCGGTGTAGATGCCTGGGTGCGCAACGAACCGCACGCCAGTGACCATGCGCCGACGTGGATTCGCATCGGTTCCCGCAAGAAACGCTAGCGGGCGATTGGCGAAATCAATTGTCGAAAACAGTGCCTGATCCCGTATACATGGCGACCATCAACGCAGTGACCTGCGGCCCCATGCATAAGGATCGAGCAATGAGTGAGCCACGCCTGACGAATCTGAAGCTGTACCTGCAACGTCTGGGTTTTGAAACACCACCGGAACCGACACTGGCGACCCTGCGCCTGCTGCAACTGCGCCATACCGGCGTGTTCCCTTTCGAGAATCTGGCGACGATTACCGGCGCGCCGGTGTTGATCGATCTGCCATCCATTGAAGAGAAAGTCCTGCTCGGTGGACGCGGTGGTTACTGCTACGAGCTCAATAACCTGTTCTTTGCCCTGTTGCTGGAACTGGGCTTCGACGCTCGGGCCATCAGCGGGCGCGTGGTAATGAATCAGCCCGAAGGCAGCTGGACAGCGCGCACAAACCGTTTGAGTCTGGTGACTATCGACGACGTGCGCTACATCACAGATGTCGGCTTCGGCGGCATGGTGCCGACCGCGCCGCTGCTGCTCGATACCGAGACCGAGCAAGCGACCCCTCACGAACCTTATCGCATTGAAAAACAGGCCGACGGCTACATGCTACGTGCCAATGTGGCGGGTGAATGGCGGCCGATGTACCTGTTCGATCTGCAACGCCAGGAAGACATCGATTACACCATTGGCAACTGGTATGTCTCGACTCACCCTGAGTCACCGTTCACCCAGCGTCTGATGGTCGCGCGCACGGGTAATGGCTGGCGCAAGACCCTGAACAACGGCAGTTTCGCTGTTCATCGCATGGGCGCCAGCAGTGAGCGACGCGAGGTGACGCAGGTCGATGAGCTGATTGAATTGCTGGCGCGCGAGTTTGCTCTGCACCTGCCGGATCTGCCCCACATACGGCAGGCTCTGGCGCGGATGATCGTACCGGTTTCCGTTTAGGGCTTGGCGTCGGGCTCGAGCACTCGGCGAATTTCTCCGACCGCTGCCGACAGTTTTTTCTCGAGACTCTTGAGGTCTGCGGCGGTGATGCCTTTCTTGAATTGCCCGCTCGATTCGGCTTGTTCCGGTTTGGCAACGGCATCGAGCAGGGCATGACGCAGGGTGTTATTGATCACCGTCTGATAACCGAACCCTTCGTTTTCCGCGACCGTTCGCGCCGCTTCGATGACGGCGTCATCCAGCATGATGGTGATGCGGGTTTTGCCCTTGTTTGAAGCCAACGCACCGCGTTTGCCCTGAGAAAAGTCATATTCGTCTTGCATCGATCAAGCCTCCAGAAAATAAGCGCTACGTTCGCTGGGTGTGGCGACACGCGCAGAAATGATTCGAACGACATTTGCATCCCGGTAACTGTAAGCAACGACCAACAAGCGCCCTTTGCTGTTGGCGCCAATAGTGATCCAGCGCTGTTCGTCATGGTCGTTGTCCTCGATCGTCAGTGCTCGTTCGTCGTGAAAGACCGGTTCGGTCTCGGCGAGGCTGACGCCCTTGTGCTTGAGTTTGTTGGCTGCGTTCTTGCTTTTGTCGTACTGAATTTCAATTGACTTCATTATGCATACTTTATATGTATAAAAAAGAGCGCGACCGCACCGTCGGTCGCCGTGAACACTTCAGCGTAGTGGCGGCAGGCGAGGGCACTGGAGAGGAAGTGTTGCCGGATTTGTGGGGGATGAGAGCAGCGGGCTAGAAGCTTGGGTGGCTACCTATCCATTATGTGACTGATAAGTTGTATACAACTCTATGGACATTTGTCACGAGTATTGAATACAGTGTGCGCATAACAAAAACCAGGGAACCCCCCACCATGAAAACGCCCCATGTTTCACACCAACGGCCCGAGGACGAAAATCTCGGGGTCGGCGCGAATATGGCTTACGGCCTGCAACATGTTCTGACCATGTACGGCGGTATCGTTGCGGTGCCACTGATCATCGGCCAGGCGGCCGGCCTGTCGCCGGCGGACATTGGTTTGCTGATTGCTGCTTCATTGTTTGCGGGGGGGCTGGCGACGCTGCTGCAAACCCTGGGTCTACCGTTTTTTGGTTGTCAGTTGCCGCTGGTGCAGGGCGTGTCGTTCTCCGGTGTGGCGACCATGGTCGCGATCGTCAGCAGTGGCGGGGAGGGCGGCTTCCAGTCCGTGCTTGGCGCAGTGATTGCGGCTTCCTTGATAGGCTTGTTGATCACACCGGTGTTCTCGCGCATCACCAAGTTCTTCCCGCCGCTGGTCACCGGCATCGTGATCACCACCATCGGCTTGACGCTGATGCCGGTGGCCGCGCGCTGGGCCATGGGCGGCAACAGCCATGCGCCGGACTTCGGCAGCATGCAGAACATCGGTCTGGCGGCAGTCACGCTGGTGCTGGTGTTGCTGCTGAGCAAGGTCGGCAGCTCGACCATCTCGCGTCTGTCGATCCTGTTGGCCATGGTGATCGGCACGGTGCTGGCGGTGTTCCTTGGCATGGCGGATTTCTCCAGCGTCACCACGGGGCCGATGTTTGGCTTCCCGACGCCGTTCCATTTCGGCATGCCGACCTTCCACTTCGCCGCAATTCTGTCGATGTGCATCGTGGTCATGGTGACCCTGGTGGAAACTTCGGCGGACATTCTTGCGGTCGGTGAAATCATCGGCACCAAGGTCGATTCCAAACGCCTGGGCAATGGCCTGCGGGCAGACATGCTGTCGAGCATGTTTGCGCCGATTTTCGGTTCGTTCACCCAGAGCGCCTTCGCCCAGAACGTTGGGCTGGTGGCGGTTACCGGGATCAAGAGCCGTTACGTGGTCGCTACTGGCGGTATCTTCCTGGTAATTCTTGGTCTGCTGCCGTTCATGGGTCGGGTTATCGCAGCAGTGCCGACGTCGGTACTCGGCGGCGCCGGTATCGTGCTGTTCGGCACGGTGGCGGCGAGCGGTATCCGTACGCTGTCCAAGGTTGATTATCGCAACAACGTCAACCTGATCATCGTCGCCACTTCGATCGGTTTCGGCATGATCCCGATTGCCGCACCGAACTTCTACGACCACTTCCCAAGCTGGTTCGCGACCATTTTCCATTCGGGCATCAGCTCGTCGGCGATCATGGCGATCCTGCTCAACCTGGCGTTCAACCACTTCACCGCCGGTAACTCGGATCAGCAGTCGGTGTTTGCTGCGGCGGAAGAGCGGACCCTGCGCTATCGCGACCTGGCGGCGCTGCGTGAAGGCGATTACTTCAGCGACGGCAAGCTGCATGACTGCGATGGCAAGGAAGTGCCGGTCATTGAGCCTGATGATCACGATCATGGGCAGGGTGCACCGAAGGTGCAGGTGAAAAGCAGTGAGCATGTCTGACCGCTGTAACTGAATAAAAAAGGGCCGATCTGTTAAGCGCAGATCGGCCCTTTTTCATTTCAAGATCTTTTGACCTTTTCGAGCGCCCACAAAAAAGCCCCTGAATCTTTCGATTCAGGGGCTTTGCTATCTGGCTCCACAACCTGGACTCGAACCAGGGACCCAATGATTAACAGTCATTTGCTCTACCAACTGAGCTATTGCGGAATTGGTGCGTATGTTACTGATTCAAAAAGAGAAGTCAAGCGCCGGTTGTAAAATTAGCTGAATCCTCGGGACGAACGGTGACTTGTCAGCGATTGGCGGTTACCAGAACTGCAGCAGAGGTCTACCATGGGCGCCCGGAAGTGGTCACACGCGCTGCCGGCCATTCGCCGAAAAAGGTCTGCGTCATGAACCATTTATCCCGCAACAGCGAGGTGTTCGCATGAGCATCGCGCAAATCAGCCTGCCCAAGGGCGTTGGCCCTCACGCCGAAAAACTCTTCGATGCAATCACCCAGGCCAGTACCGCTGAGGAATTGAACCGCGCCGGTGGCAAGGCCGAAGGCTTCGTCCTGGGTCTTGAAAGCACCAAGGCGATCAAGAGTCAGATCGCCGAATCGCTGTACGTCGTTTATGACGACGCCGCGAGTCAGCGAGCGATCGAACTGGCTTAACTGCCGAAGGTGATGGTGCCCATCATCAGTTTGGCGTAAGCCGCGGTGGCGGCCAGTTGCACCAGCCACAGGACCAGGCCACCCAGGAACACCCCGGCGGCGACTTGCAGCACCAGGCTTTTCTCGCGTTTGGCCGAGGCACGAGGGATGAAATCATCCAGATCGTCACGGTCGGCGCGCAGGTTGTCGTTTTTCATATCTGATCTCACAAAATTCTGGAATGTACTCATCACCTGTGGGAGCGAGCTTGCTCGCGAAGGCGTCATGTCAGTCGACAACGATGTTGAATGACAGATCGCTTTCGCGAGCAAGCTCGCTCCCACATTTGGACATGTGTGCAGTTTAGAGGGGATAGGGATTGTTTCGTGACAATAAAAAACGGGAAGCCCCAAGGCTTCCCGTTTTTCATCACAGTGCGAAATCAGATGACCTGAACAATCGCATCCGTTACCGCCTTGATGTTGTTCTGGTTCAGCGCAGCCACGCAGATGCGGCCGGTGTCCAGGGCGTAGATGCCGAACTCGTTACGCAGGCGATGCACTTGTTCAGTGGTCAGGCCCGAGTAGGAGAACATGCCGCGCTGACGACCGACGAAGCTGAAGTCGCGGCCCGGGGCTTTCTCTGCCAGCAGGGCAACCATCTGCTCGCGCATGCCGCGAATGCGCAGACGCATTTCCGCCAGCTCGGCTTCCCATTGTGCACGCAGTTCCGGGCTGTTCAATACAGCTGCAACGATGCTTGCACCGTGGGTCGGCGGGTTGGAGTAGTTGGTGCGGATCACGCGCTTGACCTGCGACAGCACGCGCGCGCTTTCTTCTTTCGATTCGCTGATGATCGATAGCGCACCAACGCGCTCGCCGTACAGCGAGAACGACTTGGAGAACGAGCTCGAAACGAAGAAGGTCAGGCCGGATTCAGCGAACAGGCGCACAGCTGCGGCGTCTTCGTCGATGCCGTCGCCAAAACCTTGATAGGCCATGTCGAGGAACGGCACGTGACCTTTGGTTTTAACCACTTCCAGCACGTTGTTCCAGTCCGCCGGGGTCAGGTCGACGCCAGTCGGGTTGTGGCAGCAGGCGTGCAGGACAACGATCGAGCCGTTCGGCAGGGCGTTGAGGTCGTCGAGCATGCCAGCACGATTCACATCGTGGCTGGCTGCGTCGTAGTAACGGTAGTTCTGCACCGGGAAACCGGCGGTTTCGAACAGGGCACGGTGGTTTTCCCAGCTTGGGTCACTGATCGCCACGACGGCGTTCGGCAGCAGTTGCTTGAGGAAGTCGGCACCGATCTTCAGTGCGCCGGTCCCGCCGACGGCCTGAGTGGTGATCACGCGACCGGCGCCGATCAGCGGCGAGTCGTTGCCGAACAGCAGCTTTTGCACGGCCTGGTCGTAGGCGGCGATACCATCGATCGGCAGGTAGCCGCGCGAAGCGTGTTGAGCGGCGCGAACGGTTTCGGCTTCGATCACGGCGCGCAGAAGTGGAATTCGCCCCTCTTCGTTGCAGTAAACACCCACGCCCAGGTTGACCTTGGTGGTCCGGGTATCGGCGTTGAATGCTTCGTTGAGGCCCAGGATTGGATCGCGGGGTGCCATTTCGACAGCGGAGAACAGGCTCATTATTGCGGCGGCTCTGAATGGAGAATGGAGGGACGTGTCGCGCTCCAGCCGGATGCACTAGAGCGGTGCACAAACGGGGAGCTAGTATAGAGGCCATTACTGAACAATGGCGACAGGCGATTCGGCTTTTAGGGTAAGTTTTTCCGATTATTTCTTGACCGTTAGTCGACTGCTCGTGTCAGAGTCTTTACCGGATGTAGGACGTTTGCCTTGAAAGGTGAGGCAATCGCCACCACATTGAGCACAATCCAGGTTTTTTCTCGCGCGACACCGGTCGTTTGCGGTCGTCCCCGTGGTGTTCCGCTTTGCTCGGAATGCCGCGATCCCAGAGGTGTATATGTCCGAATTCCAGCTCGTCACCCGCTTCGAGCCTGCTGGCGATCAGCCAGAAGCCATCCGCCAATTGGTGGAGGGCATCGAGGCCGGGCTGGCGCACCAGACGCTGCTCGGTGTGACCGGCTCGGGCAAGACCTTCAGCATCGCCAATGTCATCTCGCAGATTCAGCGTCCGACCCTGGTGCTGGCGCCGAACAAGACCCTTGCTGCGCAGCTGTACGGTGAGTTCAAGGCTTTCTTCCCGAACAACGCCGTCGAGTATTTCGTTTCCTACTACGACTACTACCAGCCCGAAGCCTATGTGCCGTCGTCCGACACCTTCATCGAGAAGGATGCGTCGATCAACGACCACATCGAGCAGATGCGCCTGTCCGCAACCAAAGCGTTGCTGGAGCGTAAAGACGCGATCATCGTCACCACGGTGTCGTGCATCTACGGTCTGGGTAGCCCGGAAACCTATTTGAAGATGGTGCTGCACGTCGATCGCGGCGACAAACTCGATCAGCGCGCACTGCTGCGGCGCTTGGCCGACCTGCAATACACCCGCAACGATATGGACTTTGCCCGCGCGACTTTCCGTGTACGCGGCGATGTGATCGACATCTACCCGGCGGAATCCGATCTGGAAGCGATCCGCATCGAGCTGTTTGATGACGAGGTCGAAAGCATTTCCGCGTTCGACCCGCTGACCGGCGAAGTCATCCGCAAGATGCCGCGCTTCACCTTCTACCCGAAGAGCCACTATGTAACGCCACGGGAAACCCTGCTCGACGCCATCGAACACATCAAGGTCGAATTGCAGGAACGCCTCGAATACCTGCGCAGCAACAACAAACTGGTCGAAGCCCAGCGTCTTGAACAGCGCACCCGTTTCGACCTGGAGATGATCCTAGAGTTGGGTTATTGCAACGGCATCGAAAACTACTCGCGCTACCTGTCCGGTCGCCCGGCCGGTGCCGCGCCGCCAACGCTCTACGATTACCTGCCGGCCGATGCCTTGCTGGTGATCGACGAATCCCACGTCAGCGTGCCGCAGGTCGGCGCGATGTATAAGGGCGACCGTTCGCGTAAGGAAACCCTCGTCGAGTACGGCTTCCGTCTGCCCTCGGCACTGGACAACCGGCCAATGCGGTTTGACGAGTGGGAAGGGGTCAGCCCGCAGACCATTTTCGTCTCGGCGACGCCGGGCAACTACGAGGCCGAACACGCCGGAAGGGTGGTCGAGCAAGTGGTGCGGCCGACCGGTCTGGTCGACCCGCAGGTTGAAGTGCGTCCGGCGCTGACTCAGGTCGACGATCTGCTCTCGGAAATCAGCAAGCGTGTGGCGGTCGAGGAGCGGGTGCTGGTCACCACGCTGACCAAACGCATGGCCGAAGACCTTACCGATTACCTCGCCGATCACGGCGTGCGCGTGCGTTATCTGCACTCGGATATCGACACCGTTGAGCGCGTGGAAATCATCCGTGATCTGCGCCTCGGTACCTTTGATGTGCTGGTCGGGATCAACTTGCTGCGTGAAGGTCTGGACATGCCGGAAGTGTCGCTGGTGGCGATTCTTGATGCCGACAAGGAAGGCTTCCTGCGTTCCGAGCGCTCGCTGATTCAGACCATTGGTCGCGCCGCACGTAACCTCAATGGCCGGGCGATTCTGTATGCCGATCGCATGACCGGCTCGATGGAGCGGGCGATTGGCGAAACCGAGCGGCGTCGCGACAAGCAGATAGCGTTCAACCTGGAAAACGGCATCACTCCGCGCGGGGTGATCAAGGACGTCGCCGACATCATGGAAGGCGCCACCGTGCCGGGCTCGCGCAGCAAGAAGCGCAAAGGCATGGCCAAGGCTGCCGAAGAGAACGCCAAGTACGAAGCCGAACTGCGTTCGCCGAGCGAGATCACCAAGCGCATTCGTGCGCTGGAAGAGAAGATGTATCAGCTGGCGCGGGATCTGGAATTTGAAGCGGCGGCGCAGATGCGGGATGAGATTGCCAAACTGCGCGAACGGCTTTTGGCTGTGTAAGGAGGATCGTTCCCACGCTCTGCGTGGGAATGCAGCCCCGGACGCTCCGCGTCCGCTGTGACGCAGAGCGTCACCGGAGTCATTCCCACGCGGAGCATGGGAACGATCAGTTGCAGTTAGTGGGACTCCCCAGCCTTCAGCCCCTCTGGCAATTTCTTGGTCAACAAAATCGCCAACATGCTGATCCCCAGCGCAATCCCGACAAAATGAAACGCATCGTTGTACGCCATGATCGCCGCCTGCTGATGGACGATCTCGCTCAGCTTGCCCAACGCCGCCGTGTCACTGCCAAACCGATCAGTCATCGACGCCAAACGCTCGGCCACCTGCGGATTGGTCGGCACCACCGCCTCGCGCAAATAATCGAAGTAGGTCTTGGTGCGCGCATCCAACAGTGTCGCGAGCAGGGCAATACCAATCGCGCCGCCCAGATTTCGCAGGATATTGAACAGACTCGACGCCGACCCCGCGTCCTGCGGCAGGATGTACGCCGTGGCGATCAGCGAAATGGTCACCATGATCAGCGGCTGCCCCAGTGCACGAATGATCTGGATCTGATTGAACTGCGGTCCGGCGAAATCCGGGTTGAGCACCCCCGAAGAAAAACTCGCTAGCCCGAACAATCCAAAACCGATCGTGCACAGCCATTTCGGCGAAACAAACTTCATCAGCTTCGGCACCAGCGGAATCAGGAACAGCTGTGGCACGCCCATCCACATGATCACTTCGCCGATCTGCAGGGCGTTGTAGTTCTGGATCTGCGCCAGATACAGCGGCAACAGATAGATCGAACCGTACAACCCGACACCCATGCCCAGACTGGAAATACTCGACAGACCGAAATTGCGATTACACAGGATGCCGAGGTTGATCAGCGGATTCGGTTTGGAGATCTGCACGATCACAAAGGTGATCAGACTCACCAGCGCAATGCTGCCCAGGGTCACGATCAGACTCGACTCCAGCCAATCCTTGCGATGGCCTTCTTCAAGGAATACCTGCAAACAACCGAGGCCAATCCCCAGCGTGAGAATGCCGGTGTAGTCGGTGCTTTTCAGCAGTTCCCAGTGCGCTTCTTTCTTCTCCAGCCCGTACATCAGGCCGGCAATCATGATCAGGCCCGGCGGGATGTTGATGTAGAAGATGTATTCCCAACCCCAGTTTTCCGTGAGCCAGCCGCCCAGCGTCGGGCCGATGGACGGCGCGAAGGTCGCGGTCATGGCGAACATCGCCATGCCTTTGGCGCGGTGGTGTTCGGGGAGTTTGATCAGGGTCAGGGTGAACGCCAGCGGGATCAGCGCGCCGCCGGTGAAACCCTGCATGGCGCGGAAGACGATCATGCTCTCCAGGCTCCAGGCCATCGAGCACAGCAGCGATGACAGCAGAAAGCCCAGCGACACCCACACCGCCAGACGTCGCGCCGACAGCAGCTGCACCAGCCACGCGGTCAGCGGGATCATGATGATTTCCGCGACCAGATAAGAGGTGGAAATCCACGAGCCTTCTTCCAGCGTCGCCGACAACGCACCCTGAATATCTTTCAGCGACGAGTTGGTGATCTGGATGTCGAGCACCGCCATAAAGGCGCCGAGCATCACGCTCATCACCGCAATCCAATCGCGCCGGGTCGGTTCGCCGACCGGGCGGATCAGCGAATCACCGGCCATTGTCCGGGGCGTCTTTGATGTTCACTTTTGCAGTGACGGACATGCCCGGGCGGATCTTGCCGTGCAACGGGTTGTCGGCCTTGAAGGTCAGTTTTACCGGAATCCGCTGTACGACTTTGGTGAAGTTACCGGTGGCGTTGTCCGGCGGCAGCAGGCTGAATTGCGCGCCGGAGGCGGCGAACAGGCTGTCGACCCGCGCTTCGATTGGCGTGTCGTTGTAGGCATCGAAGGTCAGCTCGGCTTTTTGCCCGGGCTGCATGCGGCCGATCTGGGTTTCCTTGAAGTTGGCCTGCACCCAGATGTCTTCGTCCGGGACGATCGACAGCAGATAAGCGCCGGCCTGCACCACTTGACCATTGCGCGCGGCGCGCTGGCCGACCAGACCGCTGATCGGCGCGTGGATTTCGCTGCGGGTCAGGTTGAGTTCGGCTTGCGCGAGATCGGCGCGGGCGTTGGCAATCTGTGCGTCGAGGCGTTTGATTTCTGCGTTCAGGGCGTTGACCTGCTGACGCTGGCCTTGCGCATCGGCCTGCGCCTTGGCCACCTGCGAACGGGCGATATGAGCGTCAGCGGAGAGGGTGGTCACGCGTTCTTCGGAAACGTAACCGGGTTTGCGCAGGGTTTCAGCACGCGACAAATCCATTTGCGACCGGCCCAACGTTGCTTGGGTGGTTGCCACTTGTGCGTCGCTGGAAGCAATCAGACTGGCTTGCTGAGTCAATTTGCTTTGCGCTTGCAGGCGCTCGGCTTCGCGGGTGGCGAGGGCGGCATTGGCGCGATCGATGGCCAGACGGAAATCATTCGGTTCGAGGCGCACCAGCAACTGGCCTTTTTCCACGTGTTGATTGTCCTGCACCAGCACTTCATCGATGCGCGCGCTCAACTGGCTCGAGACACGGGTGATTTCGCCCTGGACATAAGCGTTGTCGGTGCTTTCATAAAAACGCCCCTTGAAAAACCAATGGGCGAAAAAGCCCCCGGCAATCAGCAGGACGAGCAGCAGGAAAATCAACAGGCGACGCTTGAGTTGGGCAGGCATGGGCAAACTGTAGTCGATGAATTGTAAGGAAAGTTATCAGCAGGCGAATCTGGCATACAGCCGACAAACGGTAAATGCCATCCGCTGATATTTGCCTATTCACCACGGCTTACGGGCGTTCCAGACGCAAACTTGGCTTAAATGCCCTGCCCGCTGGAGCGGGGCGGGTGTCGCCTGTTACCATTCGCCGCTTGATTGTTTTGCTTTTCATTCTTTTCGAGACATGCCATGACCACCGTCCGCACTCGCATCGCGCCATCGCCTACCGGGGACCCCCACGTAGGTACCGCTTACATCGCATTGTTCAACTACTGCTTTGCCAAGCAGCATGGCGGTGAGTTCATCCTGCGCATCGAAGACACCGACCAGTTGCGTTCGACCCGCGAGTCCGAACAGCAGATCTTCGACGCCCTGCGCTGGCTGGGGATCGACTGGAGCGAAGGCCCGGACGTTGGCGGCCCGCACGGTCCATACCGTCAGAGTGAGCGCGGCGAGATTTATCAGAAGTACTGCCAGCAACTGGTCGACATGGGCCACGCGTTCCCGTGCTTCTGCACCGCTGAAGAGCTGGATCAGATGCGCGCCGAGCAAATGGCTCGCGGCGAAACACCACGTTATGACGGCCGCGCGCTGCTGCTGTCGAAAGAAGAAGTCGCCGCCCGTCTGGCCGCTGGCGAGCCGCACGTTATCCGCATGAAAGTGCCGAGTGAAGGCGTTTGCGTGGTGCCGGACATGCTCCGTGGCGACGTCGAGATCCCGTGGGATCGCATGGACATGCAAGTGCTGATGAAGACCGACGGCCTGCCGACGTACTTCCTCGCCAATGTCGTCGACGACCACCTGATGGGCATCACCCACGTGCTGCGCGGTGAGGAGTGGCTGCCGTCGGCACCGAAACTGATCCTGCTTTACGAGTACTTCGGCTGGGAACAGCCAGAGCTGTGCTACATGCCGCTGCTGCGTAACCCGGACAAGAGCAAGCTGTCCAAGCGCAAGAACCCTACCTCGGTGACGTTCTACGAGCGCATGGGCTTCATGCCGGAAGCGATGCTCAACTATCTCGGCCGCATGGGCTGGTCGATGCCGGACGAGCGCGAGAAGTTCTCGCTGCAGGAAATGGTCGACAACTTCGACCTCAAGCGTGTCTCGCTGGGCGGGCCGATCTTCGACATCGAGAAGCTGTCGTGGCTCAACGGCCAGTGGCTGCGTGATCTGCCGGTGGAAGAGTTCGCTGCACGCGTGCAGAAGTGGGCGTTCAATTCCGAATACATGATGAAGATCGCGCCGCACGTTCAGGGTCGCGTTGAAACCTTCAGCCAGGTTGCCCCGTTGGGCGGCTTCTTCTTCGCCGGCGGCGTCAATCCGGATGCCAAGCTGTTCGAGTCGAAGAAACTCTCGGGCGATCAGGTTCGCCAATTGATGCAGTTGATCCTGTGGAAGCTGGAAAGCCTGCGTCAGTGGGAGAAGGACAACATCACCGCGACGATTCAGGCTGTGGTCGAATCGCTGGAGTTGAAACTGCGCGATGCGATGCCGCTGATGTTTGCTGCGATCACCGGTCAGGCGAGTTCGGTCTCGGTGCTCGATGCCATGGAAATCCTTGGCCCGGATCTGACCCGTTATCGTCTGCGGCAGGCGATTGACCTGCTGGGTGGCGTGTCGAAGAAAGAAAACAAAGAGTGGGAAAAGCTGCTCGGCGCTATTGCCTAAGCGCTTGCGGCTTTGTGCAGGAGCTGCCGAAGGCTGCGATCTTTTGATCGTGCCTTCGGCGCTTCTCCCGAATTTACGGGGGAGGGCGGTAAGTGATTGTTATGCCGACGAAAAATTTTGAAATTTTTCAAAAATAAGTTTGACAGGCTTTCGATACGCCCTTAAGATTCGCCCCGTCCTCAGCGATGACATCAACGATGAGGGGCTATAGCTCAGCTGGGAGAGCGCTTGCATGGCATGCAAGAGGTCGACGGTTCGATCCCGTCTAGCTCCACCAATTTACACTTCGAAGCCTGGCCACACCGGCTCCGAAGCGATCAACACTCAGCGTTGATCAGTTGTATAGAAGGGTTTGCGTCCCCTTCGTCTAGTGGCCTAGGACACCGCCCTTTCACGGCGGTAACAGGGGTTCGAGTCCCCTAGGGGACGCCAGTTTTACAGAAGTGATGTTGCAAGATGTCACTCCGCCGCGAGGCGAAAAATCCGGGGCTATAGCTCAGCTGGGAGAGCGCCTGCATGGCATGCAGGAGGTCAGCGGTTCGATCCCGCTTAGCTCCACCAATTTACAGTTCAAGGTCTGGCCACACCGGCCTTGAATCGATCAGTTCTCAGCGCTGATCAGTTGTATAGAAGGTTTGTGTCCCCTTCGTCTAGTGGCCTAGGACACCGCCCTTTCACGGCGGTAACAGGGGTTCGAGTCCCCTAGGGGACGCCACGATTACCCGCTCTGCGGGATTTTATAAGGGTCATTCAATTATTGAATGGCCCTTTTGTTTGTCTGGCGTTTGGCCAATTCTCCTTTTTCCTTACACTGTGCATCAGACCAGCGGTCATATCCTTGACTTGCAGAATATTATTATGCGAATAATATTCTAGTCGTAATATTCGGAGGCAACGATGAACGATAAAAAAGCTCAAACCCGCGAACGCATCCTCAAGGCTGCCAGCGCCGCACTGATTCAGCGTGGCCCGGCCGACCCTAGCGTGGGCGAAGTGATGGGCGCAGCCGGCCTGACCGTCGGCGGTTTCTATGCGCACTTCGAAAGCAAGGACGCGATGATGCTGGAAGCGTTCAAGCAGCTTCTCGGCCGCCGCCGCGACCTGATTGCCGACATGGATGCCGAGCTGACCGGTGAAGAGCGTCGTGCCTTGGTCGCCGCGTTTTACCTGTCGCGCAAGCATCGAGATTCCAGCGACGCGGCATGCCCGATTCCAGCGTCGATCGGCGAGCTGGGGCGCTTGCCGGAATCGTTCCGCATCGCGCTGAACGAGCACCTGGAATTGATGATTGCGCAGTTGGCGTCCAGCCCTGAGGACACCGACAAAGCCTTGGCTGACGTGGCTTTGATGGTGGGTGGTCTGGCACTCGCAAGAGCGCTCGGCCCGGGAGACTTATCCGATCGATTGCTGCGCGCTGCCAAGTCGGCGGTGCGTTGACCTGAAGGCAACTCGCCTGAGGAGAGAGCGATGAACACGTTGAAGTGGGTTCGTGGCGTTAATGGCACCTTGGGCTGGATTGCACCGAAACGCGTGGCGAGCAAAATGCGTCTGGCATTCATGACGCCACGTTCGCTGCCTCTTCGTGATTGGGAGTTGCCGCTGCTGGCCAGTTCCGAACGCATCACTTTGCGCTTTGGCCTCTCGGCGCTGCGCTGGGGCCAAGGCCCGACAGTGCTGCTGATGCACGGCTGGGAAGGGCGGCCAACCCAGTTCGCCGCGCTGATCACTGCGCTGGTCGATGCCGGGTATACCGTCGTCGCGTTGGATGGTCCGGCTCACGGTCGTTCGCCTGGGCGTGAAGCCAACGTTGTGTTGTTCGCTCGGGCAATGCTCGAAGCCGCTGCCGAATTGCCACCATTGCAAGCGGTCATCGGTCATTCCATGGGCGGCGCCAGCGCCATGCTCGCCGTGCAATTGGGCTTGCGCACCGAAACCCTTGTCAGCATTGCCGCGCCTGCGCGCATTCTTGGCGTACTGCGCGGTTTCGCCCGCTACGTCGGTATGCCGCCGCGAGCGCGCTCCGCCTTCATCCGTCAGGTCGAGCAAGATGTCGGTATGCGCGCCGCGACGCTCGACGTTGCCCACTATCAACTGGATATGCCCGGCCTGATCGTGCATGCCGAGGACGACAATTTCGTCTCGGTCAAGGAATCGCAACTGATCCACGAATCCTGGTTCGACAGTCGCCTGTTGCGCCTTGAAGGCGGCGGGCACCAGCGTGTGCTAGCCGACCCTCGGGTGATTGATGGCGTGTTATCACTGCTGGCCGGCCGCAGCCTTCAGGCGCGCCAATCGGCCTGAGCTCCGTTACACTGCTCCGGTTGAATACTTTGACCGGGAGTGGGGCATGGGTTGGGATCGGGCAACGCCGTTTACCATTGATCTGCAAGTAGGCGCCGAGGACATCGACGGGCTGGGCCACGCGAATAACGCCGTGTACGTGACCTGGCTCGAGCGCTGCGCCTGGCGCCACTCGCAGCGTCTGGGGCTGGATCTGGTCGAGTATCGGCGACTGGATCGGGCGATGGCCGTGGTCCGTCACGAGATCGATTATCTCGCCGCCGCCTATGAAGGCGACGAACTGCAATTGGCAACCTGGATTGTCGATTGGGATCAACGCTTGAAGATGACCCGGCATTTCCAGCTCAAGCGCCCGAGCGACAATGCCACGCTGTTGCGCGCGCAGACCACGTTTGTCTGTATTGAGCTGTCGACCGGTAAGCCGAAGCGCATGCCGGCTGAGTTCATCGAAGGTTATGGCCCGGCGATCCAGCTTCCCGAGTCGGCAAATATCTAAACTGTAGGAGTGAGCCCGCTCGCGATAGCGGTGTGTCAGCCAACATATGCCTCACTGACACACCGCTATCGCGAGCAGGCTCACTCCTACAAGGGATCTGCGTATTTGCGCGATATCCAGTAAACTGCCGCACGTTTTTCTTCAAGTAGTGTTTTCCCATGCAAATTGCTCTGGCGCCCATGGAGGGGTTGGTCGACGACATCCTCCGCGACGTGCTGACCCGCGTTGGCGGCATCGACTGGTGTGTGACCGAGTTCATTCGGGTCAACGACCAGCTGCTCACGCCGGCCTATTTCCACAAGTTCGGCCCGGAGTTGCTCAACGGTGCCCGCACCGCCTCCGGTGTGCCATTGCGCGTGCAATTGCTCGGTTCCGACCCGGTTTGCCTGGCGGAAAACGCTGCGTTGGCCTGCGAACTCGGCTCTGAAGTGATTGACCTCAACTTCGGCTGCCCGGCCAAGACCGTGAACAAATCCCGTGGTGGTGCGGTCCTGCTCAAAGAGCCGGAACTGCTCAACCAGATCGTCGAACACGTGCGCCGCGCTGTACCCGCGCACATTCCCGTCACCGCAAAAATGCGCCTGGGCTTCGACAGTCCCGACGGTTCGCTGGTCTGCGCCACTGCGTTGGCTGAAGGCGGCGCCGAGCACATTGTGGTGCATGCCCGAACCAAAATGGACGGTTACAAGCCGCCGGCGCATTGGGAGTGGATTCCGCGCGTGCAGGACGTGGTCAAAGTCCCGGTGTTCGCCAATGGCGATATCTGGAGCGTTGAAGACTGGCGTCGTTGCCGCGAAATCAGCGGCGTCGAAGACATCATGCTCGGTCGCGGTCTGGTGTCGCGCCCGGATCTGGCCAAACAGATCGCTGCCGCTCGCGCTGGCGAAGAAGTGGTCGAGATGACCTGGGCCGAGCTGATGCCGCTGATTCAGGACTTCTGGCTGCAAGCCAAAGCGCAGATGACCGCACGCCAATCGCCGGGCCGTTTGAAGCAATGGTTGGCCATGCTGACGCGCAATTATCCCGAGGCCACCGAGCTGTTTACGGTGCTGCGCCGTGAGACCGAGCCGGATCATGTCTCGCGTCTGCTCGGTCTGCCAGTGGCTGCAGCGGCCTGAAAAAAATCTGCAAATAATCTCTTGAAATCATTTCAGCGGTCCCTATCTAAGGGTTACGCGATGCCGAATTCGGGTCGCGGAGTCAAAAAACCTTGCTGATTGTTTTCAGGAGATTTGAACCATGAGTACTGCATTTTCCCTCGCCCCACTGTTCCGTTCCTCGGTAGGTTTCGACCGTTTTAACGACCTGTTCGAAACCGCCCTGCGCAACGAGCCAGGCAGCAGCTACCCACCTTACAACGTCGAAAAGCACGGTGATGACCAATACCGCATCGTCGTAGCGGCCGCCGGTTTCCAGGAAGAAGACCTGGAACTGCAAGTCGAAAAAGGTGTGCTGACCATCAGTGGCGGCAAGCGTGATGCCAACGAAGGCGTGACCTTCCTGCATCAGGGCATCGCCCAACGTGCTTTCAAGCTGTCCTTCCGCCTGGCCGATCACATCGAGATCAAGGCGGCGGATCTGAAAAACGGTCTGCTGAGCATCGACTTGTTGCGGGTGATCCCGGAAGAGGCGAAAGCCAAACGCATCCCGATCAACGGGGTGGAGAAGCCGGCGTTGCAGCACTGAGTCATGTGCCGCAACACAATCGTCTGAACGAATGATGAGCCGCTGAATGAAGGCCCCGATACGTCGGGGCCTTTTTTGTGCGCGCAAGAACCGTTGTTCGACTTTGCCACTGGCGGTGGTTTCTCTACAATCCGCGGCAGTTTTGCCGACCCCATTCCTCACCGGTCGGCCTGGAGCCTTTTTTCATGGACGAGATTCAACAGCGCTGGCTGTGCGCTTTGTCTGCGCCAATGGCGGCGATCAATACCGGCGCCAGCTACGACGACCCCGCGTTCTGCGACGATCGCTACATCGACTTGAAAGACAGCTGGGGTATCGACGACCGTGGGCAATTGTTCGACATGCTCGAACGGATGACCGACGACGGCCACGCTAAGCACCTCAGTGCAGCTTATCTGGCGTGGCAGCGTTGTCTGCCGAGTGAATGGCAGGCCTTGCTGGACGATCTCTCTCCCCGCGAACGCATCCTGCATGAATTCGCCAGCCGCACCTTCGGCAGTTGTGGGCCGGGCGGGATATTGTCCTGGGACTATGGGCGCATGGGTTTTCTCTTGCGCTGTGCGGTGCGCAATCAGTGGGTCGACCTGGACGAAAGCAACTGGCTGCACAGTCGTTTGGCCCTCAGAGCGCAATTTCACTACGGTAGCTGGATGGCTTACTTCGATGGCTTTGTCGTGGGCCGGACCTTCTGGTCCTGCCTGAGCGCCAGCGACGATGAGCTTGCGCGCGAACTCGATCGACAAGGCGCCAACGCCCTTAACGTGCGGATTGCCCGCGGCCTTGCCGAGAACATTCCTCAGTTCCTTGCTGATTTGCCGTGGCACATGGAAATTGATTTGCCGCCACGTCCGGCATCGCTCAAGGAGTTCGACTGGTCATGAGTTGCTGGATCCGCCTGGGCATCGAGCCTACTAACGACGAAACCCTGATTCGCAACGCCTATCGCGCACGTTTGCCGGCGCATCACCCGGAGACCGATCCACAGGGGTTTCAGGCGTTGCGCATGGCCTACGAAAACGCCCTGCGTCTGGCTCGTGAAGATGAGGAAGAGGAGCCCGAGCACGAGTACGAGTCCCAAGCCTCAGAACAGACTGTCGTTGAGGTCCCTCCAATGTTCGGGGATTTTTGCGCGCTGCTGGATGATCCCGCGCGCCGGTTCAATTTCGCCGCGTGGCAGGCCTTTATTCGAGGGCTGGATGAGCTGTCGCTGGACGTGCTCGATGAACTCAGCTGGCCGCTGTACCACCGGATGGCCGACGCCGGTCCGTTGTCGTACCGCTGCGCGAATCTTTTGGCCAAGCGTATGGCCTGGGATCAACAGTTGCTGGATCTGGGCTTCGACGACGCGCATCAGGTGGGCTTCTTTCTCCAGCGAATCGAAACGCCGGACCCGTTCGATACGGATCTGATGTGCACATGGTCAGAGGCCGCCCAGACTGAATCGCTGTGGTACGCCCGTAGCCTCGACTTCATCTTCAACCAGCGTCCACTGCCTGAGTTCGCCGACTTCGCCAGTCGGCACACCTGTCTGCCATTGCCGAATGATGCCGCGTTCCTCAAGCGTCTGTTGGTGCAGTTCACTCAGGCAGGTATTGGCGGGCCGACGTTTTTGCAGTGCTGTATCGAGCAGCAGCTTGCTGCACCGGACGATGTCGACTGGCTTTACCTGTTGGCGTGTCAGAGCAGTCTGCTGGGGCGCGACGATCAGGCATTGCCGTGCTGGATCCGGCTGTGGAACGAGCATCGCCATCCGATGGCGGAAAGTCGTCTGCTGGAGCTGTGTGCCAAGCGCCAGCCGACTTTTCTGCCCTTGCTGATTCAGGCATTCGATCGTCTGCAGGGCATTTCTGCCTGGCCAGAGGATCTTGCCGATGACGCCCAGGTGTATGGCTCTCCGTCACAACATCCCGAGACGCTGAACCGTTGGCTGGGTGTCGGGCGGTTAAAGCTTGAGAGCCTTGCGCAAAGCTTTGTCGATTGGCGCGTGACCGGTGATGAACTGCCATTGCTCGCGCAATTGCTGGGCGAAAATGCCGACAGCCGATTGCTGCATCTATACCGGTACGCCTGGGCGCTGCATCGGGGTGATGCGGCGTTGTTGCAGCAGATTGTGGATGCTCCGCTGCCGATCGATGCCCTCGAAAGCCTGGTGATGAGCGGATTCAAATATCAGGCTGCGCAACACCTGCGCTGGTTGGGCGAGGCACCGATTGCGCTGGCCATGAGCGCTTTCTGCGATGCGCATCCAAGTCCTCAGCCATTGCCGCAGGTGCTGACAAAAGGTGAGTCGCACAAAGTTTGTCGTCTGTGGTTGCGTCGCTTGCGGCCCTATAACGACACTGCGCTGGAACGCATGACCGAGGCGTTCAAGCTGGGTGCGGTCAAAGACGACTGTGACTTGTCCGAACTCGACTTGATGCTCCAGTTGAGCCGTCGCGGGATTCAGTTGCCGCCGGTCGGGCTGGGTGAGGCCGCTTGGGAGTGGCACGCGCAGACTCTGTTTTTGCTGGAATTGCTGGAACAACCCGAACGCTGGCTGCAGTTGATTGACGCGCAGTGCGTGGAGCGCCTGCCTTTCAATCCGGCCCATCCGTTGAGTCGCCTGCAACCGTTGTTACGGCGCTTGCAGCGTGAGCAAGGCCATTGCGCCGGTTTGCTCGGATGGCTGCAAGGCAATGACCCGGTGCACGGCTTTTTGGTGCAGCAATTGTTCAGCGTACAGCAGGCACTCGACAGTGCCCGGTTGCCGGCCAATAGCCTGCTTTACACCTGCCTCGAAAGCGATCGTGCTGCCTGCGGCGATGATTTGCTGGGGTTGATGATGTTCTGGGGCGTGCTCTATCACGATCCGAGCCTGAGTGCTGAGCAGCATCGCGCATTGTTGCAGTCGATTGCGGCGATCAGTTGTGAGGACGATTGGTTCGAAGGCTTCCGCGACGGTTTGATCAAAGGCGAGCCGGTGTGGCCGCCGCGCAAAGTGCTGACCGATTTTGGCGTCGACAAACTGTTGGCGTATGAAGCGCTGGATGCGCTCAAGGGCCTGATTCGCTATGGCGCTGCTGGCGTGCCGAAAACGCGCGTCCTGCGCCAACTGCAACAGGGCAAGGACGATGTGCAGAACAGCATCGGGCTGCGCCTGGCTCTGTGCGCGATATTGTCCTGGTCGGAACGATTACTGCTGGCGAAAAGCGATGCTCAGCCGGTACCGGCGACAGCGATCTGGCGTCTGGGATCGCGGTTGGGGCGTAAGGCTTTTATCGCTCAGGTCTTGGCCTGCGTGGTGATTGCACCGGTGGCAGGGCTGATCAGTGGCACCACGGGCGCTGGCATTCTTATCCTGATACTCGGAGTTCTGCTGGTATTTGGCGCGATTTTGCGTCGCTTGCACGACATGGGCCGGGGCATCCCGACCTTGTTGATCTTCATGGCGCTGACACCGATGTTGCCATTCCTGCCGCTGCTGCTGTTCGGCTTTCCCGGTGACAAGTTGCCCAACCGCTATGGTGTGCCGCCGGACAGCGGCGATAGCGAGATGCTGTCCGGCGGCCTGCAGGCTGCCTTGCGGCGCCTCAACGGCTAGAGGCGCAGTTGATCCAGTGCCTTGTTCAGCTCTGTGCGATGGCTGGCGATCTCCGCTGATTGCTGGCCGCCGAGCACTGTGGTGAAGCTGTGCAGCCACTCGGCTATGTGCTCGCGTTGTGTGCCGAGGCTCTGCATCCATGCCCGCTCCAGACGGGCCAGCAGTGTGCGGTTGGGCAGTGCGTCACGTGGATGGACTTTCAGCGTCGACAGCCGGTTATGGCTGTCTCGGCGTGCTTGCTCATCCAGCCCCGTGGGGCTGCGGTCGATGCTGTGACTGTGACGCTCGCCGGTTTCGAGCAGGGTGACGTCGACTTCGAGCAAACCGTTGATGTCATAGCTGAAGCGCACGTCCAGTTCCTGGATGTGTTGAGTAGGCGTCAACGTGACTTCAAAAGCATCAATCAGAATGTTGTCGCACACCCACGGCCGTTCACCCTGATAGACGGCGATGCGCAGCAGCGATTGCTTAGGTTGGGTGGTGTAATAGCGCTCCACCCTTGACGTCGGAATGATGGTGTTACGTTCGATGATCGGCGAGAAAGCGCCTTTGATGTCTTCTCCATGCATGGTCGCAATCCCCAGTGTATACGGGCAGACATCCGTCAGAATCAACTCTTCAACCGCCCCGTCACGCGCCTTGCACGCCGCTTGCGTCGCCGCCCCGAGCGCAACAATGGTATCCGGATCAAGATGCCGGTAAGGCAGGCGCCCGAACAACGTCGCAACCATCTGCTGCACCGCCGGCATGCGCGTGGCGCCGCCGACCAGCACCAGGCTGTCGAGGTCGCGCGGCTTGAGGCGAGCATCGCGCAGCGCCTGTTCGATCGGTGCGCGCAAACGGGCCAGCAGCGGCTCCCAGATTTTCACCGCAGCGGCTTCGTCCAGCGACCACTCGAACGTTTTGTCGCCATGGCGCCAGCTCAGCGGCTGAACACCTTCAGCGAGTTTACATTTCAGTTGCTCCAGGGCATCACCGAGGCTGGCCATGCTTTGCGCATCGACCATGGCCGCGGTCAGTTGCCAGTGTTTCAGGCAGGCCTGCAACAGCGCAGCGGTGAAGTCTTCACCGCCGAGAAAGTTGTCGCCAGTGGAGGCGTGCACTTCGATCAGGGGCAAAGCGTATTCCAGCACCGTGACATCAAAGGTGCCGCCGCCCAGATCGAAGATCAGCGTGCGTTCGAATTTCTGTTCATGCAGCCCGTAAGCCATCGCGGCGGCGGTTGGCTCGTTGATCAGGCGTGTCACCGAGAGCCCGGCCAGTTCGGCGGCGAACAGCGTGCGTTTGCGTTGTTCGTCGCTGAAATACGCCGGGACGGAAATCACCGCTTCCGATACCGCGTGGCCGAGAAAGGCTTCGGCGTCCTGCTTGAGTGAGCCGAGTACCAGCGCCGACAACTCTTCCGGACTGAACTGACGTGTACCGAGCTGGACTTGCTTATCGCTGCCCATGAAGCGCTTGAATGCTGCGGCGGTGCGATCCGGGTGTGTGGTCAGGCGCGCGCGGGCGGCTTTGCCGACCAGAATCGTGTCGTCTTCATCGAGGCTGACCACCGAGGGCGTCAGCACATCACCCAGGGCGTTGGGAATCAGTCTGGCCTGACCGTCCTGCCAGACGGCGATCAGACTGTTGGTGGTGCCAAGGTCGATGCCCAGCAGGGCCGGGCGGGGGAGGGTTGCATCCTGCATGTCAGATCTCGAAACGGCGCAAAAACCGCGACCCTACAGGTTGCTGCAAATCGTGGCAATTGCGCGTCTGTTGCAACGTGCACCGGTTACGGCAAGAGTTTTTTCAGATCCTCGAGCGCAACCGGTCGACTGTGCAGATAGCCTTGATACAAATGGCAGCCCAAACCCTGCAGGAACGCCAGTTGTTCCGGGGTTTCGACACCCTCGGCAATCACCTCCAGCTCCAGGCTGCGCGCCATGGCGACAATCGCGCGGATGATTTCGGCATCGTTCGGGTCGGTCGTGGCATCGCGGATAAACGACTGATCGATTTTCAGCGTGTCCACCGGCAGGCGCTTGAGGTAAGTCAGCGACGAATAGCCAGTGCCGAAATCATCCATCGCAAAGCTCACGCCGAGTTTTTTCAGCCGGCGCATTTTGCTGATGGTGTCTTCCAGATTCTGGATGACGATGCCTTCGGTGATCTCCAGTTTCAGTAGCGAGCAGGGCAGACCATGGCTGCTCATGCTGTGTTCGATGCGCTCGACGAAATCGTTCTGACGGAACTGCCGTGGACTGATGTTCACACACAGGCTGAAGTTCAGCGGGTCGACCAGCCTCTGCGTGATAAGTTGTTTGAACGCATTGCAGGCCTCATCAAGAATCCACGTACCGACTTCGAGAATCAGGCCGCTGTCCTCCAGTACCTTGATGAACTCGGTGGGCGACTGCGCACCCAGTTCCGGGTGATTCCAGCGCACCAAGGCTTCGGCGCCGATGATGCGGTTGTCGCGGGCGTCGACCTGCGGCTGAAAGTGCACGTTGAATTCACCGCGCGACAGCGCCAGACGCAGGTCGGTCTCCATGCGCAGCCGCTCGCTGGCGGCTTTCTGCATGGTGTTGTGATACATCTGCGTGGTGTTGCGCCCGGAATCCTTGGCCCGGTACAGCGCGATGTCGGCGCGTTTGAGCAGGTCGGTTGGCGTCGAGCCGTGATCGGGAATCAGCGCCACGCCGATGCTCGGCGTCACTTGCAGGCGCTGGCCGTCGAGGAACATCGGTTCCGAGAGCAATTCGCGCAGGGTGTCGGCCAGATTGCGCACTTGCGCGCTGACCTCATTGCGCGAGCCTTCGAGGCCGCTGAGCAGCACGACAAACTCGTCGCCACCGAGGCGCGCGACGGTATCTTCCATGCGCACACTGGCTTCGAGCCGTGCCGTGATGATTTTCAGCACGGTGTCGCCGACTGGGTGGCCGAGGGAGTCGTTGATGTGCTTGAAGTGATCGAGATCGAGAAACAGCAAGGCACCGCGCAGGTTGTGGCGTTTGAGCAGGGCGATCTGCTGGCTCAGGCGATCCATCAGCAGGGCGCGATTGGGCAGGTTGGTCAGCGGGTCGTGATAGGCCAAATGCCGGATCTGTGCTTCGGCGTTTTTCAGCAGGCTGACGTCCCGCGCGGTCAGCAGCAGGCACGCGGTTTCATTGAGGGTGATCGGCTCGACCGAGACCTCCACCGTCAGCATTTCCCCGCGTTTGTTGCGCCCGAGCATTTCCTGATGGTGCACGCGGCCCTTGATCTGCAACTCGGCGAGTAACGCCGAACGCTGTTTCTCTTCAGCCCAAATACCCACCTGATAAACCGTTTTGCCCACGACCTCTTCGGCACGATAGCCAGTGAGACGGCAAAAACCGTCGTTGACCTCCAGATAACGCCCGGTGTCGCGCTCGGTAATGGTGATTGCGTCGGGACTGGAGTGGAACGCCTTGGCGAATTTCTCCTCACTGGCTTTCAGCGCTGCTTCCGAGCGCTGCTGCTGGGTGATGTCGCGCAGGGTGGTGACGATACAAGCCTGATCGCCGACGCTGATCTGCCGGCTGGAAATCACACAGGTCAGCGACTGGCCGTCCTTGTGCTGGACGATGATCGCGACATTGCTCAAGCCCTGTTCGCGAATCACCCGTTCAATCCGTTGCAGGCTTTTCGCCGAGGCATCCCACAGGCCGATTTCTTCGGCGGTATGGCCGATGACGTCGGCGGCGCTCCAGCCGAAGGTCTGGGTAAAACTGTTATTGATTTCGATGAACTCGCCACTGTCCTGGCGGGTGACGCAGATCGGGTCCGGGCTGACCTGGAACAGCGTGGCGAATTTCTCTTCCGAGGCCACCAGCCGCTGTTCGCGTTCGACCTGATCGGTGATGTCGAGCAGCGTGCCGGCCATGCGCAGCGGCGCGCCGTTGTCGTCGCGGTAAAGGCGGGCGCGGCTTTCCAGATAGCGCGAACTGCCGTCCGGCAATTGCACGCGATAAGTCAGTTGATAATTGCCCGCCGGGCCTTCGCGCAGGCTGCGGTAGGCGTCGCGCATGCTGTCGCGTTCCTCACCGGGGACGCCTTCGAAAAACTCTTCGAACGACTCATGAAACGGTTTCGGCTCCAGCCCGTGCAACTGCGCGGCGCGCGCCGAGCCGTAAAGCATGCCGCTGGGAATGTGCCAGTCCCAGGTGCCGAGTTGTGCCGAGTCCAGTGCCAGATCGAGACGTTCCTGGCTGTCCTTCAAGGCGTGTTCGGCGGCTTTGCGTTCGGTGGTGTCGAGGAAGGTGCTGAGCAGATAGGGCTGGCCTTCGAGTTCGACTTTCTGCGCACTGAGAATACCGTCGTGGATCTGCCCGTTGCTGGCGCGAAACTGCACTTCCATGGCGATCAGCTCGCCTTTGGCTTTGGTTTTTTTCACCAGTTCTGCGCGTTGCTCCGGGTGCACCCACAAACCCAGCTCCAGCGTGGTGCGGCCGATGGCGCTCTGCACTGGCCAGCCAAACAGGCTTTCAAAATACTGATTGGCCTCGCTGATCAAGCCGTCTTCCTGACGGGTCAGCAGGACCATGTTCGGGCACAGGTGAAAAAGTGTCGCGAAACGTTTTTCCGAACTGCTCAGCGCCTGCTCGCGCTGGCGCTGGTGGGTGATTTCGCGAATCACCCCGATCATTCGGGGGCGGCCGTTTTTATCCGGCAGCAGGCTGCCGCTGATTTCCAGCCAGTGCAGGCTGCCGTCAGGCCAGCGGATGCGGTGGTGCATCGCTTGTTCCAGCGGCGCCCCGGCAATTACCGCGTGGAAGGCGCGAACGGTTTTCGCGCGGTCTTCCGGGGGCAGCAGATCAAGGTATTCAAGGTCTGCCGGCAGCGGCTGGCGCGGGTCGAAACCGAACAAGGCCTGGGTGCCTCGCGACCAACTGATCTGCCCGCGCTCGATGTCCCAGTACCAGGCGCCGAGCCGCGCGCCGTTGAGCGCCGCCAGCAATTGCGGCGCGCTCTCCCAGCTCTGCTCGGAATGTCGCGGGTCAATCGCCTGAATACGCGGCATCGGCGGAATTCGGTCAACAGATTTCGGCATCGTGGACAAGCCTTGAGCTGAGGGTGACGTTAGGCACAGGGGCAGCGGCTCTTTAGGAGTAGCACAAGATGGCCTCAAGTCCCTGGCAGATCGATTTGTGCATCCAGTAAGGCCATAAAGGCTCGCGCCGCATTCGATAGCGTCCGTTCAGTGTGCAGGATATAGCCTAGCTGGCGACTGAGCTGTATGCCCGGCAATACGATGCTTGCCACCTGCTCGTCGAGCATGGTGCGCGGCAAAACGCTCCAGGCCAGGCCGATCGAGACCATCATCTTGATGGTTTCCAGGTAGTTGGTGCTCATGGCGATGTTCGGCGTCAGGCCCTGAGCCTCGAATAACCGTTGGACAATATGGTGGGTGAAGGTGTTGCCACCGGGGAAAACCGCCGGATGACCGGCAATGTCCGCCAGATTGACGGGGCCATTGCCGATCAGCGAATGCTCCGGGGCGACCACGAAATCCAGCGGGTCGTCCCAGACCGGCGTGGCTTTGACCAGTGCGTGAGGCTCCGGCGCCAGGGTAATGACTGCCAGTTCTGCGCGGCCGTGGAGAATTTCTTCGTAGGCCACTTCCGAATCGAGGAACTGAATATCCAGCGCCACTTGTGGGTAACGGCGGGTGAATTCCCTTAACAGCGGCGGCAAGCGATGCAGGCCGATGTGGTGACTGGTGGCCAGGGTCAGGCGCCCGCTGACTTCACCCGTCAGGTTGGTCAGGGCGCGCCGGGTGTCGTCCAGCACATTGAGAATCTGATAAGCCCGCGGCAACAGGGCGCGGCCGGCCTCGGTCAGGCCGACTTCACGGCCCAGCCGATCAAACAGGCGCACCTTCAATTGTTGCTCCAGCCCGGCGATGCGTTTGCTGATCGCCGGCTGTGTCAGGTGCAGCCGTTCGCCGGCGCCGGAGAAGCTGCCGGTCTCGGCAATCGCGATAAAAGCATTGAGGTTGGCCAGATCCATGTTCGTATTCCAGTTGGTTATCCAAAGCATAAAAAATATGAATTTGAGTTATTTAATCTAACCCCATAGGATCGGCCTCACAAGCCAAAGGGTTATTGATAAGCCCAGGGCATAGAAACAAGCTGATGAGGAACCGTCTGATGGCCGGCAAAACGCTCTACGACAAGCTCTGGGATTCGCATTTGGTCAAGCAGCGCGACGATGGCTCGGCGCTGATCTATATCGATCGTCACATCATCCACGAAGTGACTTCGCCGCAAGCCTTTGAAGGCCTGCGTCTGGCCGGGCGCAAGCCTTGGCGCATCGATGCCAACATCGCGACCCCGGACCACAACGTACCAACGACTCCAGAGCGCAAGGGCGGCATCGAAGCCATTGCCGATCAGGTCTCGCGTTTGCAGGTTCAGACCCTCGATGACAACTGCGATGAATACGGCATCGTCGAGTTCAAGATGAACGATGTCCGCCAAGGCATCGTCCACGTGATCAGCCCGGAGCAGGGCGCGACCTTGCCGGGCATGACCGTGGTCTGCGGCGACTCGCACACCTCGACCCACGGCGCCTTCGGCGCTCTGGCGCACGGTATCGGCACCTCCGAGGTCGAGCATGTGCTCGCCACCCAGTGCCTGGTTGCGAAGAAAATGAAGAACATGCTGGTGCGCGTTGAAGGGCAGTTGCCGTTCGGCGTGACCGCCAAGGACATCGTCCTCGCGGTGATCGGCAAGATCGGCACCGCCGGCGGTAACGGCCATGCCATCGAGTTCGCCGGCAGCGCGATCCGCGACTTGTCCGTTGAAGGCCGCATGACCATCTGCAACATGTCCATCGAAGCCGGTGCCCGCGTTGGCCTGGTGGCAGCGGACCAGAAGACTGTCGATTACGTGAAGGGCCGTCCTTTTGCACCGAAAGGCGCCGAATGGGACATGGCCGTCGAGGCCTGGAAAGACCTGGTCTCCGACGCTGACGCCAAGTTTGACACCGTGGTTGAACTCGACGCCGCACAGATCAAACCGCAAGTCAGCTGGGGTACTTCCCCGGAAATGGTTTTGGCCGTTGATCAGAACGTGCCGGACCCAGCCAAAGAGATGGATCTGGTCAAGCGCGACTCGATCGTCCGCGCTTTGAAATACATGGGTTTGACCGCCAATCAGGCGATCACCGACATTCAGCTGGATCGCGTGTTTATCGGTTCCTGCACCAACTCGCGGATCGAAGATTTGCGCGCTGCTGCCGTCATTGCCAAGGGCCGCAAAGTCGCTTCGACCATCAAGCAAGCGATCGTGGTGCCGGGCTCGGGTCTGGTCAAGGCTCAGGCTGAGGCCGAAGGTCTGGACAAGATTTTCCTCGAAGCCGGTTTCGAATGGCGTGAGCCGGGCTGCTCGATGTGCCTGGCGATGAACCCGGACCGTTTGGAGTCCGGCGAGCATTGCGCCTCGACCTCCAACCGTAACTTCGAAGGCCGTCAGGGTGCCGGTGGCCGTACCCACCTCGTCAGCCCGGCCATGGCGGCGGCGGCAGCGGTGAACGGTCGTTTCATCGACGTTCGTGAATTGATCTAAAGGAGCGCAGCATGAAAGCTTTTACCCAGCACACTGGTCTTGTCGCGCCTCTGGATCGTGCCAACGTCGACACCGATCAGATCATTCCGAAACAGTTTTTGAAGTCGATCAAGCGCACTGGTTTCGGTCCGAACCTGTTCGACGAATGGCGTTACCTTGATGTCGGCCAGCCGTATCAGGACAACTCCAAGCGCCCGCTGAACAAGGACTTCGTCCTCAACGCCGAGCGTTATCAAGGCGCCAGCGTGTTGCTGGCCCGTGAGAATTTCGGTTGCGGTTCCAGCCGTGAGCACGCGCCGTGGGCGCTGGAAGAATACGGTTTCCGCAGCATCATCGCGCCGAGCTACGCCGACATCTTCTTCAACAACAGCTTCAAGAACGGCTTGCTGCCGATCATCTTGAGCGACGCTGAAGTCGATGAGTTGTTCAAGCAGGTCGAGGCTGAGCCGGGCTATCAATTGCAGGTCGATCTGCAAGCGCAGACCGTGATCCGTCCGGATGGCAAGGTGTACAGCTTCGAGATCGATGCGTTCCGCAAGCACTGCCTGTTGAATGGTCTGGACGATATTGGCCTGACTTTGCAGGACGGTGATGCGATTGCGACGTTTGAGGCCAAGCATCGGGTTAGCCAGCCGTGGTTGTTCCGCGACGTATAAGCAACTTTTGAATTGATGCAGTTCAGGCTGGCCTCTTCGCGAGCAAGCTCGCTCCCACAGGGGAATGCATTTCAAGTGTGGGAGCGAGCTTGCTCGCGAAGGCGTTAGTCCAGGCAATAAAAGGCTAAAACCCAGAAGGATGTGACCATGACCAGCACCGCCCAGCACACTCAGGTCGTACAAAAGCAATTCGGTGAACAGGCCGCCGCCTACCTGAGCAGCGCCGTTCACGCTCAAGGCACCGAGTTCGCCCTGCTACAGGCTGAGCTGAAAGGGCAGGGCAGCGCCCGGGTGCTGGATCTGGGCTGCGGCGCCGGTCACGTCAGTTTTCACGTCGCACCGCTGGTCAGGGAAGTGGTCGCCTACGACCTGTCAGAGCAAATGCTCGACGTGGTCGCCGCCGCTGCCGTTGATCGCGGCATAAGCAACATTGCCACGGTCAACGGCGCCGCCGAGCGTCTGCCGTTTGCCGATGGCGAGTTCGACTTCGTGTTCAGCCGGTATTCGGCGCATCACTGGAGCGATCTCGGTGTGGCTCTGCGCGAAGTGCGTCGGGTGTTGAAGCCGGGCGGTGTGGCGGCGTTCGTTGATGTGTTGTCACCGGGCAGTCCGTTGTTCGACACTTACCTGCAAAGCGTCGAGGTGCTGCGTGACACCAGCCATGTGCGCGATTATTCCGCCGCCGAATGGCTGCGTCAGGTCAGCGAGGCCGGTTTGCATGTACGCAGTACCACCCGTCAGCGCCTGCGTCTGGAGTACACCAGTTGGGTTGAGCGCATGCGCACGCCTGAAGTGCTGCGCGCCGCGATCCGCCAGTTGCAGCAGTCGATGGGCCACGAAGTGCGTGAATATTTTGAGATTGATGCCGACGGCTCGTTCAGTACAGATGTAATCGTATTGATGGCTGAGCGATAAGAATTTTTCCGGGCGCGCCGGTAGAGGCGCACCGACTGAAGACACGAGGAAAGCATGAGCAAGCAGATTCTGATTCTCCCAGGTGACGGTATTGGTCCGGAAATCATGGCCGAAGCGGTCAAGGTGCTGGAGCTGGCCAACGACAAATACAGCCTGGGCTTCGAGCTGAGCCATGACGTGATCGGTGGCGCCGCCATCGACAAGCACGGCGTGCCGCTGGCCGATGAAACCCTCGACCGCGCTCGCGCTGCCGACGCTGTGCTGTTGGGCGCCGTTGGCGGCCCGAAATGGGACACCATCGAGCGTGACATCCGCCCTGAGCGTGGCCTGCTGAAAATCCGTGCGCAACTGGGCCTGTTCGGCAACCTGCGTCCGGCGATTCTGTACCCGCAACTGGCCGATGCTTCGAGCCTGAAGCCGGAAATCGTTGCTGGCCTGGACATCCTCATCGTCCGTGAACTGACCGGCGGCATCTACTTCGGCGCGCCACGCGGCACCCGTACCCTGGAAAACGGCGAGCGTCAGTCCTACGACACGCTGCCATACAGCGAAAGCGAAATCCGCCGCATCGCCCGTGTCGGTTTCGACATGGCCATGGTCCGTGGCAAAAAGCTCTGCTCGGTGGACAAGGCCAACGTGCTGGCGTCCAGCCAACTGTGGCGTGAAGTGGTCGAGCAAGTGGCCAAGGATTACCCGGAAGTCGAGCTGAGCCACATGTACGTCGACAACGCCGCCATGCAACTGGTGCGCGCGCCGAAGCAGTTCGACGTGATCGTCACCGACAACATGTTCGGCGACATCCTTTCCGACGAAGCGTCGATGCTCACCGGTTCCATCGGCATGCTGCCGTCGGCCTCGCTGGATTCCAACAACAAGGGCATGTACGAGCCTTGCCACGGTTCAGCCCCGGACATCGCTGGCAAAGGCATTGCCAACCCGTTGGCGACCATTCTGTCGGTGTCGATGATGCTGCGTTACAGCTTCAATCTGCATGACGCGGCCGATGCCATCGAGCAAGCCGTCAGCGTGGTGCTGGATCAAGGCCTGCGCACCGGTGACATCTATTCGGCCGGTTGCACCAAAGTCGGTACGCAGGAAATGGGCGACGCAGTAGTCGCCGCGCTGCGGAATCTGTAATCTCTCGGGCCCGCTGCGAAATTCAATACAAAGCAGCGGCCCACTTTTCAAGAAGGTGTAGTTGCGATGAAACGTGTAGGTCTGATCGGTTGGCGCGGGATGGTCGGTTCCGTGCTCATGCAGCGGATGCTGGAAGAGCAGGATTTCGATCTAATCGAGCCGGTGTTTTTCACCACGTCCAACGTCGGTGGCCAAGGCCCGTCCGTGGGCAAGGACATTGCTCCGCTCAAGGATGCTTACAGCATTGACGAGCTGAAGACCCTCGACGTGATTCTGACCTGCCAGGGCGGCGACTACACCAGCGAAGTGTTCCCCAAGCTGCGCGAAGCCGGTTGGCAGGGTTACTGGATCGACGCGGCCTCGAGCCTGCGCATGAACGATGACGCGGTGATCATTCTCGATCCGGTCAACCGCAAGGTCATCGACCAGCAGCTCGACGCGGGCACCAAGAACTACATCGGCGGCAACTGCACCGTCAGCCTGATGCTGATGGGCCTGGGCGGTCTGTTCGAAGCCGGTCTGGTCGAGTGGATGAGCGCCATGACCTATCAGGCGGCCTCCGGTGCCGGCGCGCAGAACATGCGTGAACTGATCAAGCAAATGGGCGCGACCCACGCCGCTGTCGCCGATCAACTGGCTGATCCGGCCAGCGCGATCCTCGACATCGACCGTCGCGTGGCCGATGCCATGCGCAGCGAAGCGTACCCGACCGAAAACTTCGGCGTACCGCTGGCCGGCAGCCTGATCCCGTGGATCGACAAGGAACTGCCGAACGGCCAGAGCCGCGAAGAGTGGAAGGCTCAGGCCGAGACCAACAAGATCCTCGGCCGCTTCAAGAGCCCGATCCCGGTCGACGGCATCTGCGTGCGCATAGGCGCTATGCGTTGCCACAGCCAGGCGCTGACCATCAAGCTGAACAAAGACGTGCCGATCGCCGATATCGAAGGGCTGATCAGTCAGCACAACCCTTGGGTCAAACTGGTGCCAAACCAGCGCGAGATCAGCATGCAGGAGCTGAGCCCGACCAAGGTTACCGGCACCCTGAATGTGCCGGTGGGTCGTCTGCGCAAGCTGAACATGGGTTCGCAGTTTGTCGGTGCCTTCACCGTCGGCGACCAACTGCTGTGGGGCGCGGCCGAACCGCTGCGTCGCATGCTGCGGATTTTGCTTGAGCGTTGATCGCTTGAAGCAATGAAAGAACCCGTGCCTTGAAAGAGGTGCGGGTTTTTTATGCCGATCGTTCCCACGCTCTGCGTGGGAATGCATCCCGGGACGCTCCGCGTCCCTTTACAAGCCGAACGCAGAGCGTCCGATGTGGCATTCCCACGCAGAGCGTGGGAACGATCTGGGTGGGCAGAAATTGCCTGTGCGCCAGTCACCCGGTAAAGTGCCGCTCCCCCCGTTTCGCCAGAGGCTCGCACCATGACCCAGACCCTAGATATTGCCGTGATCGGCGCCACCGGTACTGTCGGCGAAACCCTCGTACAGATTCTCGAAGAACGCGACTTCCCGGTCGGTACCCTGCACCTGCTGGCGAGCAGCGAATCCGCCGGCAGCTCGGTGCTGTACCGCAACAAGAACGTGCGCGTTCGCGAAGTCGACGAGTTCGATTTCAGCAAGGTCAAACTGGTGTTTTTCGCCGCAGGCCCGGCGATTACCCTGAGCTACGCCGCCCGTGCCCACGCCGTCGGTTGCTCGCTGATCGACTTGTCCGGCGCGCTGCCGGCCGATCAGGCGCCGCAAGTAGTACCCGAAGCCAACGCCGAAGTGCTCGCTGGTTTGAAAGCGCCGTTTCAGATCAGCAGCCCAAGCCCGTCGGCCACTTCGCTCGCCGTGGTATTGGCGCCACTGCTTGATCTGCTTGACCCGCAATATGTCAACGTCACCGCCAATCTGGCCGTTTCCGCCCAGGGACGCGAAGCCGTGACCGAGCTGGCGCGGCAGACCGCCGAGCTGCTGAACATGCGTCCATTGGAGCCGACGTTCTTTGATCGGCAGATGGCCTTCAACCTGTTGGCTCAGGTCGGCACGCCAGACGCGCAGGGCCATACGCTGCTGGAAAAACGTCTGGTGCGCGAGTTGCGTCAGGTGCTGGCCAAGCCTTTATTAAAGATTTCCGCAACTTGCGTTCAAGCCCCGGTGTTTTTTGGCGATAGCCTTAGCGTGACCTTGCAGTCAACGTCGGCTGTCGACCTGGCAAAAGTCAACGCTGCACTCGAAGATGCGCCGGGTATCGAGCTGGTCGAGGCCGGTGATTACCCGACTGCGGTCGGTGACGCGGTAGGGCAGGATGTTGTCTATGTCGGTCGCGTGCGCAGCGGTGTCGACGATCCGGCGGAACTAAATCTGTGGCTGACGTCAGATAACGTACGCAAAGGCGCGGCCCTTAACGCTGTGCAGGTGGCTGAATTGTTGATAAAAGACCTGCTGTAAAAGATACTTGGCAACAATTTGTCGACTGATTCTAGGTGAGCGCTATGCTTGCCCAGATCGCTTGATAACGTGTCACCCTCCGGGACTTTCCGGGGCATCAAAGAAATGATCGCGCGCGACATCTGTCGTCGTCGCGCGCAATGCCTTACGGCAGCGGTATTCAACATCTTCTCGCTGGCCGAGGAACGTTCAAACAAAGGATGAGGCTATGGTTCAAGTTCGCAAACTGGTGTTAGCAATAGCGGCCGCCTCGGCGCTGTCCTCCGGTATGGCGCATGCCCTCGGGCTCGGGGAGCTGACCCTGAAGTCGACCCTGAACCAGCCGCTGGTGGCTGAAATCGAGCTGCTCGACGTCAAGGATCTCACTGCTGCCGAAGTGGTGCCGAGCCTGGCTTCACCTGAAGATTTTGCCAAGGCCGGCGTCGACCGCCAGGCCTTCCTCAACGATCTGACCTTTACCCCGGTGCTCAACGCCAGCGGGAAAAGCGTGCTGCGTGTAACGTCGAGCAAGCCGCTGTCGGAGCCGATGGTCAAATTCCTCGTGCAGGTGATGTGGCCGAACGGCCGTCTGCTGCGCGACTACAGCGTGCTGCTGGATCCGTCGAAGTTCTCGCCACAGACCGCTGACGCCGCCGCACAGCCAGCGCCGTCGCAGACCATCGCCGCGCCGACCACTGGCGCCACGCACCCGACGCAATACACCACCACGCCGCGCGATACCCTCTGGGAAATCGCTGCGAAGGCGCGTACCGGCGGCTCGGTGCAGCAGACCATGCTCGCCATTCAAGCGCTGAACCCGGATGCATTCATCGGTGGCAACATCAACCGCCTGAAAACCGGCCAGGTGTTGCGTCTGCCGGATGCGGTGCAAAGCACGGCATTGCCGCAGTCGAAAGCGATTGCCGAAGTCGCTGCGCAGAACGAAGCCTGGCGTCAGGGTCGTCGTTATGTGGCCAAACCGGGCACTGGTCAGCAGCAGCTCGATGCGACCAACCGTGGTCGCGGTAACACCGGTGCAGCACAGAACGCCCAGGACAATCTGAGCCTGGTCTCCGCTGAGAGCGCCAAGGCGCGCGGCAAAGGCCCGGCAGGTGATGCCAAGGCACTGAGCAACAAGCTCGCGGTCACTCAGGAAAGCCTCGACACGACCCGTCGTGACAACGAGGAACTGAAAAGCCGCATGTCCGATCTGCAGAGTCAGCTGGACAAGCTGCAAAAGCTGATCGAGCTGAAGAACAATCAGTTGGCAAAACTGCAAGCTGAAGGCGCGGGCACTGCGCCGGCCACCAATCCTGCCGCACCTGCGGTGCCTGCAATCACGGCTGAGCTCGCCGCCACCCCGCCAGCTACTCCGGCAGACGCAGCGCCGACGCCAGAGTCCGCCATTGCACCACCGGCTGAAACGCCAGTCGTCGAGCCAGTGGTTACGCCGAAACCGGTGGTCGAAGACGAGAAAACCTTTAACGAACTGCTGACCAACCCGATTCTGCTGGGTCTGGTGGGCGGCGGTGCTGTGGTTCTGCTGCTCCTGTTGTTGCTGCTGGCGCGTCGCCGCAAAGCGCAGCAAGAGGCCGAAAAACACATGCGCATGGCCCGCGCGCTGTCGGAAGAGCAAGAGTTCTCCGCCGAGCAGGATCTGCCGGAAAGCAGCTTCGAAGGTCTGGAAACCCCGGCGGCGAGCGTCAAGCTCAGCACTCCGGCACCTGCACCCGTAGTGGCTCCGGTAGTCGCCCCGATCGTGATGGCTGAGCCGATTGCCGCGCCGCTGGTAGCTCCCGCCGCCGAGCGATCCGATGACGTGCTCGACAAGGCGCAGTCGCATATCAACGCCGGTCGCCTGAATCAGGCTGCCGCGCTGCTCGAAGAGGGCGTCAGCCTGGAGCCGCAGCGTAGTGATCTGCGTTTGAAGCTGATGGAAGTCTACGGTCAGCAGGGCGACCGCGACGCGTTTGTCGGTCAGGAGCGTCAGCTGGTGGCCAACGGCGACAACTTCGCCAAGGTCGAAGAACTGAAAAGCCGCTTCCCGGCCATGGCCGTCGTCGCTGCCAGTGGTCTGGCCGCTGCCGCCGTGGCTGCCGAGCTGGACGCGCAATACGTCAAGGATCTGCTGCTCGATGAGCCTGAAGCACCGGCGCCAGCGCCAGTGGAAGACGACCTCGACAGCGCGTTTGATCTGAGCCTGGACGATCTCGACAACATCACGCCGGTAGAGCCTGCGCCGGTGGTTGAGCCTGAAGCGCCGGTCGAGCTGGACGAATTCCCGGCGGACGACGACCTGAGCTTCGAATCGGTGCTGCAACAGCAGACCGACATCAAAGAGAATCTGGATGATCTGTCGGACTTCGACCTCGATCTGGACCTCGGTGCTGAGCCGGCAGCTCCAGCGGTTGATCTGGCGGACGATGACTTCCTGCTGGACCTGGACGAAGGCGTGAAGGATCTGCCGCCGGTCGAGGCGCCAGTGGTGGCTGACGTGCCACAAGATGATCTGGAGCTGCCGGCCGATTTCGATCTGTCGCTGGCCGACGAAATGGACAGCAATCCAGCGGCCGAACCGGATGCGTTCGCGGCTGAGCTGGATGACGTCAACGCCGAGCTGGATCGCCTGTCGCAAAGCATCGCCGAACCGACTTTCACCGAAGCCGATGCAATGAAGGGTGATGATCTGGGCGAAGATGATTTCGACTTCCTCGCCGGCACCGACGAAGCGGCGACCAAGCTCGATCTGGCTCAGGCCTACATCGACATGGGCGACAGCGATGGTGCGCGCGACATCCTCAACGAAGTGTTGACCGAGGGTGACGAGAAACAACGTGGCGAGGCCAAGGACATGCTCTCGAGCTTGTAGTAAGGCCAGCGGTAAACGAAAGCGGCAGCCCATTGAGGCTGCCGTTTTTGTTTGTGCCGGATTCAGTGGTGTCTGAATGATTGCTATCGCGAGCAGGCTCACTCCTACATTTGGAATGCGTTCCCCTGTAGGAGTGAGCCTGCTCGCGATAGGGCCAGAACTGCCAATAGAGAACTCTGGCATCCCTGAACGACAGCCTTATAATGCCCGCCTTTGCACAAACAGCAGGCTGTCCCACCTTGGCAAACATAGATAACCCGGTCGCCGAAATGGCCCCCGACGGCTTTTACCGCGTCGCGCTGGGCGTTGAGTACAAAGGCTCGCGCTACAGCGGCTGGCAGCGTCAGTTGACGGGTGTGGCGACGGTGCAGGAAGAACTCGAAAAAGCGCTGTCGAAAGTCGCCAATTCACCGGTTTCGCTGCAGTGCGCCGGACGTACCGACGCCGGCGTGCATGCCTGCGGGCAAGTGGTGCACTTCGATACGACCGTCGATCGTTCGCTGAAAGCCTGGGTCATGGGCGCCAATATCAATCTGCCTCACGACATCAGTGTCAGTTGGGCGCGGGTGATGCCGGCGCATTTTCATGCGCGCTTCAAAGCCATCGCCCGGCGTTATCGCTATGTGATCTACAACGATCAGATCCGCCCGGCGCATCTCAACGAAGAAATCACCTGGAACCACCGCCCGCTGGACGTCGAGCGTATGGCTGAAGCTGCGCAGTACCTGATCGGTACTCACGATTTCAGTGCGTTCCGCGCCGGCCAGTGCCAGGCCAAGTCGCCGATCAAGAAGATGCATCACCTGCGCGTGACCCGTCACGGCAAGATGATCGTGCTCGATATTCGCGCCAATGCGTTCCTGCATCATATGGTGCGCAATATCGCTGGCGTGTTGATGACCATTGGTGCCGGCGAGCGCCCGGTCGAGTGGATGAAGGAAGTGCTGGAAAGTCGCGAGCGCCGTTCCGGTGGCGTTACGGCGCATCCGTACGGCTTGTATCTGGTGCAGGTCGAGTACCACGACGAATTCCCGTTGCCCGAGCGTTTTATCGGGCCACATTTCCTTACGGGTTTCTCCGAACTTGACGGCTGACGCCCTCGAACGCTTTTGTTACCATCCGGGACTTTCCCGGATTTTGCCTCGGAGTTTTTCTCGATATGTCAGCCGTTCGCAGCAAGATCTGCGGGATTACCCGCATAGAAGATGCGCTGGCCGCCGTTGAGGCCGGGGCAGATGCGATCGGGTTCGTGTTCTATGCCAAGAGTCCGCGTGCGGTCACGGTGCAGCAGGCGCGAGCGATTATTCAGGCATTGCCGCCGTTCGTGACCACCGTGGGCCTGTTCGTCAACGCCAGCCGCTGCGAGTTGGGGGAAATCCTCGATGCCGTGCCGCTGGATCTGTTGCAGTTCCATGGTGATGAAGTCGCGGAAGATTGCGAAGGCTGGCATCGCCCGTACATCAAGGCGTTGCGGGTCAAGGCGGGAGATGATATTCCCGCAGCTGTGGATTCCTACCCGAGCGCCAGCGGTGTACTGCTCGACACTTATGTCGAAGGCGTACCGGGCGGAACCGGTGAGGCCTTCGACTGGTCATTGATTCCGCAAGGTTTGAGCAAGCCGTTGATTCTCGCGGGTGGTTTGACCCCAGAGAACGTCACAGACGCCGTGGCTCGGGTAAAACCATACGCGGTAGACGTCAGCGGTGGGGTAGAGGTGAGCAAAGGCATCAAGGATCACGCAAAGATTCGCGCGTTCATCAACGCGGTACGCAAAGCGCCATATTGATGTGACGGCTGGCAGTCTGCCGCCGTCCATCAATGCACTTGCACAAAGCAGGCGCGGCTGAGGGTTTCTGGATCGCACGCAGGTCATGTTTCGCGCTGACCGTGGCTTTCCACCAACCATCGCCACACACATGAATTTAGCTGAAGGGCATACGCGGGGCTGCGAACCAGAGCGTTCGGGCCGCCGGTACTGGAGAAAGAAAGCATGAGCAACTGGTTAGTAGACAAACTGATCCCTTCGATCATGCGTTCCGAGGTCAAGAAGAGCTCGGTCCCTGAAGGTCTGTGGCACAAATGCCCGTCTTGCGAGGCGGTGTTGTATCGTCCAGAGCTGGAAAAGACCCTGGACGTTTGCCCTAAATGCAACCATCACATGCGCATCGGCGCACGTGCACGCATCGACATCTTCCTCGATGCTGAAGGTCGCAACGAACTGGGCGCCGATCTGGAGCCGGTTGACCGTCTGAAATTCCGCGACGGCAAGAAGTACAAGGATCGCCTGACCGCTGCCCAGAAGCAGACTGGCGAAAAAGACGCGCTGATCTCCGTCAGCGGCACCTTGCTGGGCATGCCAGTGGTGGTTTCGGCCTTTGAATTCGCCTTCATGGGCGGTTCCATGGGCGCCATCGTCGGTGAGCGCTTCGTTCGCGCCGCCAACTACGCGCTGGAAAACCGCTGCCCGATGATCTGCTTTGCCGCCTCCGGTGGTGCGCGCATGCAGGAAGCGCTGATCTCGCTGATGCAGATGGCCAAGACTTCGGCAGTGCTGGCGCGTCTGCGTGAAGAAGGCATTCCGTTCATCTCCGTGCTGACCGACCCGGTCTACGGCGGTGTTTCGGCGAGTCTGGCGATGCTTGGCGACGTGATCGTCGGTGAGCCGAAAGCCCTGATCGGCTTCGCTGGTCCGCGCGTTATCGAACAAACCGTGCGTGAGAAGCTGCCGGAAGGCTTCCAGCGCAGCGAATTCCTGCTGGAACACGGCGCGATCGACATGATCATCCACCGTCAGGAACTGCGCCCGCGTCTGGGTAACCTGCTGGCACAAATGACTGGCAAGCCGACGCCGAAATTCGTCGCCGCGCCAATCGAGCCGATCGTGGTTCCACCGGTCCCTGCTGGCCTATGACCGAGCGCACCCTTGGCGAATGGCTCGCCTACCTTGAGCAGTTGCATCCGTCGGCCATCGACATGGGCCTGGAGCGTTCGCAACAGGTAGCGTCCCGCATGGGGCTGGGCCAGCCGGCGCCTCGGGTGATCACGGTCACCGGCACCAACGGCAAGGGTTCGACCTGCGCTTTCGTGGCTTCATTGCTGCGGACGCAGGGCCTGAGCGTTGGTGTCTACAATTCTCCGCACCTGCTGCGTTACAACGAGCGGGTGCAGCTCAATGGCGTCGAAGCCACTGACGCGCAGCTGTGCGAAGCCTTTGCAGCAGTCGAGGCCGGGCGCGGCGACACTTCCCTGACTTACTTCGAAATGGGCACCCTCGCGGCGTTCTGGCTGTTTCAGCAGGCCGGGCTGGATGCGGTGGTGCTGGAAGTCGGGCTGGGCGGGCGGCTGGACACGGTCAACGTGGTCGATGCCGATATCGCGCTGGTTACCAGTATTGGCGTCGATCACGCCGATTATCTGGGCGATACCCGCGAATCGGTGGCTTTCGAGAAGGCCGGGATCTTCCGCCAGGGCAAGCCAGCCCTGTGCGGCGATCTGAATCCTCCGCAGCCGTTGCTCGATAAAGTGCGTGAGCTGGCCTGTCCGTTCTTCCTGCGTGGGCGTGATTTTGACCTCGGTATCACCGATCAGCACTGGCAGTGGCGCGGCACCGACGCGCGGGGTCAGGTTGTCGAATTGCGTGACTTGCCGCTGCTTGATCTGCCGATGGAGAACGCCGCGTTGGCGTTGCAGGCGTACTTGCTGCTCGGTTTGCCGTGGAATGCGCAGCAGATTGTCGCGGCCTTGCAGGCGACTCGTGTGGTCGGTCGACTGGATCGCCGCTCGTTCGATTGGAACGGCAAGCGCCTGAACCTGTTGCTGGATGTCGGGCATAACCCGCATGCCGCCGAGTATCTGGCTCGTCGTCTGGCCTCGCGACCACCGGTCGGCAAGCGCCTGGCGGTGTTTGGTCTGTTGGCCGACAAGGATCTGGATGGTGTTGTCAGCGAATTGAATGCTAGTGTCGAGCATTGGGCGGTGGCGCCGCTGGATTCTTCGCGTGCCCGTCCGGTGGCTGAATTAAACGCTGCATTGCAGAACCTTGGTGCGTCGGTCACGTCTTACGACAGTGTCGCCGCTGCGCTGGAAGGGCAGTGCGCAGTAGCCACCAGTGACGACGAGATTCTGTTGTTCGGATCATTTTATTGTGTCGCCGAAGCCCTTGAATGGCTGGCCCGGCGCTCCACGGAGGAAGCGGCAAATGGCTTTGCTGGATAAAGCGTACAAGCAGCGCATGGTTGGCGCTTTGGTGCTGGTCGCGCTGGCAGTGATTTTCCTGCCGATGCTGTTTTCCCGTCAGGACGAGCAACGTCAGGTGACCGTCGAAGCACCCGCCGCGCCGCAAGCGCCTGTCGTGCCGCAAGTGCAGATGGAGACGGTGGCTGTTCCCGAGCCGCAAGCCTTGCCGCAAGAGCCGGTGCCGACTGATGAAGAAGTCGCCGAAGACACAGCGCCTGCTGCGCCCGTCGCCGCGACGCCGACGGCTCCCATCATGATCACCAAGCCTGTTGCGCCGCCGGCGGTGGCCAAGCCGATTCCGGCGCCTGCTCAGCCGATCACTGCGTCTTCGACCAAGCCGGACACCACGCAAAGCCGCGTCGATGCCAATGGCCTGTCGGTGAGCTGGTCGGTGCAGCTGGCCAGTCTGTCGAGTCGCGCCAGTGCAGAGAGTTTGCAGAAAACCCTGCGCAGCCAAGGCTACAACGCCTATATCCGTTCGGCCGATGGCAAGAATCGGGTATTTGTCGGTCCGCTGATCGAGCGTGCCGAAGCCGATCGTCTGCGTGATCTGTTGGGTCGTCAGCAGAACCTCAAGGGCTTTGTCGTGCGCTTCCAGCCTGAGCGCGGCTAAAAACTATCGCGCCGATTGAAATGCACTGACAATCGCAGCTTACCGAGAGGCATGCGCTCTGCTAAAATGCGCCGCCTTATCCGTCTGTAGGCTGCACTGTGCCATTTACCTGGGTTGACTGGGCGATCGTTGCAATCATCGCCATCTCCGCTTTGATCAGTTTGAGCCGCGGCTTCGTCAAGGAAGCATTATCGCTGGTGACCTGGATCATCGCAGGAGTCGTCGCCTGGATGTTCGGTGGCTCACTGTCCGAGTACCTCGCCGGATACATCGAAACCCCATCGGCTCGCGTGATCGCGGGCTGTGCCATCATGTTTGTCGCCACACTGATCGTGGGCGCAATGATCAATTATCTTATCGGCGAGTTGGTTCGCGTCACCGGGTTGTCCGGGACCGATCGATTCCTCGGCATGGCCTTCGGCGCAGCGCGTGGCGTGTTGCTGGTGGTCGTGGCGGTCGGGCTGTTGAGCCTGGGGCCGGTACAGCAGGACGGGTGGTGGAAAGAATCACAGCTCGTACCAAAATTTCTATTGGTCGCTGATTGGTCCAAAAACCTGATTCTCGGGTGGAGCAGTCAGTGGCTTGCCAGCGGAATCAGCGTACCCGCTGATATTCCGTTCAAGGAGCAACTCTTGCCGTCGGCGAAAACGCCTCAGTGAGTGTTGTTCAGTTCAGATCCATTAAGTAGGGGTTGCGTCGCATGTGTGGCATCGTCGGTATCGTCGGTAAGTCGAACGTCAATCAGGCGCTGTATGACGCGCTAACCGTGCTCCAGCACCGCGGCCAGGACGCTGCCGGTATCGTGACCAGCCATGATGGCCGGTTGTTCCTGCGCAAGGACAATGGCCTGGTGCGTGACGTCTTTCAACAGCGTCACATGCAGCGTCTGGTCGGCCACATGGGGATCGGCCACGTCCGTTACCCGACCGCGGGTAGCTCGACTTCGGCCGAAGCCCAACCGTTTTACGTCAACTCGCCTTACGGCATCACTCTGGCGCACAACGGTAACCTGACCAACGTTGAGCAGTTGGCCAAAGAGATCTACGAATCCGATCTGCGTCACGTCAACACCAGTTCCGACTCGGAAGTGCTGCTCAACGTGTTCGCTCACGAGCTGGCCCAGCGCGGCAAGCTGCAACCGACCGAAGAAGACGTGTTTGCCGCCGTGACCGACGTGCACAATCGTTGTGTTGGCGGTTACGCCGTTGTGGCGATGGTCACCGGTTATGGCATCGTCGGTTTCCGTGACCCGCACGGCATTCGTCCGATCGTGTTCGGTCAGCGTCACACTGACGAAGGCGTTGAATACATGATCGCCTCCGAAAGCGTTTCGCTGGACGTGCTCGGTTTCACCCTGATTCGCGACCTGGCGCCGGGCGAAGCGGTCTACATCACTGAGGACGGCAAGCTGCACACCCGTCAGTGCGCGACCAATCCGTCCCTGACCCCGTGCATTTTCGAACACGTCTACCTGGCGCGTCCGGACTCGATCATCGACGGCGTGTCGGTCTACAAGGCTCGCCTGCGCATGGGTGAGAAACTCGCCGAGAAGATCCTGCGCGAGCGTCCAGAGCATGACATCGATGTGGTTATCCCGATTCCGGACACCAGCCGTACCGCGGCACTGGAGCTGGCCAACCACCTGGGCGTGAAATTCCGCGAAGGTTTCGTCAAGAACCGTTACATCGGTCGTACCTTCATCATGCCGGGCCAGGCGGCGCGCAAGAAGTCGGTTCGCCAGAAGCTCAACGCCATCGAGCTGGAATTCCGCGGCAAGAACGTGATGCTGGTCGATGACTCGATCGTGCGCGGCACCACTTGCAAGCAGATCATCCAGATGGCCCGCGAAGCCGGCGCGAAAAACGTCTACTTCTGCTCGGCAGCGCCAGCGGTACGCTTCCCGAACGTTTATGGTATCGACATGCCGAGCGCGCACGAACTGATCGCACACAACCGTTCGACTCAGGACGTGGCGGATCTGATCGGCGCTGACTGGCTGATCTATCAGGACCTGCCTGACTTGATCGAAGCGGTTGGCGGCGGCAAGATCAAGATCGAGAATTTCGATTGCGCGGTGTTCGACGGCAAGTATGTTACCGGTGACGTCGACGAGGCTTACCTGGACAAGATCGAGCAGGCACGCAACGATGCCTCGAAGGTCAAGACCCAGGCGGTCAGTGCGATCATCGATCTGTACAACAACTGAGTTATCACCGGCCCTGAGGGGCCGGTTTTGTATCTGACTTTCAATTTTCGAGAACAGGGCAAGGAGTGACAGCATGAGTCAGGAATGGGATGCCGGTCGGCTGGACAGCGACCTCGAAGGCGTAGCGTTCGATACCCTGGCCGTACGTGCCGGTCAGCACCGTACGCCGGAAGGCGAGCACGGTGATCCGATGTTCTTCACCTCCAGCTATGTGTTCCGCACCGCTGCCGACGCGGCCGCACGGTTCGCCGGGGAAGTGCCGGGTAACGTTTACTCGCGTTATACCAACCCGACCGTGCGCGCGTTCGAGGAGCGCATTGCTGCGCTGGAGGGCGCCGAGCAAGCCGTTGCGACCGCAACCGGCATGGCCGCCATCATGGCGGTGGTGATGAGCTTGTGCAGCGCCGGCGACCATGTGTTGGTTTCGCGCAGCGTATTCGGTTCGACCATCAGCCTGTTCGAGAAGTACTTCAAGCGTTTCGGTGTGGAAGTCGATTACGTGCCTTTGGCCGACCTGTCGGGTTGGGATGCGGCAATCAAATCCAACACCAAACTGCTCTTTGTCGAGTCACCGTCGAATCCGTTGGCCGAGTTGGTCGACATCACCGCACTGGCTGAAATTGCTCACGCCAAAGGCGCGATGCTGGTCGTCGATAACTGCTTCTGCACGCCAGCGTTGCAACAGCCGCTGAAAATGGGCGCAGACATCGTCGTGCACTCGGCGACCAAGTTCATCGACGGCCAGGGCCGTTGCATGGGTGGTGTGGTGGCCGGTCGCAGTGAGCAGATGAAAGAAGTCGTCGGCTTCCTGCGCACTGCCGGGCCGACCCTGAGCCCGTTCAACGCGTGGATCTTCCTCAAAGGTCTGGAAACCCTGAACCTGCGGATGAAGGCGCACTGCGCGAATGCTCAGGCGCTAGCTGAATGGCTGGAGCAGCAGGACGGCATTGAGAAGGTGCATTACGCTGGCCTCAAGAGCCATCCGCAGCACGAATTGGCTCAGCGTCAGCAGAAGGGTTTCGGTGCGGTTGTAAGCTTTGAGGTCAAGGGCGGCAAAGAGGGCGCTTGGCGCTTCATCGATGCGACCCGGCTGATTTCGATTACCGCCAACCTCGGCGACAGCAAGACCACGATCACGCACCCAAGCACCACCTCTCACGGCCGTCTGGCGCCGCAAGAGCGTGAAGCGGCGGGCATCCGTGACAGCCTGATTCGCATCGCGGTCGGTCTGGAAGACGTCGCTGACCTGCAAGCCGACCTGGCGCGCGGTCTGGCCGCGTTGTGATCGAGTTGTCTACGCCGACAGCAGGTACCCATGGCCGCGTTGCGCTGGTCACGGGTGCTGCGCGCGGTATCGGTCTGGGCATCGCTGCCTGGCTGATCAGCGAGGGCTGGCAAGTCGTGTTGACCGACCTGGATCGGGCGCGCGGTTCAAAAGTGGCGAAAGTGCTGGGTGAAAACGCCTGGTTTATTGCCATGGACGTTGCCGAGGAAAGTCAGGTGGCACTCGGCGTGGCTGAAGTGCTGGGTCAGTTTGGTCGTCTCGATGCACTGGTGTGCAACGCGGCGGTCGCTGATCCGCACAACATCACACTGGAAAGCCTAGATCTGGCTTACTGGAATCGGGTGCTGGCGGTGAATCTCAGTGGGCCGATGCTGTTGGCCAAGCACTGTGCGCCGTATCTGCGTGCGCACAACGGTTCGATCGTCAATCTGGCCTCTACTCGTGCGCGGCAGTCGGAAGCGGACTCCGAGGCTTATGCGGCGAGCAAGGGCGGCTTGCTGGCGCTTACGCATGCGCTGGCGATCAGTCTGGGGCCGGAGATTCGCGTCAACGCGGTCAGTCCGGGCTGGATTGATGCGCGTGATCCTTCTGCGCGTCGCGCTGAGCCGTTGGCCGATGCCGACCATGCTCAGCATCCTGCGGGCAGGGTAGGGACGGTCGAGGATGTGGCGGCGATGGTTGCCTGGTTGCTGTCAAGGAATGCCGGGTTTGTTACCGGACAGGAATTCGTCGTTGATGGCGGCATGACGAAAAAGATGATCTACAGCGAGTAGGTCGCCTTTTTCGCCTGAATTTGCGTTGAATGAACTGACGCCTTCGCGAGCAAGCTCGCTCCCACATTTGGAATGCAATCCCCTGTGGAAGCGAGCTTGCTCGCGAAGGCGGTCTTGCAGGATCGAAACAATTTCGTCTTTTTCAGAAAAACTTCAATCCTGCTATTGACTTAGGTTCGCTACCTGCGTAAATTTCGCGGCCTCGGAGATGCAAACGGGTGATTAGCTCAGCTGGGAGAGCGTCTGCCTTACAAGCAGAATGTCGGCGGTTCGATCCCGTCATCACCCACCACTCCCCGAGAGACTTGCGTAAGCAAGAGCGTAGGCTGAAAGTGCCTGCACCGACGCGCAGCGGTAGTTCAGTCGGTTAGAATACCGGCCTGTCACGCCGGGGGTCGCGGGTTCGAGTCCCGTCCGCTGCGCCATATTTTACGAATCAGACTTGTCTGGTTCGCGATTGCAAAGCACCGAAGCTTGCAGTCAAAACGAGTTACTTGAGCGCAAGCTCAAAGCGATACGCAGCGGTAGTTCAGTCGGTTAGAATACCGGCCTGTCACGCCGGGGGTCGCGGGTTCGAGTCCCGTCCGCTGCGCCATATCTGCTCCAAGGACCACTGAACGCCTTGAAGCACCGAAAACAGCCGTTGGCTGATTCGGAATCGATAGCAAAGACCCTGGTCGAAAGACCGGGGTTTTTTGTGTCTGAAATTTGGCTTTTCCCTCTGCTCCTTCCCCCTGATTCTGAATTCGACACAAATCCCCATGTGGGAGCGTTGGTATGTTCAACGAGCTCCTGCGGTGCCACGTCGCATTGATTTTTTGATCCTTTAGTCAAATTTTTGTAACTGGTTGTTTGCTGCGAGCGCAGAAACCTTTAAAGTTAACCTTTCGGTCAGCTTTGCACTGTCATCACGCCTTTTGTTTAGCCAAGAAAGGCTTCTGCAAGACTCGAGATTCCCCAGTAGATAACCAGAAGGGCGGACACATAACCGCCCAGAGGATGATCCATGTCCAACCGTGAAATATCCCGGCGCTCGTTCCTCCAGGGCGGGCTGGTGGCGGGTGTGAGCGTCACGCTCACGCCGCTCAGCAGTCAGGCGCTGGCTGCCTTGATGGAAAATACCGTCACCGTGCCGTCCGAGAAGTGGCTCGGCAACAACGGCAAGGCGCGTCAGCGCAACGATGCACTGTCCAAGGTCTGCGGCAGCAAAGTCTTTGCCCGCGACATCCGTTCCAAGGACATGCCGGGCTGGCCTGAGCAGCAAGGCCACGCCATGCTGCTGAAAACCATCAAGGCTGACCGCATCTACGACGGCTACGACCTGTCGTGGCTTGGCGCTGACTTGCAGCCTGACCGCATTGTCACCGCCGCTGATCTGAACAAGGACGGCATCGTCTTCCCCGAAGAGCACGCGCCGGATCCACTGCTGCCAGAAGGCAAAGTGCCGATGTTCATCGGTCACCCGGTGGCAATCCTGATCTGGAATGACTTCGAGCGTTTCCGCCAGGCCAAGAACAAACTCAAATTCAATGACAAAGCAATCCGCTATGGCAATGTAGCGCCGTTCTACGAAGGCGACCCCTACGGCAGCTTCCGCTACGTGCGCGTCGGCGGTGCGACCTCGGCCGACGAAGACGAATTCGCCAGCCTCAAGGATTCGATCCTGTTCCCGATGCTGAAGAACCGTCGTCCGGTGTGGAATTCCCAGCCGAACCTGCACGGCAATCTGACCGAGCGCGGCTTGTTCTACGCCGACCGCATGAAGCAAGAGATCGATACGCCACCAGACAACTGGCTGGTGTTCGACGAGCGCTACAAGACCCCGTCGATCGAGCCGGCCGCCATGGAACCGGACAACGGCAACGGCTGGTACGACCCGAAAACCAAGACCCTGCATTTCGTCGTGGCCACCCAGTGCCCGCTGGAGGCAGCGACCGAAACCGCGAAGATGATCGCGCCGTCGCGTTTCGGCCTCGACAACCTGAACATGCACCCGGGTTACACCGTCGGTTACGGTTCCAAAGACCACAACATCTTCGTCTACTACGCAGCCCTCGCGGCGCTGTATGGCGCGGGTGTGCCGGTGCGTCTGGCCAACGACCGCTACGAGCAGTTCCAGAGTGGCATCAAGCGCCACCCGTTCGACATCCGCTACCAGTTGGCCGTGGACAAGAATGACTACACCTTCAAGATTTTCCGTGCCGAAATGAGCGTCGACGGTGGCGGCCGGATCAATTACAGCCCATCCGTAGCCGCAGTGGGTGCAACAGCCGCGCAGTCGATCTACTACATGCCGCAGAACGACCTGCAAGTCACCGCCTATCACTCGCGTGGTGTTGAGGCAGGTTCGATGCGCGGTTACGGCACCCTGCAAAGCATGGCGGCGACCGAGATGATGGTCGACGAAATCGCCAATCGCCTCGGTGTCGATGCGATCGATCTGCGTCGCAAGAACGCCCTGCGTTCCGGCATGAAAAACACCCAGGGCGCGATTCCGGCCGGTGCTCTGCGCCTGCATGAAATTCTCGACAAAGCCTCGGTGCACGAAGTCTGGAAAAACCGCGACGCGATCAAGAAACAACGCGAAGCGGCAGACCCGGACAACTGGTACGGCGTCGGTTTCGCCATTTGCCAGAAAGACTTCGGCACCGGTTCTGAAGCGCCGATGGCCAGCATCGAATTCACGGCTGACGGTCGCATCACTCTGCGCCACATCGGCATTGAAATCGGCACCGGCATGTCCACCTCGCAAGCCCTAGTGGTTGCCGATTTCCTCGGCAGCCCGGCGCACGAAGTGAAGACTGGCGAAACCGAGTGGAAGGAAATGCAGCTGATCACCAGCGGCAACCCTTACATCATGAGCCAGGCCGAGCAGGACAGCCTGCTGCGCAACCCGCGCTGGGTCGGCAAACTGGCTTCGGCCTCGTCGGCGACCAACTCGGCGTACTACTTCAGTCACGCCACCCGTGAAGCGGCACGCGTGCTGTTCAACAACGGCTTGTGGCCGGCGGCCATGGAAATCTGGCGTCAGGGTCCTTATGGCGGTCAAGCCAACCCTTACGTGGTGCGTCGCGAAGATGCGCATTGGGTCGACGGCAAACTCACGGCCAACGGCATGCAACCGTTGAGCTTCGAAGAACTGGCCAAACACGCTCATGAGCGTGGTCTGGTGACCGGCGCCACCGTTCACGCATTCAACCGCTGGAGCTGGGCTGAAGCCGAATACAGCATCGACGGCGTGCGCGAGCGGCTGCCGCTCGACGGTCTGGCGGTGAAATATGGCGATGGCGCGCCGAAGGCGAAGAAGGCGCTGATGAACACCGCTGGTTTCCACCTGTTGGATCGCCAGAACATCAATTACCCGGTTGTCCAGTTGAACAACGCTGCCGTGACTTACTACAGCCCGGTCGCGACACTGGTCGAACTGAAGGTCAACAAAGGCTCGGCGGAAGTCGAAGTGCTCAACCACCATTCGTGGGTCGAGTGCGGTCGGGTGCTGGTCGAAGAACTGGTCAAGGGCCAGCTCGAAGGTGGTATCGCCATGGGCATCGGCCACGCCTTGATGGAGGAAATGCCGCTGTATGAAGGCGGCCCGGGGGAGGGTGACTGGAACTTCAACCGTTACCGTTTGCCGATGGCGCGTCACGTTGCCGTGTGGAAACAGACGTCGGAGATTCTGCCGGCACTGTCGCCAAGTGATCCGTCCAAAGGCATCGCCGAAGTGGTGATGATCCCGATCGTCGGTGCCATCGGCAACGCCGTGGCCCACGCCATCGGTAAACGTGTTCGCGACCTGCCAATCACTGCTGCGCGCATCAAGGAGGCCCTCAATGGCTAACCGTCCGCTTCAACTGACCCTCAATGGTCAATCCGTCGGCCCGGTGGACATCCCTGATGACCTGCCGATGATCGACTACCTGCATGAATACAAGAACCTCACCGGTTCGCGCCTGGGCTGCGGTCAGGGCATCTGCCACGCCTGCGTGGTGATCGTCGATAACCCGGACGGCACCAGCGAAGAAGTGCGCACTTGCATCACCGGCGCGCACTATTTCGAAGGCAAGAAAGTCCGCACCATCGAGTCTCACGCCAAGCGTGACGAGAGCGGTCAGGTCACCGAGCTGAATCCGATCCAGCAACGCTTCGTCGACGAGTTCGCCTTCCAGTGCAGCTACTGCGCGCCGGGCTTCGTTAACGCCGCGACCGTGCTGGTCGAGAAGCTGCAGCGCCAGCCGACCGTGCAAAGCAAGCTCGAACAAGTCATCGAGGACAGCCTCGGCCATCACGTCTGCCGTTGCACCGGGTACGTGCGTTACTACAACGCTACCCGCAACGTGCTGACCGATCTCGGCCTGGTCAAGGAGGGTTAAGCATGAAGCTTTTTCTGACTCGCCTGACCCTGGCGGTCGGCCTCGCTGCGCCGGTGTTGTTTGCCCACGCCGATGATCAGGTCAAGCGCGGCGAATACCTCGCCCGCGCCGCTGACTGCATGGCTTGCCACACTGCACCGGGCGGCGCGCCGTTTGCCGGCGGCCTGCCGATCGTCTCGCCGTTCGGCACGATCTACGGCACCAACATTACCCCGAGCAAAGAGCACGGCATCGGTTTGTACAACGATGATGAGTTCTTCGCGGCGCTGACTGAAGGCAAGCGTCGCGATGGCGCGAATTTGTATCCGGCTATGCCGTATACCTCGTATCACCTGATGCCGCGCGAAGACTCGGATGCGATCCATGCGTATCTGAAAACCATCGAGCCGATCGAGCGCGCAGCCCCGGTTACCAGCCTGAGCTTCCCGTTTAATGTGCGTCCGGGCTTGATCGGCTGGAACATGATGTACGGCAAGGCCCTGAAACTGGAGCCGGCCGAAGGCAAAAGCGAAGCCTGGAAGCGCGGCCAGTACATGGTCGAAGTACTCGGTCACTGCGGCGAATGCCACACACCGCGCGGCCTGCCGGGCGCAATGCAGCTGGACAAGCGTCTGACTGGCGGCATCCTCAATGGTTATCTGGCACCGAGCCTGCTGGCCACTGATCTGGCCGCGCGCGGCTGGAACGAGCAGGATCTGGGCACGTTCCTCAAGCACGGCATGAGCGCGCAAGGGACGATGTTCAACGAGATGTTCCCGGTGTTCCACAACAGCACTCAAGGCCTGAGCGATGCCGATCTGGCGGCGATGGCGACGTTCCTGCTCGGCGACAAACCGCCGGTAGCCAAAGCCCTCGTTGAAGTGCCAGTCGAGAAACTCAGCGCCAGCGCCCAGCGCGGCCAGCAGGAATACCTGAACGTCTGCGCCGGTTGCCATGCGGTCGGTGGCGAAGGCAAGCCGCATATCGCGGTGGCCATGCGCGGTAATACCACGTTGCGTCTGGAAGACCCACGCAACCTGTTGCGCGTGATCGAGGATGGTATCGGCGAGCAGAAGTTTTCCGGGTTCGAGCACATGCAACCGATGCCGGGCTTCGCTGGCAAGCTCAGTCCTGAGCAACTGACTGATCTGCTCAACTACCTGCGTCAAGGTTGGGGTGGTCAATCCGCTGAGTTGGCGGTGAGTGAAGTGCAGAAGCTGCAAGCCGACGCACCGTCCATCGAGCACAAGGCGCACTGACATGCAGCATCTCGATCTACAAGTGGTGCGCCGCGCGCTGGAGTGGTCGGTGGCGGGGCAGCGCATCTGGCTCTGCACCGTGCTGACGACTTATGGTTCGGCACCGCGTGCGCCGGGTTCGCTGCTGGCGGTGAACGATGGCGGACAGTGGATCGGTTCGCTGTCCGGCGGCTGCGTCGAGGAGGATTTTCTCGAGCGCGTCGCCGAAGGTGCGTTTCTCGATGCGGTCAACGTCGTGCGTTACGGCGAGGGTGATGATCCGCGCTCGCGGGTCAGCCTGCCTTGTGGCGGAATTCTCGATGTGCTGGTAGAGAAATTTGACGCCGACTGCGAGGTACAGGCGCATCTGCGTGAATTGGAGTCGGCGCTGCTCGGTCAGCGCCGCTTGATTCGCGAGGTCGATCTGGCCAGCGGTGCACGCAGTCTGTTCGCTGATCGCGAGCAGGGCGCGCGGATCGAGCGTGAGATTGATCGGGTGCGCGCTCGTGTCGGCGCGGCGCAGCGCTTGTTGCTCGCCGGGTATTCCAGTGTGGCGCAAGCGTGTGCCGAGTTTGCCGTTGGATTGGGTTTTGAGGTGATTCTCTGCGATCCGCGCGACGAGGTGCTTGAAGGCGTGGTGCTGGATGGCGTGGAGATTCGTCGGCAGTTGCCGTCGGTGTTTATTGCTGACGGTGGCTGTCATCGTGACACGGCGGTCGTAGCGCTCACTCACGATCCGCGTATCGATGACCTGGCGATGATGGAAGCGGTGCGCACCGAAGCGTTCTACATTGGCGTGATGGGCTCGCTGCAGACGTCACAGAAGCGCTTCGAGCGTTTGCGTCGAATTGGCGGCTTGGGCGAGGCGGAGCTGGCGCGGATTCATGCGCCGATCGGTCTTAACCTCGGCAGCAAGACGCCAGCGGAAATTGCCTTGGCGGTGCTGGCGGATATCCTGCGGATCCGTAGCGGGATTGCCCGAGAACAACTCTGAAACCGTTCGGTGTTGAATAAGAAGGGCCGCTGTTCAGCGGCCCTTTTTTACATCCCGAATTTGTCGCGTAAGCCGTAATACCAAGCGCCCAACGCCGCAAATGGCGTACGCAGCAACTGCCCGCCGGGGAATGGGTAGTGTGGCAAATCGGCAAACGCATCAAAACGCTCGGCCTGACCGCGTAGCGCTTCGGCCAGCACTTTGCCTGCAAGATGCGTGTAGGTCACGCCATGGCCGCTGCAACCCTGCGAATAATAGATGTTGTCGCCCAGGCGCCCGACCTGCGGCAAGCGCGACAGCGTCAGTAGGAAGTTGCCCGTCCAGGCGTAGTCAATTTTCACATCCTTGAGCTGCGGGAAAGCCTTGAGCATTTTCGGGCGGATGATCGCTTCGATGTTCGCCGGATCGCGCGCGCCATACACCACGCCGCCGCCGAAGATCAGGCGTTTGTCGCCCGTGAGGCGGTAGTAGTCGAGCAGATAATTGCAGTCTTCAACGCAGTAGTCCTGCGGCAGCAGCGCTTTCGCCAGCTCGTCACCCAGTGGCTCGGTGGTGATGACTTGCGTGCCGCACGGCATCGATTTGGCCGCAAGCTCCGGCACCAGATTACCGAGGTAGGCATTGCCCGCGACGATGATGAATTTGGCCCTGACCTTGCCCTGCGGCGTGTGTACAACTGGGTTCGCGCCGCGCTCGATGCGCACGGCGGGTGACTGTTCATAGATCGTGCCGCCGAGAGACTCGACCGCCGCCGCTTCGCCCAGCGCAAGGTTCAGCGGGTGGATGTGCCCACCGCTCATGTCGAGCATGCCGCCGACGTACTGATCGCACGCAACCACTTCGCGAATGCGGCGCTGATCGAGCAGTTCCAGTTGCGTATGACCGAAGCGCTCCCAGAGGCGCTTCTGCGATTCCAGGTGGCCCATCTGCTTGGCCGTCAGCGCCGCGAACACGCCGCCGTCCTTCAGGTCGCACTGGATGTTGTACTTGGCCACGCGCTCGCGAATGATCCGGCCGCCTTCGAATGCCATCTGCCCGAGCAGCTGCGCCTGCTTCGGCCCGACACTGCGTTCGATCACATCAATGTCACGGCTATAACTGTTAACGATCTGCCCGCCATTACGCCCGGAGGCGCCGAACCCGACCTTGGCCGCCTCCAGCACGGTGACGCGAAAACCGTTCTCCAACAGGAACAGCGCTGAGGACAATCCGGTATACCCCGCGCCGATCACACAGACGTCCGTCTCCACATCATCCTGCAAGGCAGGGCGGGGCGGTACGGCATTGGCCGACGCAGCGTAATAAGACTCTGGGTAAGGGGTGTTCGCCATCCTGCAGCCTCTGTTTAATATATTTTACGAGTGCGTCGATCCTACCCGAGTTGAAAAACCTCCGCCAGCCACCGGAAAATCTGCGTCGGCGAGCCGAAATTAAATATTTTGCATATTCATAGGGTTAGGTGAAAAAAAGGTGTTGACACCCCTCCGGAATTCCGTAGAATGCCGCCTCACAGCAGGCACGTAGCTCAGTTGGTTAGAGCACCACCTTGACATGGTGGGGGTCGTTGGTTCGAGTCCAATCGCGCCTACCAAATAAAATCCGCTCTGCTGGGCGGTCTAGAAGGGCTCACCGAAAGGTGGGCCCTTTTTTGTTGTCTGCGATTTGCAAAACTTTTGCAAAACCCTCCTCAGGGCGCCAGCTGGACTTCGCGTTTAGTCGATCTCAGGGCATTCGAAATTCCATGCGAGGCCTGTTGATCCACTGCGCGTCGTGCTTCACCGTTTAGCGGTCCTTGCTGAATGGCGTGCGCAAGTCCTCGTCGTGCCTCCCGCCTCTGATCGAATTTCTGCGTCGTCGGGTCAGGCAGTTGGTTGACGATTCACCGTTCGTCGCCAGCGCCCTTTGAAAAAGTGTGGATATTGAACAGGTTACGAGTGTTACTAACCAGCCAGTTATCAAAAAAATGTTGTTACTGTTCGTGGGATTAAGTAACATTCGTCCCGCGTTCACCACCACGGTTTATGCATTTTTAAATCCCAAGCTTCCATCAGCTGCTTGGGATTTTTTTTGCCTGCGATTTGCCTCAACTGGCTGAAATTTTTCCTTTCGATCTCTCCTGAAGGCCTGGCGACACCCCGCAGGCACATCCTGGTTTTTTCAACTACTACTGACTGGCCGATTTTCAACTCTGCGATGAGGGGGTATCGATGCTGGTTCATTGGTTTCTTGCAGCTGTTCATCTGCTGGCATTTGCCTTGGGTTTCTGGGCGGTACTGACGCGTGGCACGGCGTTTAGTCGCCTTGCTGCCGGTTCAGGCGAGCCCCGGCGCGTTTTGCTGGCCGATAACCTATGGGGCATCTCTGCATTGATTCTGCTGGTGACAGGCGGGATGCGGGCTTTTGGAGGCTTTGAAAAGGGCACTGACTATTATCTTCATCAGCCACTGTTTCATCTGAAGATGATGCTGTTTGTGCTGATCCTGATTGTAGAACTCGCCCCGATGATCACGTTGGTCAAGTGGCGGATCGCTTCCGCACGCGGCGCAGCAATCGATGCCGGGCGCGCGAAGCTGTACGCGCGAATCAGTCATGTCGAGGCGTTGTTGCTGGTGCTCATGGTGATTGCGGCCACAGGCATGGCGCGTGGTGTGACATTCGGTTAGAGGGCGAATTCTCTGCGCTCTATCGGAAATGTCCGACAGCCAGCCTCGGGGATGGCAGGTAGTATCGGGCAGCAAGAGCATGCGCGGAGAGGTTGGAAGGGGAGTCGGGTTTTGCGTGTCAGGCGCCGTGCCCAACAGAGTGGGGAGCGGATGGCAATACGGCGCGTGAATCTCTAGCCAGTCATTCCACAAGGTAAACGGACTGGCTACTGACTGCGATCTGGCTCAGGGAGTTTGTGGCTTGTCCGGGGCGGTCAGGCCAGCCTGAATGCGCTGGTAAATCTCTTCACGGTGCACGGCAACGTTTTTCGGAGCATTGATACCAATGCGGACCTGTTGGCCGCTTACGCCCAGAATGGTGATCGTAATGTCATCACCAATGTTTATGCTTTCACCGACTTTGCGGGTGAGTATCAGCATGGTCTTCTCCTTGATTGCTTTGTAGGGCACCTGATTCAGACAGTGCAGAGGTCGGTGTACGTATAGATTAGTGCGAAGTCTCACGGTTTGGGTGCCTCTTTCTGACGCGCAGAAGCGGCATTAATTCCCAGGGCGTAACTATACAGAGGCTGCAAGCATCAATCTCGTTGTTTTGTGCCCATTTTGCGGGGCTCGCGAAGTATTTATGAATGATAAGATCGCGGCTTTGAGAATTTCGAGGAAAGCGTTGTGCGCAAATTGGTTTGGGTAGTCGCGGCACTGGTATTGGCAGGGTGTGGTGAAGGCAAGAATGCAGACGCAGCAAAACCACAGTCGGCAGCAGTGACGGCGCCGGCGGCGGCCGCTGCACCACAATGGGATCTCGAAGTGCGCGGTGAAACGCCACAGGCTGTCAGCGACCTGAGTGGCTGGCTCATCGAGCACGCCTTCGTGCCTACGGTGATCAAGGACAGCAGCGGCAAAACGCGAATTCTGATTGGTCCGTTCAACTCTCAGGCTGAAGCTGAAGCACGTAAGGTGCAAGTGGATGCAGCGTTGGTGAAGGCCAAGAAACAGAACGTTGAGTCGGTGCTGGTCGAGCATCCGCTCACGCCGTAAACGAACGGGCGGTGACTCTGCCAGTTGATATGGCAGCAGCGGGGCAAGCGATTGAGTTGGCTGACGTCGACATGGAAAAGAACATTCTCCAGGAAATCGCCGACACCGCCACTGACGGCTTTTACGGCTGGATTGCCGAAGAGTCGACAGCCGTCATGAATATTGCGCAGATACCTGATCAAAGAGCGTGGCATACCTCGTGAGTCACTGAGTTTGATGGGCTGCTGGCGACACAACAAAGCCGCTAATCAGGTGCAAATGAAAAGGCCTCGAACATCACGTTCGAGGCCTTTTTTGTCTGCGCTGCAATCAGCCGCAGGCTTTCATGTTCACTGGGCCGACAAACTCATTACCGCGTCCCATCACGCATGCCACGCTCTGATTACGCTGACGCTCCCAGTCCTGCACCGGGTAAGTCTTGTCCCACGCTTCATACAATTGGCGATCCTGCTTCGACAGGCGCAAGCCGTATTGCTTGCTCATGTAGAAGTACGTGCGGGCGATCATGCCGCGAATCGACGGGCGGGGCATGACCTTCTTCGCCTTGAAGTCGACCTGGGTCAGGCACGAACCGTATTGCCCGGACTGCACGGGCAACCAGCCGTAGCTGAAGTTGCTGCGATCGCCATTGACCTCGCCAATGCTTGGCACCAGGTTATGCAAATCGGCTTCGGCCTTTTGATAGGTCGGGTCGTAACGGGTGCAGTTCTTGCGTCCGCCTTCCTGCCAGCATTGGCGCTGATGGCCGAACTGCCAGGCCGGCACAATGTGTTCCCACTCGATGCGTGATGCGCGCTTGGCATTCTTGCGCGGTACGTAACCGCAAGCCTTCAGATCAACTTTATTGCCAGTGTACTTGCACCCGCAATAAAACTCTGTGGACTGCGGCGCATACAGTTTCCAGGCGACCTTCTTGGCTTCGGTGAATGTGCGGGGTGCGCCAGCCTGGGCACCCATGGCGAAAAACAACAACAGCAAAGCAAAACAGCGGACACTCATTGAATCAATCTTCCTTCGGCACAACCCAAAAAATCTGCACGCCACCGTCGTCGCGATAAGCGAGGGTGACGTTGTCGTTCTCGTCGATTTCCTCAAGCAGGCGCTCCCACTCGTCCATCGGCTCGTCCGGAAGACGAAAGATCAGTGCGGCTTTGGCTTTTTGTGCGGTGGGGGAATTGATGATTTTCTGAACGCGCATGCCTATGCGTTCGTAAGCGTCAGGAGCATCAGGGGAGGTGGCCACGAGGTTATCCTTATTAAGCTGTACGTGCATACAGTATTTAACTGTAAGCATTTTCGCAACTGCTTAAAATACAAGAAAATCCTCTGACAGCGGTTTTCGGATTTTGGTGTAGGTCGTGTCGAGTTTTTTGTAGGAAAAGTGCGAGAGCTTTGTGAGCGTTGCACCACCCGCCCGTCAGGCGAGTGGTGCAGGGTGCCCAATCAAGAATTGACCGGGCGAAAGTCCATCAGTATTCCCAGAACATCCGTTGCAACTCTTTGCTGTCATTGGTTTTGGTCAGGGCGACCATTGCCAGGATGCGGGCTTTCTGCGGGTTCAGGTCGTGAGCGACAACCCAGTCGTATTTGTCGTCTGGTTGTTCGGCGTTACGCAGAACGAAGCCGCCAGCGTTTACGTGGGACGAGCGAATGATTTGCACGCCATCCTTGCGCAGCGCTTGCAGGGCTGGAACCACGCGGGAGGAGACCGAGCCGTTACCGGTGCCGGCATGGATGATCGCCTTGGCACCGGATTGTGCGAGAGCCTTGTAGGCAGTATCGCTGACGTTGCCGTAGGAATAAGCGATTTCTACGTCAGGCAGGCTCTTGATATTTTTGATATCGAATTCCGAATCCATGGTGTGACGCTTGGCTGGCAAGCGGAACCAGTAGGATTTGCCTTCAACCACCATGCCCAATGGGCCCCAGGCACTTTTGAACGCTTCGGTCTTGATGTTGATCATCTTGCTGACGTCACGACCGGACTGGATTTCATCGTTCATGGTCACCAGTACGCCTTTGCCGTGCGCTTCTTTGCTGCTGGCCACGGCCACGGCGTTGTACAGGTTGAGCATGCCATCGGCGGACATCGCGGTACCCGGACGCATTGAGCCGACGACGATGATTGGCTTGTCGGTTTTTTCTACCAGGTTGAGGAAGTAAGCGGTTTCTTCCAGGGTGTCGGTGCCGTGGGTGATGACGATGCCATCGACGTCTTTGCTATCGGCCAGTTCGGCCACGCGACGACCCAGTTGCAGCAGGTTTTCGTTGGTGATGCTTTCCGAAGCAATCTGCATGACTTGTTCGCCACGCACGTTTGCCAGTTTGCTCAGCTCGGGAATGCCGGCGATCAATTGTTCGACGCCAACCTTCGCCGCTTGATAGGTGGCGCTGTTGGCGGCGCTCGCGCCGGCGCCGGCGATGGTGCCGCCGGTGGCAAGGACTACGACGTTAGCGAGCTTGGTCTGGGTTTCGACTTCTTTCGCCTGAAGGGCGGTGGGCAGGAGTAGGAGAAGGGCCAAAGCGCCCGGAACCAAAGTGTTGAAAGCAGATTTCATTATTTTTCTCTCTAGTAGTGAGACGGTGCTGATGCAGGTTCATCTAGATGCGCCCCAAGCCGATCTGAATGCTCGGGGTGCAGGCTAGGGAGCAGGATCTGTACCAGCCCTACTTTGCTTTAGAGAAATGTTTAACTTGATGATTTACATCAAGATTTTATGGATTTGCAAATGGTGGGGCGAAGCGTTTATCCGGGTTTCCGAACAATGGACGCTTTCGCGTTCGGTTCACCGAAAGGGACTACGGCTTCTTTTCGAATGAAACCGGTTGCCGGCTCGGGATTCTTTACTAAAGAAACCGGCCTTGAGGCCGATGGTTGTTCTGGGAAACGCTTTTTTAGGGAGTTCACATGTCACTGACGATCGGTTTTTCAAACCCGGGTACAGTCACCATCGGCGGTAAAACCGCAGCGACGATCAATGCAATGAACCAGGCAGAAGCGGACGCTTCCGACGAGGCGCTGGGCGTTGAAAAAGAGCCGAGCAACCAGGTCAGGACCGGCGGCCCTGCGCAAGAAGCCAGTCAGGCCGATAGCGCGGACAGCGGCGACAGTCTGAATGTCACCGTGAAAATGCTGCTCAAGCGGATGAAAGAGTTGCAGAAGCAACTGCAGGAGCAGCAACAGCAACTGGCGGCGGCTCAGGCTGCGAGCTATCCGACGCCTGAGGCCAAGTCGCAGGCGGTGATGTCCATTCAGGGTCAGATCGCGCAGACCAGCGGCGCACTCATGGAGGTCGCGGCGGCGTTGCTCAAGGAAATGTCCCAGGGCTCCACCAGCGGCAACGTGGTCAACACCACAGCCTGAGCATCAAGGGACGAAGCAACGGATTCGTCCTTTAATCAATACCGATTTCTGATTGTTGACAAATGTCGGCGGGATTCGCATAGTTCGGTCTACGCAAACGTTTGCGCGGCGCTCTCGGGGCACTATGGCCCTGCAGATAGCCAAGTAGCTTACGCCAGCGCAAGCGTTGCTCACAATAATCATAAGATCGGAGTGAACCCATGAAGCTGCCATTCGCTGGACGTCTTCTTGCTGTCGCTATGCTGGCTGCCACAGCCGCCGCACTACCTGTCTCCTCGGCATTCGCCGAATCCGCCGAAAAACCCAAAGTTGCGCTGGTCATGAAGTCTCTGGCCAACGAATTCTTCCTGACCATGGAAGATGGCGCCAAGGCGTACCAGAAAGAACACTCCGCCGATTTCGACCTGATCTCTAATGGCATCAAGGATGAAACCGATACTGCTGGCCAGACCCGCATCGTCGAGCAAATGATCCTGGCCAAGGTCAATGCACTGGTGATCGCGCCTTCCGATTCCAAGGCCATGGTGCCGGTGATCAAGAAAGCCGTCGATGCTGGTATCACCGTGATCAACATCGACAACCAACTCGATCCGGCCATCGTCAAAAGCAAAAACATCAGCGTGCCCTTCGTAGGTCCGGACAATCGCAAAGGCGCCCGTCTGGTCGGTGAGTACCTGGCCAAGCAGCTCAAGGCCGGTGACGAAGTCGGCATCATTGAAGGCGTGTCCACCACGACCAACGCTCAGCAACGTACCGCTGGCTTCAAGGATGCGATGGACGCCGCACAGATCAAGATCGTTTCCCTGCAATCGGGTGACTGGGAGATCGACAAGGGCAACAAGGTTGCCGCTTCGATCCTCAGCGAATACCCGGACGTCAAAGCACTGCTGGCCGGTAACGACAGCATGGCCGTCGGCGCCGTTTCCGCAGTACGTGCCGCTGGCAAGGCCGGTCAGGTTCAGGTGGTCGGTTACGACAACATCAACGCTATCAAGCCAATGTTGAAGGATGGCCGCGTGTTGGCCACGGCTGACCAGTTCGCTGCCAAGCAGGCAGTGTTCGGCATCGAAACCGCGCTGAAAATCATCAAGGGCGAGAAAGTCGACAGCGGCGCCAACGGCGTGATCGAAACACCGGTCGAGCTGGTCACCAAGTAAGTCTTCTGGCGACACAACGGCGCTCGTCCGTCCGGGCGAGCGCATGGAGAGTTTTTATGTCAGTTTCCGCCCCGAACGCTGTCCTCTCGGTCAGCGGTATCGGTAAGACCTATGCGCAACCGGTGCTCACCGGCATCGATCTGACGCTGATGCGCGGTGAAGTGCTGGCGCTGACCGGCGAGAATGGTGCCGGCAAAAGTACCCTGTCGAAAATCATTGGCGGACTGGTCACGCCGACCACCGGCCAGATGCAATTCCAGGGCAAGGACTATCGTCCGGGCAGCCGCACCCAGGCTGAAGAACTCGGCGTGCGTATGGTCATGCAAGAGCTCAATCTGTTGCCGACACTGTCGGTCGCGGAAAACCTGTTTCTCGACAACCTGCCGAGCAACGGCGGCTGGATCAGCCGCAAACAACTGCGCAAAGCAGCGATCGAAGCCATGGCGCAAGTCGGTCTCGACGCGATTGATCCGGATACGCTGGTCGGCGAGCTGGGGATCGGGCATCAGCAGATGGTTGAAATCGCCCGTAACCTGATTGGCGATTGCCATGTGCTGATTCTCGATGAGCCGACCGCGATGCTGACCGCACGTGAAGTCGAAATGCTGTTCGAGCAGATCACCCGGTTGCAGGCGCGCGGCGTTTCGATCATTTACATTTCCCACCGTCTCGAAGAGCTGGCCCGTGTCGCACAGCGCATTGCCGTGCTGCGCGACGGCAATCTGGTCTGTGTCGAGCCGATGGCCAATTACAACAGCGAGCAACTGGTTACGCTGATGGTCGGTCGTGAGCTGGGCGAACACATCGACATGGGCCCGCGCAATATCGGCGCCCCGGCGCTGACTGTCACGGGTTTGAATCGCTCTGACAAAGTGCGCGATGTTTCATTCGAAGTCCGTGCCGGCGAGATCTTCGGGATTTCCGGATTGATCGGGGCAGGGCGCACAGAACTGCTGCGACTGATTTTTGGTGCGGACGTTGCCGACAGCGGCACCATCGCGCTCGGCTCCCCGGCCAAAGTGGTCAGTGTGCGCTCGCCGGTCGATGCGGTGCGCAACGGTATCGCGTTGATTACCGAAGACCGCAAGGGTGAAGGCCTGCTGCTGAGTCAATCGATCAGCGCCAACATCGCACTGGGCAACATGCCGGAAATCTCCAGTGGTGGTGTCGTCAACAATGGCGACGAGATCGCTTTGGCGCAGCGTCAGATCGACGCCATGCGCATCCGCAGTTCGAGTCCGACACAACTGGTTTCAGAGTTGTCCGGTGGCAACCAGCAGAAGGTCGTGATCGGCCGCTGGCTGGAGCGCGACTGTTCGGTGCTGCTGTTCGACGAGCCGACCCGTGGCATCGACGTCGGCGCCAAGTTCGACATTTATGCCTTGCTCGGCGAACTGACGCGCCAGGGCAAAGCGCTGGTGGTGGTCTCCAGTGATCTGCGTGAGTTGATGCTGATCTGTGACCGCATCGGCGTGTTGTCGGCCGGCCGGTTGATCGACACCTTCGAGCGCGACAGCTGGACCCAGGATGACTTGCTTGCCGCCGCGTTCGCCGGCTACCAAAAACGTGATGCGTTGCTCAATGAAGCGGCGCCTAGGGATCTCCCATGAAAACTGCATCTCCTGCCGGCAAACGTAGTGGCAACTTCTACGGTCTGGGCACTTATCTGGGCCTGGCCGGCGCCTTGCTGGCGATGATTGCGCTGTTCTCGGTCTTGAGCAGCCACTTTCTGTCCTATAACACCTTCAGTACGCTGGCCAACCAGATCCCTGATCTGATGGTGCTGGCGGTCGGCATGACCTTCGTGTTGATCATCGGCGGCATCGACCTTTCGGTGGGTTCGGTATTGGCGCTTGCCGCTTCGACGGTCAGCGTCGCCATTCTCGGTTGGGGCTGGAGCGTATTGCCGTCGGCGTTGCTCGGAATGGCAGTGGCGGCGCTGGCTGGCACCGTCACCGGTTCGATCACGGTGGCGTGGCGGATTCCATCGTTCATCGTTTCTCTCGGTGTGCTGGAAATGGCTCGGGGTCTGGCTTATCAGATGACGGGATCGCGCACCGCGTACATCGGTGATTCGTTTGCCTGGCTGTCGAACCCGATCGCGTTCGGCATCTCGCCATCGTTTATCATTGCTTTGCTGGTGATTATCATCGCTCAGGCCGTGTTGACCCGTACCGTATTCGGTCGCTACCTGATCGGCATTGGCACCAACGAAGAGGCGGTGCGCCTCGCGGGGATCAATCCGAAACCCTACAAGATTCTGGTCTTCAGCCTGATGGGGCTGCTGGCCGGTATCGCTGCGCTGTTTCAGATTTCCCGTCTGGAAGCCGCTGACCCGAATGCCGGTTCCGGTCTGGAGTTGCAGGTAATCGCAGCTGTGGTTATCGGCGGTACCAGCCTGATGGGCGGGCGTGGTTCGGTGATCAGCACATTCTTTGGGGTCTTGATCATTTCGGTCCTGGCGGCAGGTTTGGCGCAGATCGGTGCGACTGAACCGACCAAACGAATCATCACCGGCGCCGTCATCGTGATCGCGGTGGTGCTCGACACTTATCGCAGTCAGCGCGCCAGTCGCCGGGGCTAAGAGATGGCAACGATCAAGGATGTGGCAGCCCTCGCGGGGATTTCCTACACGACGGTGTCGCATGTGGTGAACAACACCCGGCCGGTGAGTCGGGAGGTGCGGTTGAAAGTCGAGGCGGCGATCAAGAGCCTCGACTATGTGCCGAGTGCGGTGGCGCGCTCGCTCAAAGCCAAGACCACTGCAACCATCGGCCTGCTGGTGCCCAACAGTCTCAACCCGTACTTCGCCGAGTTGGCGCGGGGCATCGAGGATTATTGCGAGCGTAACGGCTATTGCGTGATCCTCTGCAACTCCGACGACAATCCCGACAAGCAGCGCAGCTATTTGCGCGTGTTGCTGGAGAAACGCATCGACGGTTTGATCGTTGCTTCCGCTGGCGGTGACAGCGGCCTGGCGCAGGGGTTGGCCGGGGTGAAAACGCCGATGGTCATCGTCGACCGAGGTCTGGATGGCGTCGATGCCGATCTGGTGCGTATCGACCACGAATACGGCGCTTACCTCGCGACCCGGCACTTGCTTGAGTTGGGGCACCGCGACATCGCCACCATCGGCGGCCCGGCCAGCACCAGTGTTGCGCAGATGCGTCTGGCCGGTTATTGCCGAGCGCTGAAAGAGGCGGGCGTTGACGTCCGTCAGGGGCGCATGCTGGAAAGCGATTTCACCAGTACTGGCGGGTACAACGCAGCGGCGATTCTGCTCGAGCGCAATCCGCCGAGCGCAATCTTTGCCGGTAACGACATGATCGGCATTGGTGTGCTGCGAGCGGCGGCGGAGCGCAATGTGCGCGTGCCGAGCGAGCTGTCGGTGATTGGTTTCGACGATATCCAGATGAGTCGTTACGTCTACCCGGCACTCACCACGGTGGGGCAATCAATCCTGCAACTGGGCGAGATGGCGGCCGAAGTGCTGCTGCGCAGGATTGCCACGCCGAGCCTGGGCACTGATCAACGGATCGTGACCCCGAGTATTGTCTTGCGCGAATCGACCGCACCGTTGTCCGGCGTGTTCACCGAATACCGCTGAAACCGAATTGACGAGTAATGATGTATGCCAGCAAATGTAGTGGTAATAGGCAGCCTGAACATGGATCTGGTTACCCGGGCGCCACGGCTGCCGGTCGGCGGCGAAACGTTGATCGGTCATTCGTTTGCCACGGTTTCCGGCGGCAAGGGCGCCAATCAGGCGGTGGCCGCAGCGCGTTTGGGCGCGCAGGTGGCGATGGTTGGCTGTGTTGGCAGCGACGATTATGGCGTGCAACTACGCAACGCCTTGTTGGCCGAACAGATCGATTGCCAGGCAGTGAGCGCTGTCGATGACTCCAGTGGCGTGGCGTTGATCGTGGTCGATGACAACAGTCAGAACGCCATTGTCATCGTCGCCGGCGCCAATGGCGCCATGACGCCCGCAGTGATCGACCGGTTTGATGTGGTGCTGCAAGCCGCCGACGTGATCATCTGTCAGCTCGAGATTCCGGATGCCACGGTGGGGCATGCGCTCAAGCGCGCGCGCGCGCTGGGTAAAATCGTGATCCTCAATCCGGCACCGGCCAGTCGTCCACTGCCGGCAGACTGGTTTGCGGCGATCGACTACCTGATCCCCAATGAGAGCGAAGCGACCGTGTTGAGCGGGTTGCCGGTGGACTCGCAGGAAACGGCAGAAAGTGCAGCCAGTCAGTTGATCGCCATGGGTGCGGGCAAAGTCATTATTACCCTTGGTGCGCAAGGCTCGCTGTTCGCCAATGGCCAAAGCTTTGAGCATTTCCCGGCGCCCAAAGTGAAGGCCGTCGACACCACGGCCGCAGGCGACACGTTCGTGGGTGGTTTCGCCGCTGCGCTGGCCAATGGCAGGTCCGAGGCCGAGGCGATTCGTTTCGGGCAGATCGCCGCCGCGTTATCGGTAACCCGCGCCGGCGCACAGCCGTCCATTCCAACTCTATCCGACGTACAGGCCTTTAAACCCGCATGAAAAAGACTCCTCTGCTCAACGTCGCATTGTCGCGGCTGATCGCGTCCCTGGGCCATGGCGACATGGTGGTCATTGGTGATGCCGGGCTGCCAGTGCCGCCGGGTGTCGAGCTGATTGATCTGGCGCTGACTCACGGCATCCCGGATTTCGTCAGCACCCTGAAGGTCGTGCTCAGCGAGATGCAGGTGGAAAGCCATGCACTGGCCAAAGAAATCTTCGACAAGCAACCGACCGCACTGAATGCGCTGGACGCGTTGAATGAAGAGGGCGTTCTGGGCCGTCGTGATCTGCTCAGTCACGAGCAATTCAAGGTGCTCAGCCGACAGGCACGGGCGATTGTTCGTACAGGCGAATGTCAGCCGTACTGCAACATCGTGCTGGTCGCTGGAGTCACCTTTTAACTTTTGATTTCACAAGCACAAGGAATGCGCCATGCAACGCTATGCTCAGAAACTGCACCAACTGCTCCGGAGCCTGCTGCTTTTGTCCGTTATCTCTGCCACCGGCGCCCAGGCGGCGGAAAAAATCGACCTGATCATTGACACCGACCCTGGTGCCGACGACGTGGTCGCCTTGCTGTTCGCCCTTGCCTCGCCGGACGAACTGAACATTCGCGCGCTGACCACCGTGGCCGGCAACGTGCGCCTCGACAAGACTTCGCGTAACGCACGACTGGCGCGCGAGTGGGCAGGGCGCGAGGACGTACCGGTTTATGCTGGCGCGCCGAAGCCGCTGATGCGCACACCGATCTACGCCGAGAACATCCATGGCAAGGAAGGCCTGTCGGGTGTCACCGTGCACGAACCGAAAAAGGGGCTGGCTGAAGGCAATGCGGTCAATTACTTGATCGATACCCTGAAAAAAGCCAAGCCGCACAGCATCACGATCGCCATGCTCGGTCCACAGACCAACCTGGCGCTGGCGCTGATCCAGGAGCCTGAAATTGTTCAGGGCATCAAGGAAGTGGTGATCATGGGCGGGGCGCACTTCAACGGCGGCAACATCACCCCAGTGGCTGAATTCAACCTGTTTGCTGACCCGCAAGCGGCTGAAGTGGTCCTGAAAAGCGGCGTGAAACTGACCTACCTGCCGCTGGACGTGACCCACAAGATTCTCACCAGTGATGCGCGCCTGAAACAGATCGCTGCGCTGAACAACAACGCGAGCAAGATTGTCGGCGACATTCTCAACGAGTACATCAAAGGCGATATGGAGCACTACGGTATTCCGGGTGGTCCGGTGCATGACGCTACCGTTGTGGCCTATCTGCTCAAGCCGGAACTGTTCACCGGTCGCTCGGTGAATGTCGTGGTGGATAGTCGTGAAGGGCCGACTTTCGGTCAGACCATCGTCGATTGGTACGACGGCCTGAAGGCGCCGAAAAACGCCTTCTGGGTGGAAAATGGCGACGCGCAAGGCTTCTTTGACTTGCTGACCGAGCGTCTGAAACGTCTGAAGTAAGCCACTCCCCCGCAGGTGCCAGCCTGCGGGTTTTTACACCCTCTCAGTGTGTTCAGCCTGTTCGCTGGGGTAGCGCTCGAAAATCTGCTTGATGAATTGCTTGGCCGCTTCTGTGCCTAACTCTTTGACCAATAGATCGATACCAATCAGCGCAAGCTCCTCGGTGGTTCCCGGGCTGTAAGAGCTGTGTCCGTCTGCCCATTTGGCATTAATGGCGGCGTCGATGCTGATGGTGGTCATGAGAGCGCTCGAATAGTCGGAAGATCTTGGATTTGAGTTAACCATTTTGTCGGGCATTTGGCACTGCGACTTAGGCATGAGCGGAGCGCTATGCGACACTTGGTCTTTTAAGGCTTCCAAGGATTGTGCTGTGCAGATCGATTTGAACACCCCTGACGGCCTCACGCTCGACGCGGTGCGCCAGTTGCTCGCCTCGGCCAGTGATGACGAACACACGCAGCTGCGCGTGACCGAGGGCGGCATCGCTTACATTTCCTCCGGCGTTACCGGTGGGCAGGATATCGACGGCTTGCTGTTTCGCCTGGAAACCTGGGCCAAGGGCTCGGGCTACGTGGGCAATGTCGCGGCCAGTGATGAGGTGTGGGTGATGCAGATTTTCAACGCGTTGAAGGAGAACTGGCCGAATCCGCCGTATGACTACATCGATGTCTATTGAACACCGTTAATATTCAGTCACGATTGATTGATGAAGTGGTACGTGCCGCTCAGGCACACTCGGCGCTTTTCCGGTCGTGGGGCAGGGTGATGGCCTTGGCTGTGAAACCAATCGCTTGAATGGCGGTCGCACGATCTCAGCTTAACCATTTTGAAAACAAGGAGGCTTCATGCCTTTGAAGTTCGCGACACTGGGTGCACTTATGGCCGCTGCCATGCTGGCCGGTTGCAGCACGACCTCCAGCGAGTCGGCAAAGGAATCTGCGGCAACCGAAGCTGGTCACAGCCGCTGTGAAGCATCGGCGGCGGAATTCGCCATTGGCAAGAAAGCTTCTCCAGAGCTTCTGGAGCAGGCGCGCAGCAAAGCCGGGGCGCAAAATGCCCGCTTCCTCAAGCCGAACGACATGATCACGCTCGAGTACCGCTCCGATCGCTTGAACCTGAACACCGACAACAATCTGGTGATCACTCGTGTCAACTGCGGCTGATTAGCGAAGGCTTTTATTGCAGGCATAAAAAACCCCGTCACGTGGACGGGGTTTTTTTAGTGCGCGCAGAAATTACTCTGGGCGAACCTGTGCAGCTTGCATACCCTTTTGGCCTTTCTCAGCCACGAAGGAGACGGTCTGGCCTTCTTTCAGGCTTTTGAAACCGTCGGATTCGATAGCTTTGAAGTGTACGAACAGGTCGTCACCGCCACCTTGAGGAGTGATGAAGCCGAAGCCTTTTTCATCGTTGAACCACTTAACGGTGCCGGTTTGGCGATTAGACATGGTGTATCTCCAAGAAACATATATTTTTCAGTACTGTGCTGCTCAGGCCAACTGGGCACACCCGGGTATCATAGTCGAAATGTTCGCTTTGGTAGCCCCCCGGACGTGCTGTTTGCCAATCAGTCGTGTTTTCTTTACTGCCTTTATCGGCTGAAAGCCCCGGTTTACAAGGCTTTTGGCGGAACGTAAAGACGATAAAAAAACCTGTAAAACCTGCATAAATCATCTGAAAAGGCTCAAATTCAGCCCTTTTTAGCGGCGCTGAGCCAACTCAGAAGACTTTTTTGATCACTTTTTCGCCGGAGTATTTGCCTTGCATTTGGCGATTTGGCCCAGTGCTTTCTGCTGCAATTCAGGAGTAGCTTTGTTGTCCATCAGCGCCTGAATGTCGCTCGCTGGATAAGACTTGATGGCGTCAGCGCCGCAAGCACAATGGGATTTGGCAGCCGCAGCACCGATTTGTTGGGTCGCCGCCTGGGTGCATTGCGCCATGTACTTCTCGCGCTCGCCCTTCGGCCAGTCGGCGTGGGCGCTCAGCGGCAGTAACATAACGATAGGGGCGACTACGGCGAACAGGGTATTCAGACGCATGCGAGGATGCTCCTTGTGGGTCAATGTCTTGTTATCTGAGGGCTGAAAGGCCTATCAAGTTCAGCACTCTGGCATAAAAACAGACGATTTGCCTTCTGATCAAACAGAGGCATAAGTGACCGCTCATCTGTGCTAGCATGCCGGGCTCAAGCGTTCTCTGGCGCCGGATGACCTTCAGTCCCGGCAGCGGTCAACGTGCGAATATTTTCGATTTGAATCCCAGTCACTCTGGTTCGGTTTTCCGGTTGGCCGCAAGGCTCCTGCCGCTGTAAGGCAGGCGTTCGTCATTGAATGGCCTGGATCGGATCTTGTACTGGCTCATCCCAACCCACGTGACCTTTGGTAGGGGTCACCACTAGGAGAGGAGGCGCCATGCCAACTATTACTCTTCCCGACGGCAGTCAACGTTCATTCGATCACCCGGTTTCCGTAGCCGAGGTCGCCGCATCCATTGGTGCCGGTCTGGCCAAGGCCACACTGGCCGGCAAGGTCAATGGCCAACTGGTCGACGCCAGCGACATCATCAGCAGCGACGCGACCCTGCAAATCATCACGCCAAAGGATGAAGAGGGGCTGGAGATCATTCGCCACTCTTGCGCGCACCTGGTTGGCCACGCGGTCAAGCAGCTGTACCCGACTGCGAAAATGGTCATCGGGCCGGTCATCGACGAAGGCTTCTATTACGACATCGCCTTCGAGCGTCCTTTCACTCCGGACGACATGGCCGCTATCGAACAGCGCATGCAACAGCTGATCGAAAAAGATTACGACGTCATCAAGAAAGTCACTCCGCGCGCCGAAGTGATCGAAGTGTTCAAGGCTCGTGGCGAAGACTACAAGTTGCGCCTGGTCGAGGACATGCCGAACGAACAGGCCATGGGTCTGTACTATCACGAAGAATACGTCGACATGTGCCGCGGTCCGCACGTGCCGAACACGCGTTTCCTGAAATCCTTCAAGCTGACGAAGCTGTCCGGTGCCTACTGGCGCGGCGACGCCAAGAACGAGCAATTGCAGCGCGTTTACGGCACCGCTTGGGCAGACAAGAAGCAGCTGGCGGCTTACATTCAACGCATCGAAGAAGCTGAGAAGCGCGATCACCGCAAGATCGGCAAGCGTCTGGGCCTGTTCCACACCCAGGAAGAATCCCCGGGCATGGTGTTCTGGCACCCGAACGGCTGGACTCTGTACCAGGTGCTTGAGCAGTACATGCGCAAGATCCAGCGCGACAACGGCTACCTTGAGATCAAGACGCCGCAAGTCGTTGATCGCAGCCTGTGGGAGAAATCCGGTCACTGGGCCAACTACGCCGACAACATGTTCACCACTCAATCGGAAAACCGCGACTACGCGATCAAGCCGATGAACTGCCCGTGCCACGTGCAGGTGTTCAATCAGGGCCTGAAGAGCTACCGCGAGCTGCCGATGCGTCTGGCCGAGTTCGGTGCCTGCCACCGTAACGAGCCATCGGGTGCGCTGCACGGCATCATGCGTGTGCGTGCGTTCACTCAGGATGACGCCCACATCTTCTGCACTGAAGAGCAGATGCAGGCTGAATCCGCCGCATTCATCAAGCTGACCATGGACGTTTATCGTGACTTCGGCTTTACCGATGTCGAGATGAAACTGTCCACTCGTCCGGAAAAACGCGTCGGTTCCGACGAACTGTGGGATCGCGCTGAAGCTGCTTTGGCTGCAGCCCTTGATTCTGCGGGCCTGCCGTACGATCTGCAGCCGGGTGAAGGTGCGTTCTACGGTCCGAAGATCGAGTTCTCGCTGAAAGACTGCCTTGGTCGGGTCTGGCAATGTGGTACTCTGCAGCTCGATTTTAACCTGCCTGTCCGTTTGGGCGCTGAATACGTCTCTGAAGACAACAGCCGCAAACACCCTGTGATGTTGCACCGTGCGATCCTCGGTTCCTTCGAGCGTTTCGTCGGGATTCTGATCGAGCACTACGAAGGTGCGTTCCCTGCGTGGCTCGCGCCAACCCAGGCGGTGATCATGAATATCACTGATAAACAGGCAGATTTTGTTGCAGAAGTTGAAAAAACTCTCAACGAAAGCGGATTTCGTGCCAAGTCCGACTTGAGAAATGAAAAGATCGGCTTTAAAATCCGCGAGCATACTTTGCTCAAGGTTCCCTATCTTTTGGTTATCGGAGATAAGGAAGTCGAGATGCAGACTGTCGCTGTGCGTACTCGTGAAGGTGCTGACCTGGGCTCGATGCCCGTCGCCCAGTTCGCTGAGTTTCTCGCGCAAGCGGTTTCCCGGCGTGGTCGCCCAGATTCGGAGTAATTATTATTAAGCGTGAAATGAGACAAGATAAACGAGCTGCACCGAAAGCCCCGATCAACGAGAATATCTCGGCACGCGAGGTTCGGTTAATTGGCGCTGATGGCGAGCAGATTGGCATCGTCTCGATTGATGAAGCGCTTCGTATTGCTGAAGAAGCAAAGCTTGATCTGGTGGAAATCTCCGCAGACGCAATCCCACCGGTTTGCCGTGTGATGGATTACGGCAAATCGATCTTCGAAAAGAAGAAGCAGGTTGCCGCGGCGAAGAAGAACCAGAAGCAGATTCAGGTAAAAGAAATCAAGTTTCGTCCAGGGACGGAGGAAGGGGATTACCAGGTAAAACTGCGCAACCTGGTACGTTTCCTGAGTGATGGGGACAGGGCCAAGGTATCCTTGCGATTCCGCGGCCGTGAGATGGCCCACCAGGAGCTGGGGATGGAACTCCTCAAGCGGGTTGAAGCTGACCTGCTCGAGTACGGTTCGGTCGAACAGCATCCTAAGATGGAAGGACGCCAGCTGATCATGGTCATCGCCCCGAAAAAGAAGAAGTAATCAACAGGGCACGGCAGGCCTTCTGATTATGTTTATCAACTGAATGCGGAGTATCCGAACATGCCAAAAATGAAAACCAAAAGTGGTGCTGCTAAGCGGTTTCTGAAAACTGCTAACGGTATCAAGCACAAGCACGCTTTCAAGAGCCACATCCTGACTAAAATGTCGACCAAGCGTAAGCGTCAACTGCGCGGTAGCAGCTTGCTGCATCCGTCTGACGTGGCAAAAGTCGAGCGCATGCTGCGCCTTCGTTAATTTAGTCAAGAATAGAGGAAGTAACTCATGGCTCGTGTAAAGCGTGGCGTCATTGCCCGTAAGCGTCACAAAAAAATTCTGAAACTTGCTAAAGGCTACTACGGTGCACGCTCCCGCGTATTCCGTGTTGCCAAGCAAGCGGTAATCAAGGCAGGCCAATACGCCTACCGTGACCGTCGTCAGAAAAAACGTCAGTTCCGCGCTCTGTGGATCGCTCGTATCAACGCTGGTGCTCGTGTTAACGGTCTGTCCTACAGCCGTTTCATCGCTGGCCTGAAAAAAGCGTCCATCGAGATCGACCGTAAGGTTCTGGCTGATCTGGCAGTGAACGAAAAAGCGGTGTTTGCTGCGATTGTCGAGAAAGCTAAAGCCACCTTGGCTTAAGTACCCCCGACAATCACCCGGCCTCACTTCCGTGGGGCCAGGTGGTAAACGTCTTAAATAGGGGAAGAGCCTTCAAGCTCTTCCCCTATTTTGTATCTGGAGTCTGTACATGGAAAACCTGGATGCGCTGGTCTCTCAAGCACTAGAGGCTGTGCAAAGCGCTGAAGATATCAATGCCCTGGAGCAAATCCGGGTTCAATACCTTGGCAAAAAGGGCGAATTGACTCAGGTGATGAAGACCCTGGGGAATTTGCCGGCAGAAGAGCGTCCGCAAGTCGGCGCCCTGATCAACGTTGCCAAGGAACGTGTCACAGGCGTACTCAATGCGCGCATGGCTCTGTTTGAAGAAGCCGAACTGGCTGCCAAACTGTCCGCCGAATCCATTGACGTGACGTTGCCGGGCCGTGGCCAGACCTCTGGTGGTCTGCATCCGGTGACCCGGACTCTGGAACGTGTTGAACAGTTCTTCACCCGCATCGGCTACGGCATCGCCGAAGGCCCTGAGGTCGAAGACGACTATCACAACTTTGAAGCGCTCAACATCCCAGGCCATCACCCGGCCCGGTCGATGCATGACACCTTCTATTTCAACGCCAACATGCTGCTGCGCACCCATACCTCGCCGGTACAGGTCCGCACCATGGAATCGAAACAGCCGCCGATTCGCATCGTCTGCCCAGGCCGCGTGTATCGCAGCGACTCCGATATCACCCACTCGCCGATGTTCCACCAGGTTGAAGGCCTGCTGGTTGATCGCGACATCAATTTTGCCGATCTCAAAGGCACCATCGAAGAATTCCTGCGGGTGTTCTTCGAAAAAGAGCTGGCCGTACGTTTCCGTCCTTCGTACTTCCCGTTCACCGAGCCGTCCGCTGAAGTCGACATGGAATGCGTGATGTGCAGCGGTAAAGGCTGCCGTGTCTGCAAGCAGACTGGCTGGCTGGAAGTGATGGGCTGCGGCATGGTTCACCCGAACGTGTTGCGCATGTCCGGCATTGATCCGGAAGAGTTCTCCGGTTTTGCTTTCGGCATGGGTGTCGAGCGTCTGGCCATGCTCCGTTACGGCGTGAACGACTTGCGTCTGTTCTTCGACAACGACTTGCGGTTCCTCGCGCAATTTCGCTAGTCGTAACGAATTCTTAGGAGAGCAGGATGAAATTCAGTGAACAATGGCTGCGTGGCTGGGTTAGCCCGCAGGTAAATCGCGACGAGCTGGTTGCTCGTCTGTCGATGGCGGGCCTTGAGGTCGATAGCGTGACCCCGGCCGCCGGTGTTTTCAGTGGTGTGGTGGTGGGCGAGGTGCTGAGCACTGAGCAACACCCTGATGCCGACAAGCTGCGTGTGTGCCAGGTCAGCAATGGCGCGGAAACTTTCCAGGTCGTGTGCGGTGCGCCAAACGTGCGTCCGGGCCTGAAGATTCCGTTCGCCATGATCGGCGCTGAGCTGCCGGGCGACTTCAAGATCAAGAAGGCCAAGCTGCGCGGCGTCGAGTCGAACGGCATGCTGTGCTCGCAAGCCGAGCTGCAGATCGGTGAAGGCAACGACGGTCTGATGGAGCTGCCGGTCGATGCACCGGTGGGCGAAGACTTCCGTGTGTACCTGGATCTGGAAGACGCCAGCATCGAGGTCGATCTGACCCCGAACCGCGGCGACTGCCTGTCCCTGGCCGGTCTGGCCCGTGAAGTCGGCGCACTGTATGCCGCGCCGGTCACCCGTCCGGTGGTCATGGCCATTCCTGCCGTGCACGACGAAGTGCGTTCGGTAGAAGTGCTGGCCCCAGCCGCGTGCCCGCGTTACCTGGGCCGCGTTATCCGTAACGTTGACCTGTCCAAGCCAACGCCGCTGTGGATGGTGGAACGTCTGCGTCGCGCTGACGTGCGCAGCATCGACGCTGCCGTCGACATCACCAACTACGTGATGCTCGAGCTGGGTCAGCCGCTGCACGCCTTCGATCTCGCCGAAATCAACGGCGGCATCCGTGTACGCATGGCGGAAGAGGGTGAGAAGCTCGTTCTGCTCGACGGTCAGGAAGTCAGCCTGCGTAGCGATACGCTGGTCATTGCCGACCACACTCGTGCACTGGCGATTGCCGGTGTCATGGGCGGCGAGCACAGCGGCGTCTCTGCGACGACTCGCGACGTATTCTTGGAGAGTGCGTTCTTCGACCAGATCGCTGTTGCTGGCAAGGCTCGCTCCTACGGCCTGCACACCGATGCTTCGCACCGTTACGAGCGTGGCGTCGACTGGCAACTGGCCCGTGAAGCCATGGAGCGCGCCACTGGCCTGCTGCTGGAAATCACTGGCGGCGAAGCCGGCCCGATCATCGAGACCGTCAGCGAGCAACATCTGCCGTCGATCGCACCGATCACTCTGCGTTCCCAGCGCATCACCCAGATGCTGGGTATGGAAATGGATTGCGCCCAGGTTGAGCGTTTGCTCGGCGGCCTGGGTCTAGGTATTACTGCCGATGGCGAAGGCCAGTGGCGCGTAGAAGTGCCAAGCCATCGCTTCGACATCAGCCTGGAAGTCGATCTGATCGAAGAACTGGCGCGTCTGTACGGCTACAACCGTCTGCCGGTTCGTTACCCGCAAGCGCGTCTGGCGCCGCAAGCCAAAGCCGAGGCGCGTAGCGATCTGCCGGAACTGCGCCGCCTGCTGGTAGCGCGTGGTTATCAGGAAGCGATCACTTACAGCTTCATCGATCCGCGTCAGTTCGAACTGTTCAATCCGGGCGTCGAGCCGCTGTTGCTGGCCAATCCGATCTCTAATGACATGGCTGCCATGCGCTCGTCGCTGTGGCCGGGTCTGGTCAAGGCGCTGCAGCACAACCTCAACCGTCAGCAAGATCGCGTGCGTCTGTTCGAAAGCGGTCTGCGCTTCGTCGGTCAGCTCGAAGGCCTGAAGCAAGAGCCGATGCTGTCCGGCGTGGTTTGCGGTAGCCGCCTGCCGGAAGGCTGGGCGCAAGGTCGCGACACGGTTGATTTCTTCGACGTCAAGGCTGACGTGGAAGCGGTGCTCGGCTTCGCCGGTGCACTGGATTCGTTCACCTTCGCTCCGGGCAACCACCCTGCGTTGCACCCGGGTCAAACCGCGCGCATCGAGCGCGAAGGGCGTGAAGTCGGTTTCATCGGCGCCATTCACCCGGAATTGTCGAAAGCACTGGGTCTGGATCGTCCCGTCTTCGTTTTCGAGCTGGTTCTGGCTGAAGTGGCACTCGGTAAAATGCCGAAATTCCACGAGTTGTCGCGCTTTCCTGAAGTGCGTCGTGACCTTGCACTGATTGCGCACAAAGACGTCGCGTCCGCGGCCGTACTGGACGTAATCCGTGAAAATGCAGGCGAATGGCTCACGGATCTCAGGCTGTTTGACGTGTATCAGGGTAAAGGCATTGATCCTGATAGAAAAAGCCTTGCAGTTGGCTTGACCTGGCAGCATCCATCGCGCACTCTTAATGACGATGAGGTGAATTCGACGACGCAAAATATCCTCACCTCGCTCGAACAAAGGTTGAACGCCACGTTAAGGAAGTGACGTATGGGGGCTTTGACGAAAGCTGAGATGGCGGAACGTCTGTATGAAGAGCTGGGCCTGAACAAGCGGGAAGCCAAGGAATTGGTCGAACTGTTTTTCGAGGAAATCAGGCACGCTCTTGAAGACAACGAGCAGGTCAAATTGTCCGGTTTCGGCAATTTCGACCTTCGGGACAAACGCCAGCGGCCTGGCCGCAACCCGAAAACGGGGGAAGAAATCCCGATCACGGCTCGCCGTGTGGTCACCTTTCGTCCAGGGCAGAAGTTGAAGGCCCGAGTTGAGGCTTATGCTGGAACCAAGTCATAACGACGAACTACCCGTCATCCCGGGCAAACGCTACTTCACCATTGGTGAAGTCAGCGAGCTGTGTGCCGTAAAGCCACACGTACTGCGCTATTGGGAGCAGGAGTTTCCTCAACTCAACCCCGTCAAACGCCGCGGAAACCGCCGGTATTATCAGCGCCAGGACGTGCTGATGATCCGGCAGATCCGCGCGCTCCTTTACGATCAGGGTTTCACCATCGGCGGCGCACGCTTGCGCTTGTCCGGCGATGAAGCCAAAGACGACACGACCCAATACAAGCAGATGATTCGGCAGATGATTGCCGAATTGGAAGATGTGCTGGTGGTTCTCAAGAAATAAAAAGCAGCGTTTGAATACTTCCAGTTTTCAAACGCTTGCGCTATATTCTTGAGCGTTCTTCGAGGTGAAGAACAGTTGCAAAACCAGTCGGGGCGTAGCGCAGTCCGGTAGCGCACTAGCATGGGGTGCTAGGGGTCGAGTGTTCGAATCACTCCGTCCCGACCATATAATTCAAAGGGTTGCGAGATTTTATCTTGCTACCCTTTTTTATGTTTGGTCGTTTTTACCCCCACAAAACGACTGGCTCTGGGTGGAATCCTCATGGCTTCCGCGTGGGCGGACGCAGGCTTTGGCGCTCACGCGTGGTCTCTTTATCAATGTTGATTAGTCTTTCTCTTCAGGTCCTGACGTTTTTGAGTGTTTAAGACTATTTTCCTGTGTATTGAGAACTACATACAGGTCAACCATCAGCTTGTTTATCTCAGGTCGCTCGGGTCATCCTATGTACCCGGTAGTTAGGCTTGGGCGGCACTGGGATCGTATAGCCGTCGGGGACTAGACTGCGTAGGTCATAGCCAATCATGAGCAATCCAGCTTCAAAGGCGTGGCAGCGGTCTACCAGCTGAGGCTGCTTGGCGAATAATTCGGACCCTTCTAGTACCGCGCGGATAATCCAACCTAATTGGAGCTGACGCCGTGCCCAAGGGTGCCGACTGGTGGTGGAGAGTTGCGGTGTACCGTTGTACCCAGGCTTTAAGTGTTTTGGGTTTCGAATCTGGTCGCCGATCCCTGGCCCCCAGGCGAAGTCCACTACCTGCGGCGCAGTGGTGCCGGTGCCTTGGCGTTACAGGCAGTAGAGCAGCGCGATGGCGGCACCGACCCGGCCGTCATAGATTGGAGAGCCAGTGGTGTCGAGCAGGGCATGGATCTTAGTCATGCCCGAGTCGAATCTTAGGATGTTCTGCTTGGTGAGGGGGGTTGAGCTGCTGCTTGCGGTCCAGCGCGAGAAGCGCCTGGCACTGCTTTAGGTAATTCATCAAGTTCTTGTCGTGCATTTGATTCTTGAGAAATCCGACGGCGCCATCGACTTTTCCCCACGCTAGGATCGCTTCGCAGGCTCCATGCGTGGCGAACTCATCGCGGGCGCGAACCGCCAAACGTAAGCGAATGCGCAGCCGGCGCAGCTCCGCCTTGACCGTCTCCCAATTCCCGCCCCACTGGTATTCGCCGCTTCGATACCTTGAACCTTGTAGTCGATCGCGTTGCGCACGAGCCTACTGCGCGCGACCTTCAGATGTACTGGAAGAGCGGGAAGGTTTTCGATTAGCCACTCGATGAGGGTGAGCATGTCCGGTTGCTCGAGAAACTGCTTGCGATTCATTCCATGGCTCCTGGTCGCGCCGTGATGCGGATGATGCTCTAAGGTAGCGCACGACGGGGTAGACTCGGGGATTGATCGTGCTGCGGTCTCGTGTCATCGGAAAAACCATGTTCTGAGTTCAGTGGACATGACCTGCGAAGAAGGGGGGGTAAGTGACAAGAGTTGGGCAGGGCGCTTGCTCAGGTTTTTTATTAGCCTGATGAAGCTTTTGTGGAACAGCATTAGTAAAACCGCGACAGCAGGAAAAGCCATCGCGGTTGTTCTGCGTTTTAGCGGTTAGCGTCGGCCAAGCCAGCCTCAATGAAGCGCACGGAGCTCTCCATCGCCTGCTGACCTTCTGGCAGCATGGTGGCGTAGAAGTGCCAGGCGTGGAACATTGCTGGCCAAACTTCCAGGTTCACGCGAACTCGGTTATCAGCCAAGTGAGTTGCAAGGCGCATTGCATCACTCAACATCAGCTCGTTCTCGCCGATCTGCACCAAGATTGGTGGAAGACCGGTGACGTCCGCGAACACAGGTGAGGCCAGAGGATGATTGGCCAATGTGTCGCCCAGGAATGCTCTGGCGAGGATGTCCAAGACAGGCTTGGAGTTCAGAGGATCCAGACCTTCACGATTGCTCATGGAGGCACCGGTGTGTTCAAGGTTTGCCCATGGCGAGATGGACGAACCAACTGCAGGCAGTGGAAGCCCTTTGGATTTCGCAGCCACCATCACGCTGACAACCATCGCGCCGCCGGCTGACTCGCCAGAGAATGCGATCTTGTTAGCTGGGATCTTCTGCTCAAGCAGCCACTCGTAGGCGCGCAGTGTGTCGTCAATAGAGGCTGGGAACTTGTGCTCAGGGGCAAGGCGGTAGTCCGGCATGTACACACGAGCACCGAGCATTTTCGCGTAGTTGCCGCCGATACCGTGGTAGCCGTCTGGACGTCCTACAATGTAGGCGCCGCCGTGGATGTACATCACGACCGCGTCGGTTTTGATCTCGTCCGGAGTAACCAGTGTGCCGGGTACGCCGCCCATGTCGACTGCTTCGAATTTAACGCCAGCTGGCGCTGGATTTTGCGCGAGCATTTTTGCGTAAGAGTCGCGGATGTCGCTCATTTTTGTGGTGGTATCGATTCCCTTGAGAACGGGTACCAGATCGCTAAGGCTATTGGCCCAGGTTTGGACGGCTGCTTGGACTTTAGTGTTCATAATGACCTCAATTGATCGTTGGGAGTGGATTAGCTAATTGAGATGCTATGCTTAGTATTGGGGAATAGGGTTCCCCATAACAGGTGCTAAGCCGCCCGAACGTTGAGACTACCGAGGCCGTATGGAACTCCATAACCTGAATGATATCGCCGCGTTTGTGAGCTCGGTAAACGCTGGAAGCTTCACTGCGGCGGCAAAACAGCTTGGCCTTACGCGCTCTGCAGTGGGGAAGTCGATAGTCAGGCTCGAGGCTCGTTTACAGGTACGTTTACTGAATCGCACTACGCGCAGTTTAAGCATGACGGATGACGGCCAGGTTCTGTATGAGCGCTGCGTGGGCGTTCTTCAGGATCTGGACGACGTGGAGGATGCCCTTGCGTTTCGTCGCTCGACACCCAGTGGGCGACTGCGGATGAGTCTGCCGGTTGCGCTGGGCAGACTTCATGTCCTTCAGCACATTGAGTGCTGCCTTAAGGATTGGCCCTCCCTGAGCGTGGATATCACCTTTTCTGACAGGCTGGTCGATCTGATCGATGAGGGATTTGATTTGGCCATGCGCATCGGGCCACCGAAGGAAGATTCTCGGTTGTTAACGCGCACTGTGGCTTACCAACAAATGATTACCTGCGCTTCCCCCAAATATTTGGCTGAGCATGCCGAGCCTAAAACGCCGGAGGATTTATCCGAGCACCAGTGCCTGCATTTCGTGAGCGGTGGGAGATTGCTTCCTTGGAATTTTCGCGTGAATGGTAGCTCTGTGTCCGTTACTCATGGTGGAAGGCTACAGATGGACAGTGCTGAGTCATTACACCAGTCAGCTGTCGCTGGCCTGGGCATCGCGACTCTTCCTTCCTACGTGGTAAACGACGATTTGAGGAGCGGCAAGCTTGTTCAATTGCTCGCTGGGTATGCAGAGGCCGCAGAGCCTATTCGGGTGATCTACCCTAGCAAGCGGCACCTGTCTCCAAAAATTCGACTCTTCATCGATAAGCTCGTGGAGGCTTGGTCGCCATGCCCGCCATGGGAGCAGCATTCTGCGGAAGGCATTCACTCTGCCTGACCCTTGAGCGAGGCCCGCTCGTCTAGTCGATACCTAGCATATGCATCGCGTATTCATCTCACTTGAGCATCACTTCCAGGCGTGGGCACTGCGCCCGTGTTCCGTGCATCTGCCAAAGGAGCCAGTGCCTCAGAGGCTTAGTGCGCCGGTGTTTTCCACATCCTCAATATGATTGGCGCAGATGCTCATGACTGCGTTTCGTAGGAATCACTGGCGCTCCTTGCTGGGGAAGTGACCGTGCAGACCGCTTGACAGCGGTCAAATATCCGAATAAAAATGAAGCGCTTCATAATTATCTCTTTCGAGAATAAATACAAAAATAGAGTCGTGAAAAAAACCACAGATTTTGTTGGCTTAGTGCCGCAGCCTGTGAGAATGAAACGATTCATATTTGCCGTTTTCCTAGGCAAGTCTGGAGATCATAATGATCACTGCATCATTAGCCTTCGCTCGGTCAACGACGCAGGCTGCCCTCGCCACTCTCTTACCTAAAGTCACAGACCGCTCCGGCACGGGGGCACTGGCTTCGCCACGCAAATCTCCTAAAACCACCCGCCTAAATGAGTCCGAAATTTTCGGTCAGCCAGTGCGGCATTGGACGCGTTTGAGCATCACCGCGTCTTGTTTCTGTTTTTTCAGCGCGGGGAATTTGGCATGACGAATCTTCGACATTCAGGACGCACAGTTCTCATTACCGGGGCAGGAGGGGGCATCGGTGCCTCAATTGCCCGGCTGTACTGCGAGGAGGGCGCGCGGGTTGCCTTGGTAGATTTCGACGAACACTCAGTTTCCGAGCTTTCCCGGCAGCTTAGTGCTACCGGACATTTGGTGGCTTGGGCTAAAGCTGACGTATCAGATTTCGCTCAATGCAGTCGAGCCTGTCTTGAGCTTAGTGAGCAGCTCGGCCCGATCGACACCTTGATTAACAATGCAGGTATTTCACCCAAACACGAGGGCGCACCAGCGCCGATTTGGGAAATGGATCCTCAGGAATGGGATCGCGTCGTTGGCATCAACCTGACAGGCTCATTCAACTTGGTCAGAGCTCTCGCACCAGCGATGGTCGAACGCCGTTTTGGAAGAATAGTGAATATGTCTTCCGTTGCTGGCAGCGCTTACCTCCCTATCGTCGCGGCGCATTACAGCGCCACGAAAGCCGCAGTTATCGGTTTTACCCGTCACCTGGCAGGTGAACTCGGGCCCTATGGCATTACGGCAAACGCACTGGCTCCGGGACGCATCGAAACGCCGCTTCTAAAAACCGTTTCTGCGCAAGCGAACCAGGCAGTCGTTGATGAGACTCCGTTGGGCCGTCTTGGAACGCCACTTGAGGTAGCTAAAGCAGCATGCTTTTTGACTTCAAACGACAGCGACTTCATCACGGGCCAAATTGTGGATGTGGCGGGTGGCTGGTTGATGCGCTGATCCATCCGGGCTCGTATTCAACGTAACGATTTATCTCACAGTTTTTCAGCAGCGGGTGGTGGCATGGTTCGAACAATGGGTTTTCCTGGCCGATACGAGCAAGGGCCAGGCGCGCTAAAGCAGCTTGGCAGAATCCTTTCCGATATGGGGCAATCGCGCCCTTTGGTCTTGTGCGACGAGTTCGTCTCGAGGCATCTGTGGCCTGAGGTAGGGAATGCATTGTCAGAGCATGGCTTCGAGGCGAACAGTATCGTTTTTCCTGGTGAATGCACTAAAGCTGCAATTGCATCTCTCTGTGAGCGATCAGCAGATTACAGGCCAGACACCATCATCGCTTTGGGCGGGGGTAAGACAATTGACACGGCTAAAGGGATGGCTGCTCAGCTTAACGTCCCCATTGTCGTATGCCCGACCATTGCTTCCAGCGATGCCCCAACCAGCCGTTTGATTGTGCTTTACGACGAAGCGCACAAGGTCGTTGGTGTCGAGTACCTGAACATGAACCCATCTGCAGTCGTCGTGGACACCGAAGTGATTGTCCGTGCGCCTGCAAGGTTTTTCGCCGCAGGCATCGGCGACGCCATCAGTAAAAAGTTTGAGGCGCAACAATGTCAGTCTGCCGGGGGCAATAACTCATTTGGTACTCCAGCGTTGAACACTGCATTGCTGCTAACAGAGGCAGTGTTTAAGACGCTTATGACCTACGGGTACAGCGCTTACCAAGCAGTAGGCCGGCACGAGGTTAATGATGATGTCGAGCGGGTTGTTGAAGGAACCGTCCTTATCAGTGGCGTTGGGTTCGAGAGTGGCGGCTTGTCGCTAGCTCATGCGCTTGTGCGAGGTCTAACGGCAATTCCTGCGATTACTTCCATGCTGCATGGTGAGCTTGTCGCATTCGGGACGCTGGTGCAGATGTCCGTCGAAGAGCGCCCAGACTCAGTGATCCTAGAGGTCGCTCAGCTTCTGAATGATGTGAATCTTCCCGTCACCCTCGACGGCCTTGGCCAGACGTCTCCGTTTACCTCTGAGGAATTGGACATTGTCGTCCAGGCAACACTGGGTGCGGTGTACGCGAAAAATATGGCGCCAGCCCTTACGGCTGAACGACTCATCCGAGGACTCGCTCGTGCCGACGAGCTGGGACAACGATTTGAACGTTTCAACTAACCGCTAAATGCAGCACAGCTAATCCAAGAATAAAAGAGGCTCAGAAAATGACAGACAAGACCGTTCCGCATATTCATGACTTGCTCAAAGACTCCCCTAAGAACTGGGGTAAGTGGGGCCCGGATGATGAGGTAGGCTCACTCAACTACCTTACAGGTATCGAAGTTCTTCAAGGGGTCAAAGAGGTCAAGCAAGGCAAGACATTTACTTTGCAGGTGCGGATGGCAGATCCTGCTGGTGACCCGGTCTGGCCTGGTCGCTCCCAGTCAAAACGCATGAATATCATGGATCGTGGTCACTACAACTGTGGCAAAGGCCCACATTTTCCTGGCTCTTACGAGTTCGCCGACGACGTGATGTTTTTTCATCTTCAAGGATCAACTCAGTACGACGCCCTTGGGCATGTCTGGTACGACGATCAGATTTGGAATGGCTACAGTGCCGATACCACTATCGGCTCCCTGGCCAAGGCGAGCGTTGCTCCATTGGGTGAAAAAGGCATCGTTGGCCGAGGCATTCTGATCGACATAGCGCGCCACCGTGGTAAAGACGTGCTGGATGCAGGTGAAACGTTCAACCATGAGGATCTAATGGCGGCGGCCCGCGCTCAAGGCGTCTCTATCAACAAGCGCGACATTCTCATCATCCGCACTGGATGGATTGGTTCGTTTTATAAACGCGACCCGGAAGAGTTCTACAAAGACTTTATCGAGCCAGGCCTGACCTACAGCCCTGAGCTGGTGAAGTGGTTTCAGGAGATGGAAATTCCGAACATCGTCACCGACACCATTGCTAACGAAGTCACCGTCGATCCCGTGTCAGGGGTTGCGTTGCCGTTGCACAACGCACTCATGAGGAATTTGGGCATTACTCTCACTGAGATCGCTCAGCTTGATCCTCTCGCTGAGGACTGCGCTGAGGACGGTCAGTGGACGTTTCTCTATACCGCAGCCCCTCTAAAGGTCGTTGGGGGAACCGGAGCTCCTGTGAATCCGATCGTCATTAAATAAGTGTTTTTGCCTGGGGGCAGCAGAAACGCTGCTCTCAGGTTTTTCCCTCCAATTAACGGCTCCCGAACGGCAGGCTGTTGGCTTATCATCCTCTGCGCAAATCGAGGGCGTTCTTCTGATCGTCCTGTCTCCGCGCTACGATCGAGGATGCTGAATCTCCAATGAAAAAAATCGAGAAACCGAAGCTCAAGGATGTGGCTGAATTGGCGGGCGTCTCGATGGGGAGTGCTTCAAGAGCATTGGCTGTCCCGCACTTAGTGAAACCTGCAACGCTGGCCAAAGTACAAGCAGCTGTTCAAGAGCTCGGGTACGTGCGAGACGGGGCCGCGCGTGCTTTGGCATCCAGGCGCACGCACAGCATCGGAGCCGTTTTTCCTACTTTTAACAACCCTGCGTTCGCTGAAGCTGTCCAGGCCCTCCAGTTAAGGCTAACGGAGCTTGGGTATCACCTAATCATTTCTTCCCATGAATACGACCAGGCGCAAGAACTGGTAAACATAAGGAACATGATTGAGCGGGGCGTCGAAGGCCTACTGTTAGTGGGTACTGAACATAGTCCTGAAATTTATGAAGCACTAACTGTCGCCCAATGCCCATTCATTCTCATGTGGTCACTAGATGGTGCTCACGACCATCACTGCGTGGGGTTCAGCAATGAGGAGGGTGGTCGATTGATAGCCAGGCACTTGCTTAGCCTTGGTCATCAAAGTATCGCCATGATCAGTGGAGTTGTTTCTAACAACGAACGGGCAAAATACCGTCTGAAAGGAATCACCGCTCAGCTACTCGAGTCAGGGATAGAGCTTTCAAGTGAACGGATTATTGAGCAGCCATTCACGATTGAGGGAGGGCGCGCCGGGCTGCGGATTGCTATGGAGCTTAACCCCAAGCCTACGGCCATTGTCTGCAGCACTGACCTCACCTGTATCGGAGCGTTGGCGGAAGCGCGCTCCAATGGGATCGACGTCCCCAAAGAACTATCAGTCAGCGGGTTCGATGATATCGAGTTCGCGGCTGCCTACGTGCCAGCCCTGACGACCGTCAGGGTGCCGACTTCGAAAATTGGTATCAGCAGCGCCAACAACATCGTTGCGCTGATCGAGGGGCGCCCACTTGCACGCCGCGAGCGCATACAAATCGAACTCGTCGTCCGAGATAGTACGGCGCCACGGCCCTAGAGCGTTTCCAGGAAGGGACTAAACTCTTGGTGCTTCTTTGGCATTGAACCAGCCTGGGCGGTACTCGCTCCAGGTCAGTTGCCAGAAGCCTTCATGCTTGCGACGAAGCCGCATCCGGTAATGCGCGCCATAGAGAGGCGTGCCATCTTGCGTGTGTGAGTTTCCAGGAATGACTCTGCCGACAATCATTTCCGCTACACCCTTTTCCTCGTCGGACTTGATCTCCAGCACGTCCGCGAAATGCTGCATCCACGGCCAGGGCCTGCGAAACTCTTTGAAGGAGCCGATGATCGCGTGGCGCCCTTCAATAAGGCCCATCGGTTGGAAATCACCAGCGGCGTCGTTGGCAAAGCAATGGGCAAGTAGCTGCATGTCAGCCTGATCCAGCGCCCATGAGTAACGAGCGTAGGTTTCAGCAATACACTCCTCGCTGGGTACCGAAGGCGTTGAGCTTGGGAAAGCAAGCCATGGCGCGTTCAGTTCGCTCACGATGGTCGGGGCTGGGTCGCCAATTCTCCATCCGTCGTCACCTGGTGGAAGCTGCCAGTGAGTTGCAAGCGAGTAGTCCCCGGTTACCCAATTCAAGGCAATCAGCACGCTGTCGAGGTGCCAGGTGCCTGCTGTCTTTTTCAGAGAGCCCGTGACAGTCATTCCAAATCTGAGCTTGGCCGACTTTGTGGCTTTGCTGATATGGCCATAGGCGTAGAAACTGAAAGTGGCGTCGGTTTCTCCACCTCCCACATAGTGATTGGTTGCCTTCACTGAAAAGCCATCAGCCTTGACACGGTCTTGCTGGAAAGCTCTGACAATCTTGCGTTCACCCTCATGAGCGGACATGTGGCTTGTCTCCAACTGGCAATTGTCAGTGAATATATCCCCAGCAGACTCCCAATTACCGCTCTCCCAGGCTTCCAGAAAGGTGGCTATAACGCCCTTAATGTCGGTGCGATCACTTGAGCCGGTCACTGGGTCACCTGCGAGGCAGGTTGGCCTATGGGAAAGTGTGGCAGGACATACTCAGCCATCTCCTCCAGGACATCAGCGGCTGGTCGCTGCAGAGGTTTGATATTCAGTGCGACGTGTGAAACACCTTCATCCTGTTGCCGTTTCCAGAGCTCCACGAGAGCATTACGCCCGATCCTTATTCCGTTGTAGCCTCGTTCCAGCGGTGTGTTCGGATCCTTCGCCAGATCGAAAAATGTCGCGTAGCCGTATGGTTTTGCATTGCCGGTCTGGCTGGCAGAACGGAACTCGCGGATGAGGCCGGGCAAACGATTGAAGTCGCTCAGATGCCAAATCCAGGCATCGGCATTATTGGCTATCCACTCAAGCGTCTGACGGGCCCGGCCCACGACAATCATGGGGAGTCGAGGGCCAACTGGCTTGGGTACCATGTCTAGCAAGCCTTCCAGCTGGCCGAACAGTTTGGTTGAGACGCTTGGGAAGCTGTTTTCAGTGACTGTCTTAATCAGCTCGAAGCCTTCCCGGTATCGTTCTTCTCTCGCTTCGAAATCAATCCCGAATGCTGGATATTCAATCGGGCGATCTCCGCTGGATAGCCCTAGCAAGAAACGACCGCCGGTTAGCTGGTCGACCGAAACGGACTGCTTAGCGACGATCAGTGGTTCACGTAACGGAAGAACGATGCCCGTTGTGCCCAAGGCAATGTTTTTGGTAACAGCAGCCAGATATCCCAGATATACAAACGGGTCGATCATTTGACCAGTATCACCAAAGCTCGGGTCATAGAAGGGCACATCTCTCATCCACAGACTTGCGAATCCAGCCTCGTCCGCGATGCGAGCAAGGCGTTGATGATCCTGCAGCGTGGGAAACGGTGAATTCGGATAGCCCTCCAAGGGCATGATGTATCCGAAGGTGAGGCCTTCGGGCTGGAACACTCGCGAATAGGCCGGATGAGCTGCAAGCTCGGGACTGAGCTCAAGGGAAGGGCTGAGAGAAGTCATTGCTAAACCTCATTATTTCAAGCCGATTACTACTGTGTAAGCGGCTTTCAGATGAACAGGTCTGCATGGTAGTGAAGGTATTGGGGAAAATGTGTCCCCTCTGATGGGGCGCGATCCACTGGTCGCCGCTATCCACTCAATGAAAAATCTTCTGGGTCAATCGCTTGAACTCGTCCGCAGTAGGCGTCTTAGATGTGTCGCGGCCTTCAACGGGATGAGTCTTACGCGCTGTGACGAGTGGTCACAGATGGTGTGAATTTCTGAGTATTCTCCTGTGCGAGAGCATCACCTACTCTCACTCAGCGATTGAAATCCTGGCTCGCTCGCCAGTCACACGTTGAGAGAAATTATAATGAATACGCCCGTTAAACCTGATGAACTTGCCATTCCTTATGCTTTGCCGCAGGTGCCTTTCATGTCTCCAGACATGGTGCATCCAGGCGTTATGACCACTTGGCTCGAAGACGATAATCTCTGGGTGCCTGTCACCAAGTCAGTATCTTTCAAACCACTGCTGCTGAGCGTTAGCGGTGGGTACTACATCAACTTGCTCCGAGTGCGGCAGAGCGGGGTTTTGTCACGTCACCGCCACTCAGGTGCAGTGCATGCGATCGTGTTGAAGGGGCGTTGGTACTACCTCGAACACGATTGGGTTGCTGATGAAGGCTCCTTTGCATTCGAGCCGCCAGGGGAGACTCACACTCTGTTCGTCCCTGAAGATGTCGAAGAAATGATTACCTGGTTCCACGTTCAGGGTGGCTACACTTACGTCGACCCACAGGGTGTCGCGGTTGGCTATGAAGACGTTTTCACCAAGCTGGAAGCTGCCCGCAGCCATTACAAAAATTTGGGCTTGCCGGACGATTATATCGAGCAGTTCATTCGCTGATTTTGGTTCAAAAAAAACGCGCTACGGCGCGTTTTTTTGTTTAGATAAACAGGTGGATTCAGTCGCGTAAGGAGCGTACCGAAATGGATCAATACTCTCAAATGCTAGCCTTCATCTGGTCAACAGAGTGCGGAAGTTTTTCTGCTGCCGCCAGGGCGCATGAGATGACTCCGTCGGCCATCAGTAAATTGATAGCGCGGCTAGAGGATCGGCTTCGGGTTCGACTTTTCCAGAGGGGTTCTCGAGTCCTCACTCTGACGGAGGAGGGTGCTGCTTATCTGCGCAGTGCGAAAGCTGTGGTTGAGGCGATGAGTGAAGCTGACTCTTTGGCAGAAGGGCTTCCTTCAAGGGTCAGTGGCACGCTTCGCATCCACACGATGACCTCTTTTGCGAAGCAGCAGATCGTGCCTTGGTTGCCGGAATTCCTCGACACTTATCCCGGTCTTGATGTCGAGATTCAGTTAGGCGCTCAGTTCGTTGACCAGTTCGAGCAGGGATTGGACATAGCCATCCATAGCGGGATTCTTCCGAGCTCTTCCAGAATCGCAAAGAAGATAGGCGAATGTGAATGGTTGCTGTGTGCTTCACCTGACTACCTGGAAAAGTATGGAATACCGCAGCAGCCACAAGACCTGATGAATCATCGATGCTTTAACTTCAGTTTTGCCAGCCCTTGGAACAAATGGGCCTTTATCCAAGATGGCCTAGGTGTGACGACCCCTGTGAAGCCTCGAGGATCCTTTACCCAGGGTGAGCTGCTGAGAGATATGGCCAAATCAGGTGCGGGTATAGTCCGTCTTGCGGATTTCCACATTGGAAAAGACATTCAGGACGGATCGCTGGTGCTTCTGCTTGACGAGTACAAAGCGGAGATCTTAGAGCCTATTTACCTGCTCTACTCGGATAGAAAACATCTAAGTCCCCGCATCCGGGTGTTCATCGAGTTTTTCCAAAAAAAATGGATTGCACATCCATGGAAGGTCGTGAGAGGGCTACCCGAAGCGACTTGATAGCCACTACGGCCCCGCGCTTACTTTCACTTTCCCTCCGCGCAAGCGTGCAACTTTGGCTCCTGCACAAGAGAGCCAATACTCCACCTCTCTGTAATTTTACCTCCTGCTCTGTGCCCAACAGAGCTCCCAAAAAATTGAGACCTATTTCCCAGTAATTACTTAGCCAAATGCTTCGCTGGCGCCTCTCTCATTTTGTGCCACTGACCTGTTCCTGGCGGTCACAGCAGGTGTGCTTTCCCAGCTATATTCAGCCCTGAAATTGAGCCATAACCTCTGTCCATGGTGAACAGTACGACAAGTGCTGGATCATCTCGGATGTTGAGGCGTATGTGTGCAAACCACCGATCCTCAGCCGGAGAATAAAAATAAATACCCGGAGATATCCCCATGGGATTTGCTCAAGAAAAAATCGAAGCATTACCTGCGGTCAATCGTGTGCCAAAAGGAGCAGGTGCAGCCTCGTGGGGCGCGATGGCTCTTTTGTGGCTCGTGTACGCCATGGATGCCAACTCCCGCCAGATGTTCTTTATGGTATTGCCCTCCATCACCAGCGAGTTCAAGACAAGCGCTGAGCTGACTGGGCTGCTTGCCGCGTTCATCACGATCGCTACATCTTTGATAGCCGTGCCTTGCATGATTTGGGCTGATAAAGGCGGTCAGGGATGGATGCGAAAATACCGCCACCTGCCAATCGTGATTGCTTACACGCTATTCACCTTTCTGACCGGCCTCAATTTCTTGACTGGCTCGCTTGGAGTGCTTGTCGCGCTGCAAGTGATGTCTCACGCATTTGGCGGTGCTGGCGAAGCCATCGAAGTCACTTCCTTGTCTGAGTGGTGGTCGAAGGAGCGCCGTGGTTTCGCCCTAGGACTTCATCACACCGGATACCCTTGGGGCACATTGATCGGTGGCTTGGCGATCAGTGCTCTACTCCACGCTTACGGCCCGGAAAATTGGCGCTTGGCATTCCTGCTGTTCCCTGTACCGATGATCATCATCTTTTCGGTCTACTGGTGGTTCAGTACGAAGAAGCGTTACGAGTCCTTTGTTGAACACGCTCAAGCCGTGGGTGAGACCCCTCCATCAATGGAAGCGGTACAAGGTGTGGTGGAGGTGCCCAAAGGCGCGTTCAAGTCGGCAATGAAAAATCCGAACATCTCCGCTATCGCTCTAATCTCGATGTTTGCAATCGTTGGCTACTTCGGCATCAGCTTCTGGCTACCTCAGTACCTGGCCTTTGTTGCCCATTACAACTTCGCAGAGGCAGCTGCTTACTCGGTGCTCTTCACGATCACCGGTGGTATCGGCCAGATCGTTTGGGGATGGATTTCAGACCGTGCAGGCCGAAAACTTTGCCTAGTGCTTGTTTTCGCGTGGCTTGCGGTGGGCATGTACCTCTTCAAATACTCATCCGTCAGCCTGACTTGGCTTATCGCGATTCAGTTGTTTGCTGGGTTCGCGATGAACGCGCCCTACACGTTGCTGTATGCCATTGCGTTTGACTCTGCGAAGCAAGGCACGACTGGCCTGGCGGGCTCAATCGTCAACGTCGGTATTTACGCCGGTGGCTTCGGGCCATTCGTGATCGGGATGTTCATCGGCGCAGGTGGTGGCTTTGAGCAGGCTGCGGGCTACAACTACGCGCTCTACTTTATCTCCGGTCTCATGGTACTGGCGGCCATCATCACCATTTTCTTCACCCGAGAAACTACCGGCTGGTTCCTTAAGTACGACAAGGCGCTGGTATCGAAGTCCTCTTGCAACATGGGTTTGTAACGAACCGATCGTACCTGCACTTACAAGAAAATCCCCTTGGGGATAGCTAAAGCTAGGAGAAAGTCATGACCCTTATTAATGATGCCAAATGGTTGAGCCAATTCGCCGACGAGTTAAACGGTGATGCTGATTGGACTGCCGCTGCTCGCTATTTTGATGGGCGCATTCAATTCAAGCACAGCACAGGTTTCTCAACGCTTGCGATTCTCGCCGGTAAAGTCGTTGCGGTTTACCCGGAAGGAAGCCCGTTGGGCGCTGACATCATAGTGTCTGGTGCTGATGATGAGTGGCAGCGCGTTCTTGACGGAAAGATCGACTGGTTTGAAGCGTTGTCCCCTGGATTGGGAAAACTTGAGCTTGAGGGCAACGTGGTCGCTGCATGGCAGTACGTAGATGTGATGGCCCGCGCGTTCGACGCAATGAAGCGTGTAGGGAAAGCCAATAATAACCCACCAGTCTCGTACTCTCCCGGGCCTAAGCCGTCGGGGAAAGAGACGGTAGGACGGTACATTACTGTTGATGGAATTCGCGTTTACTACGAAGAATCAGGGGAGGGGCGTCCACTCGTTTGCTTCCACGCAGCATCACAAGATTCTCTGATGTACAGGCACGTACTGGACGGTCTCTCAGATGAGTTCCGCGTCATCGCAATTGACGCCCCCGGGCACAGCAAATCAGAGCTACCCGAATCAGGCCCATTCCACAGCCTCACTCGCCATGCGGAGTTCAATGAGCACCTTATGGAGGCCTTGGGACTTGAGAAACCCGCCATCATGGGATGCTCGATGGGTGGCAATCTGGTGCTGGAATTGGGGGCGCGTCGGCCCGATGCGTACAGCGCGATCATTTCAGCTGAAGGGGCAGATTTTACCCCGACGGTTTCCGAGTTCTTCCTCGATATGTTGCTCATGAATGGGCCAGAGATCATCGGTGCCTGGTCTCGTTCGATGACGGGCAATCGCACTCCACCAGATCGTGCGAGGGAGGTGGTGTGGCAGATCTCGCGAACTACGCCGCAGGTGATGAAGGGTGACCTCACAGGCTATGCGAACTTTGATCAGCGGCAACAAGTTGGAAAGATCAAAGCGCCTGTTTTACTTCTGCGCGGTGATGCGGATTGGTTGGTGTACCAAGAGAAGGTTGAGGAGACAGCATCTCGCATTCCCGGCAGTAAAATCGCCGTGCTCGCAGGTACTGGCCACTATCCAATGACTGAGAACCCATTGGAGTTCTGTGACACGGTACGCGCTTTCCTTCGTGAAGCGGGTCACGGCCACGCAGGCTGAAAGATCTGATTGAGGAGCCCGCTCGTCAGGCGGGCTTTTCTGCGTTTATTTAACGCGAAGGTTCAATCCCGAAAAAAACCTTTTCTATTCCCGCACAAAAACCTAAAGCGCGCCGACCCACCGAGGCTCAGGCCGTTGCGGGAGCTATCTCGACCCTCGAATCCCTTCCATAGCCGATCGTCAGACAATCAGAATTATTTTCTTGTGATCTGTGATCACAGTGGATAGCATCTGTCTCAGAGCGAACATCTGAGCGTCAGCATTGTTCACCAACCGCTCAAACGATTACTCCTAAACATAAATACAAAATTTGGAGAACATCATGCGAAGTACAACTCCATCTGCGACCGAGCGTGGCCCCATTGCAATCGTTGGCGCAGGCCTGATTGGGAGAGCTTGGGCGATTGTTTTTGCTCGGGCGGGACATTCGGTGCGTTTACACGACATGGATCTGCAGACAATGCAGAACAGCCATGCCTACATCGAAGCGAGACTTAATGAGCTCGCAGAATTCGATCTTCTTAATGACGCCCCCCTCACCGTGCTGGCACGCATTACTTGCGTTCCCGACTTGGCTGATGCGCTACGTGACGTGGTGCTCGTACAGGAAAACGTTCGGGAAACGGTGGAGGCGAAAATCGATATCTTCAGTCGAATGGATGCGTTGGCGCCCAAGGCCGCGATTCTTGCCAGTTCAACTTCATGGTTACCGGCCTCCGAGTTCACTAAAGATCTACCAGGTCGGGGGCGCTGCGTAGTTGCACACCCTACCAACCCACCTTACTTAGTTCCTCTTGTGGAGCTTTGCCCAGCGCCGTGGACAGAATCTGAAGTGATGATTCGAGCACATGAGATCTACACCGCAGCAGGGCAGAGCCCTGTCGTTCTATCCCGAGAGATCCACGGCTTCTTGTTGAACCGAGTCCAAGCAGCAGTCCTCAACGAATGCTTCAAATTGCATGAGGAAGGCTTTGCCAGCTCTGAGGATATTGATCGGGTGCTCAAAGATGGACTCGCCCTCCGCTGGTCATTTATGGGCCCCTTCGAAACCATCGATCTCAACGCCCCTGCCGGCGTATCTGACTATGCCAAACGCTACGGTCAGCAAAATCGCGAAACGATCAATTCCGAAAATGCTTTTGACTGGTCGGAATCAGCAGTCGCCCGAGTACATGACGAGCGCCGCCAAAAACTTGAACTTGAAGGCATTGCATTGCGATCCGCTTGGCGTGACCGCCGCCTTATGGCTCTCGCTGCGCACAAGCGTCAAGCACCAAATTCCTGACGGCATCACTTCATCCTGAACACCAAAATAAAAGTAACCAGGAGGTCACCATGGCTCGTAAAGTCATCATCACTTGCGCGGTCACCGGCGCAATTCATACACCTTCCATGTCCCGTTACCTGCCGGTAACACCAGGTCAAATTGCCGAAGCGGCGATTGGTGCCGCTGAGGCTGGCGCCTCAATTGTTCACCTACATGCTCGTAACCCAATTGATGGCAGCCCCTCTCAAGATCCGGCACTGTTTAAGCAATTTCTGCCGGCTATCAAAGAAGCTAGCGATGTGGTGATCAACCTGACTACAGGTGGCGCACCGACAATGTCGCTTGAAGATCGACTTCGTCCAGCACATCAGTTCAAACCGGAAGTGGCCTCGCTGAACATGGGCACGATGAACATGGGTCTTTACCCAATGCTCAATCGGTTTAAGGAGTTCAAACACGCTTGGGAGGAACCATATCTCGCCGGCAGCCATGACCGCATTTTCAAAAACACATTTACCGACATAGCCCACATCCTCGAGTCATGCAGTGAGAACGGTACCCGTTTTGAAATCGAATGCTATGACATTGGGCATCTCTACACCGCAGCACATTTCATTGATCGTGGCCTCATCAAACCCCCGTTTTTGATCCAATCGGTTTTCGGCATTTTGGGCGGTATCGGCGGGCACCCCGAGGACGTCCTGCATATGCGGCGCACAGCTGATCGTCTCTTCGGAGATGACTATCAGTGGTCGGTTCTTCCAGCAGGAAAGCAGCAGATGAGCATTGGTGCTCAATCAGCCACGCTTGGAGGACACGTGCGTGTGGGTCTTGAAGACTCGCTTTGGGACGGGCCGGGCCAATTGGCAAAAAGCAACGCAGATCAAGTCTCGCGTATGCGCAAAATTCTCGAAGGGCTTTCACTTGAAGTGGCGACACCTGCTGACGCGAGGGAAATCCTGAAGCTCAAAGGTGGCGATAACGTCAATTTCTAAGCGCGGGCACTCACCCCCCATAAAGTCTATCTAGAGGATATTTTGATAACTAAAGGTCGCGGCACAACACTCGCGCCTTAGCAACTTATCCTCATGAGGAGAAAATGAACCATGTTAGCTACGACCCATACAAAAATACAAAAGGGACAGTCGCTGAACGCTTTAATGTTTCGCAAACTAATGCCGATGTTAATCTTTGCTTACGTTATAAGCTTTCTAGACAGAACTAACATTTCACTTGCCAAAACACACATGGCAGTAGACTTGGGTATTTCCGCTGCCGCCTACGGTTTTGGTGCAGGGCTCTTCTTCCTTACCTATGCACTGATGGAGGTACCCAGTAACCTGATCATGCACCGGGTAGGTGCCCGACTCTGGATCACCAGGATCATGATCACCTGGGGGTTGTTGTCTGCCGGTATGGCCTTCATTACCGATGAGACTACGTTTTACATTGCCCGCGCGCTACTGGGCGCAGCTGAAGCCGGATTGTTCCCAGGTGTAATGCTCTATTTAACCTATTGGTTTGGTCGTGAGCAAAGGGCACGAGCCAGTGGCTATTTTCTAATCGGGGTCTGTCTCGCGAATATCATCAGCGGGCCGGTTGGCGGGCTGCTGTTAGAGATGGATGGAATCTGGGGTTGGCACGGCTGGCAGTGGCTGTTCTTCTTGGAGGGAATTCCAGCTGTTCTATTCTCCGTCGTGATTTGGCGAAAGCTTCCGGACGGCCCATCTACGGCAAGTTGGCTATCAAAGGAACAAGTCACTGAAGTAGAGCAAGTTCTGAAGAAAGAACATGATGAAGAAATCGCCTCCGGCAATGTAGGTCATTCTTTTAAGGGCGTTCTTAAAATCCCTCAGATTTGGCTTGCGATTGCGGTGTACTTCCTCCACCAAGTGAGTGTGTATTCGGTAATTTTCTTCTTGCCGGGCATCATTGGAACGTATGGAGGCTTGTCATCATTACAAATAGGATTGTTAAACTCAATCCCATGGATCGCAGCAGCACTCGGGGCAGCGTTTCTTCCAAAGTATGCAACTACTCCAAAAATTTCACGCAAAATAATGTTCGGTGGGCTGCTCCTGATGTCGGCTGGATTGACCCTCGCGGCCTTTACCACTCCACTGATAGCTCTAATAGGATTCACTCTTACGGCATCGATGTTTTTCGTTGTTCAGCCTGTGATATTCCTTTTTGCCAGTTCAAGACTAGCGGGAGCAGGTATGGCGGCGGGTCTGGCGTTAGTGAATACCTTTGGTATTACAGGTGGTTTCTTCGGCCCTTCACTTCTGGGCTTCGTTGAACAAACTACTGGGAGCACGAAGAATGGACTCATTATTGTAGCGGCTCTTTTAACGCTCGCAGCATTCCTAAGTTTGAAACTACGTCAGGCACAAGAAACGATTACTACAAAAACGCGGGACAACATTGTATTGCCCCAGGCTGCGCCGTGTATTACTGATAATGCGAGGACAAAATGAAGAGTACATCCCTGGCACTTAAACTACATCCCGACGATAATGTTGCAATCGCACGCGCTTCGATACCTCAAGGAACCGTGGTTGCGGAGTTCGATAATATCGTGGTGCTCGCCGATGTGCCCGCAGCGCACAAAATCGCCCTCGCACACGTAAACCCAGGTGATCCTGTTCTGCGTTATGGCCAGATCATTGGCTTTGCTACTAAACCCATTGAGCCAGGCGATTACGTGCATACGCACAATCTGGAGATGGCGACGTTCGAGCGAGACTACGCGTTCGGCGAGGATGCCAAAGTCGCGTCGCCTGCAGCCTCTCCTGTGACATTCCAAGGTTTCGTCCGCGCTGACGGGCGAGTAGCAACTCGAAACTACATTGGTGTAGTGAGCACTGTGAACTGCTCCTCCACTGTTACCAAAATGGTGGTTGAACACTTCTCGCGAAACGGTGTGCTGGATGCTTACCCAAACGTGGACGGTGTGGTGCCGATCACCCACAGCTTCGGTTGCTGCATAGAGCACAATGGCAAGGGGGTGAACCAACTGCGGCGCACGCTAGGCGGTTTCATCAAGCACGCCAACTTCGCTGGCGTGGTCGTCATCGGCCTTGGCTGTGAAGCCAATCAGATGGGGGCGCTGTTCATGGCCCAGGGCATCGAGACCGGCAAGCTTATCGCTCCCGTGGTCATCCAAGACGTTGGCGGAACCCGCAACGCAGCGGATGCCGCCATTGCCGCCGTGGAATCGATGCTGCCGGTTGCCAACGAGTGCCGACGCGAGCCGGTCTCGGCGCGGCACCTGACCGTGGCGCTCCAGTGCGGCGGTTCAGACGGATACTCGGGCATCACGGCCAATCCCGCCCTCGGTGTGGCTGTCGATATGCTCGTAGCGCAAGGTGGAACGGCCATCCTTAGCGAAACGCCGGAGATCTACGGCGCTGAACACCTGCTGACTCGTCGCGCTGCAACCCGTGAGGTCGGCCAGGGTATCGTCGACCTTATCAAATGGTGGGAAAGCTACGCAGACCGCGAAAAAGGCAGTATTGATAACAACCCCACGCCTGGTAACAAGGCTGGCGGCCTGACGACCATTCTCGAAAAGTCTCTAGGCGCAGTTGCCAAAAGTGGCTCCTCAGCACTCATGGGCGTTTATCGTTACGCCGAGCCCATTACAGTCCGAGGCTTGGTGTTTATGGATGCACCTGGCTACGACCCGATGGGAGCCACTGGCCAAATCGCCAGCGGCGCAAACCTCGTTGCGTTCACCACCGGACGCGGCTCGTGCTTTGGCGCCAAACCTGCTCCTTCGATCAAGCTTGCGACGAATACCAAGATGTACACTCGCATGAAGGATGATATGGACATCAACTGCGGGGATGTCATGGATGGCGATGCCACCCTTGAATCGAAGGGTAAAGAGATTTTCGACATGCTCATACGAGTGGCTTCTGGGGAAAAATCTAAAAGCGAGGCGTTGGGCGTTGGCAATGAAGAAACAGTGCCTTGGATGATCGGTGCTCAAATGTAATAAGCGAGCAAAAAAGAGGCGCTCTGTTATCAGGGCGCCTCTTCTTAAAACTTGTTGGTGAAATTAATCAACTTCGACAGGCTTATGCGCATCGGCAACGATCAGCGCCCCTGTATTCAGGATAAACTCGGCAGCACTTTTGATGTCATCTTGCAGTGATTCACAGGCGGCAACCGAGTCACCCTTCTTTAAAGCATCAACCATCGCTGCGTGATGACTGGCTTGCACTCGCTGAACCACACGCTCAGTGCCAGATCGTAGGTCATAGTTGATGATAGGCCCTATTCTCAGCCACAGGGACTCAACTATCTGGAGCAGAATCGGCATGTCCGCCTGATTATAAATTGCGAAATGCAATTCTTTGTTCAGCGTAATCAGCCGTGACTCATCGGGAGCGCCTTTTGCAAACTCTGCGCAAAATGCCTCGTGTATCTTTTCAATCTCAGCCAGCGCCTGCGAATCAACAAGCTCCGCAGCACGAGCTGCCGCTTGCCCCTCCAGATTCAACCGGATACTGGTGATTTCCCGGAATTGACTGACTGTCAGTACAGGAACGCGAATATATCGATTAGCCGCCATTTCAAGCGCTTGCTCAGCGACCAACCTGTGAACAGCCTCTCGCACTGGCATGACGCTAACACCAAGAGCGTCCGCTATAGATCTGAGCGAGAGCTTTTCCCCAGGCATAACGCGTCCGCTTATCAGCAGATCACGCAGTTGGGCATAAACGTCCGCACTGAGGGTCTGGCGGATCATGGGCGTTACAAGTGTGGATAGGTTCATGACGAGAATTATAGGCAGGTTCGATCAGCCAGCATAGGAAAATGAGACAACTGTGATCACGGATGCGCCGGTATAGAAAGTGACGGAATTCGGGAGAAACGAGCTCTTTAGCACACGCACAATAAGCGTCTCGCTACCACGGTCGGTGGCGAGACGTGTAGGTCTGACTAATCAAAGATACTCGACATTGCCGTCGATGCTGATCGCTTGCCCTGTCACATTGTTAGCAGCAGGAGAGCATAGAAATAAGGCCATTGCTGCCACGTCTTCGGGTGGAGTCATCCGGCGCAATGATATTTTCTTCAATGTTTGTTGGCGCATCTCCGGCTCTGAAATGCCTAACTGTTTGGCGCGATCACTGATGACGCGATCCTGGCGCGGGCCCTCGACGATGCCTGGCAGCAGTGCGTTGACTCGAATGTCTTTTTCGCCCAACTCGGCTGCCAATGACTTCATAAGACCAACGATGGCCCACTTGGTCGCGGCGTATGGAGTCCGCCAAGCGTAGCCTAAGCGCCCCGCGACCGATGAAATATGAATGATGTGTGCGTGTTCTGACTTCGTTAGGAGGGGGACAGCATGATGAGCGAAGCGATACTGCGCATTGAGATTGATGTCTATTGTCTGTTCCCATTCTGCATCGCTAATTTTGTCGATTCCGCCGGTCGGCCCTGCTATGCCTGCATTGTTGATAAGTACATCTAGCCCATCCACCCAATCCTGTTGTATCTCGAAGACTCGCTTAATTTGAGCAGAGTCGGAGACGTCAGCTAATGTGGCCAAAGCCTCTGGATAGCGCTCACGAAATTGTGCGATCGCCTGCTCACTTACATCGCATACATGGACTCTTGCCCCAATTTCGAGATATGCAGCCGCGATCGATTCGCCAATGCCTGCTGCCCCACCGGAAATCAAAACTCTCAATCCGGTATAGGGTGTCAGCCGCTTCATTACGTTCATAGCTAATGCGTCCTGTCTTATTTTTGTTCATGAGTTCTTTCGTGGCTACGGAGTGCGTAGACAAGAAAACCTCATTAAGTGATATGTGATCACAGTTTGTTTGTCAAGACAGGCTTGCCGCAGATTTGCAGGTGATTACCGGAGAGGGCGCAGACTCCTACTCCGGCTCAGCATTGCTACCTGCCGGCCCGATTAATCTGCGAGAGGCAGATGGCAGCGACTGCGCTTCCCGCAGCACTTCATCGTTATCGAATCTGGGCCATGGTCGGGTAATCCGTATAACCTCGCTCCTCACCCTGATAGAAGGTGGTCGGGTCTGCGTCATTCAATGCGACACCCTGTTCGAATCGCTCTACCAGATCCGGGTTGGCTAGGAACGCAGTGCCAAAGGACACCAGATCAGCATTTCCTTCTCTGAGGGACGTTTCTGCGCGTTCCGCGTCATAGCCCCCATTGGCGATGTAGGTGCCTGCGAAACGACGCTTCAGTTCTCTGAAGTCGAATGAACCCGCACCGACTTCTACTACGTGAATGTAGGCTAGCCCGTAGCGACTGAGCATTTTTGCTGCATAGTTGAATGTCGCTTGGGGATCGCTGTCGCTCATGGAGAAGTAATTAAAAATCGGCGACAGGCGAACGCCCACGCGGCTAGCCCCGAATACTTCGATGACCGACTCCACAACCTCCTTAAGAAACCGAGCGCGATTTTCTGCAGAGCCGCCGTATGAATCGGTTCGGGTGTTGGTGCCATCGCGCAGGAACTGATCGATCAAGTAGCCGTTCGCGCCATGTATTTCCACACCGTCAAAACCTGCACGCTTCGCGTTTTCAGCACCTTGGCGAAAATCCGCAATCACACCAGGAATTTCATCCAGACTCAGAGCTCGTGGCGACTCGTAAGGCTTTAGTCCTTCAGGCGTGTAGATCTCGCCATCAGCTTTGATCGCTGAGGGGGCTACCGGCAGCTGATTATCGATCTGTACTAGGGAGTGTGACAGGCGCCCAACGTGCCAGAGCTGGAGAAATATCCGTCCGCCTTCTGCATGCACGGCGTCGGTCACGTGTTTCCAGCCGGCGATTTGCTCGTTGGTGAAAATGCCCGGTGTTCTCATATAGCCTTTGCCTTGAGCCGAGACCTGAGAACCCTCAGTAATGATGAGGCCGGCGCTTGCACGTTGACGGTAATACTCGACCACTGTGGAAGTTGGAACATCGCCTTGGCCAGCTCGGCTTCGCGTCAGCGGCGCCATCACCATGTGATTTTTCAGGGGGAGGTTGGCGATTCGGGTGGGGGACAAAAGAAGGTTGAGATTGCTCGCTGTCATGACGTGCCTCAGTATGATTTGGGGTGTTGGATAGTTATCGTCGAGATGATTTTCACGCCGGGTTGAGCGGCGCTAGTTGAGCCGTTCTTGCTGCCGCAGCCGTGTACCAATCCGCTGTATTTCCGTTTCGCCCTGCGCCAGAGCTGCCTTGCTCGTGTGAACCGAGTAGTTACCTGTTACCAGGTCGTACGGATGCTTTACCGCCGACCCCATCACGAAGGAGCAATCGCCTTTCGCGATGAAGTTGATGTGGTGCTCTGACTCTTCGAACACAGCTAATTCGCCGACATTGACCAACCCTCCTGCGTCCAGACTTCCTGAACTAACCGCGAGCCAGGCAACGTTGTGACCGGACGGTGGGGTGTAACGCCAGTGCTCACCGTCTTTTAAACTCACGGCGAGATAGTTCATTTCACTCGGTACTTCGATCAGGCTTTGGGCTGCCCCGTAACGTCCCAGTAGTACCCGTGCTGGGCCCACTTGTGGAACTTGCGACGGATCAAGGTAGGTACTCATCGCGGGAGCGTTTTCAAGCGGGGGCGGCAATGCCACCCAGAGCTGGAATCCCTGTATTGCGGACTCGCTTGCTAGCGTAGCGTCGTGCCACACCCCATTGCCGGCCTGCATCCACTCAACACCCCCTGCGAGCAGTAAACCGGTCGCCCCAGTGGTGTCCTCATAAGAGACATCCCCTTTTGTCATGAAGGTAACCGTTGCGATTCCTGAGTGCGGATGCATGCCAAAACTCGACTTACTACCACTGGCGTTCAGACTGAAAATGTCCAGGAAAATAAACGGTTTCAACAGCTCTCCTAGATCACCTGGACTCATAAGCCTCGTTATGGGGCCATGTGTGGTTCCTTCAGTACGATGGACAATGGCGCGTGGTCGAACTACTACGGTGGCGGTCATATGTTTTCTCTTTGTTCTCCCTTGCCGACAGACGATGTCGTCGAGCGGAGTTCCGGCTGCCTGGACTGGATGTGGATGAACTCAGTGATGCCGAAAAGCCTTGACGGTCAGCCCGCAGGAGATTCCGGCAAGTGAAGGTCAGCTGCAGCAATGACTGAAGGATATGCGTCTATTGATTGCTTTATTAGATGGCATAATTGGATTGAACTGATCCATTTTTGGAGTGGGTGGCAGCAAGATGATCGATCTGAATGACGTCGCATTGTTTGTAAAAGTGGTGCGCAGCGGTAGTTTCGCTGAGGCAGCACGGCAGCTTGGAATGCCCTCAAACACCTTAAGCCGGCGGGTTCAACAGCTTGAGGCTCAACTCGGTACAAGGCTGCTGCAGCGCTCCACGCGCAAGCTCACACTCACCCAGTCTGGCGAGGCTTTTCACGAGCGATGCTGTGGAGCCGTGGATGGACTGATTGACGCTGGTGAGCAGCTGATGACAGGAAACCAAGTGCCGAGTGGCACCGTGCGCATTGCGGCAATGGCTGATTTTTTCGACTTCTTTCCTATGGAGTGGGTAGCCGATTTTCTCGAGGCGCATCCACGGGTAAACGTCGACTTTGTGCTGAGTGATGCACGCGCCGATTTGATCGCTGATCGTATCGACATTGCGTTTCGAGGCGGAGCGTTGCAAGACTCAGGATATGTCGGTCGCCAACTCCTTGGAGCTGGTAACGAAGGTCTGGTGGCCAGCCCGAATTACCTTAGAAAAAGAGGCGTACCTGATTCGCTTGGAGATTTGGTCAATCATGATTGTGTAACTTTTGGTCATCCTAGTGGCGTCACTACCTGGACTCTCCATGGGCCAAATGGTGCAGCGGAAGAAGTGCGGGTCACTAGCCGTTTCAATGGAAACACCGCCCAAGCTTTGCGCAAGGCGACGTTGGCCGGGCTAGGAATTGCCTTGCTGCCGCCCGCCATGACAAAGTCTGATCTTCAGACAGGGCGCCTTGTGTCTGTGCTTCCGCAGTACCATAGAACCGGATACGGCCTGCACGTGCTTTACCCCAGTCGGCAACATTTGCCGCTAGCTGTGTCTGCATTCATTGAGTTGGTTATGGAGAAGCTAGAGGGTCAAGAATTCCCCGTGACGGCTCGTTCCTGATCAACACATTGCCCAAGTATCGTTCAAGCAGTTGTCTTCGAAAGAAGGGGGGCAGGGATGCAGTGAAAAGTCAGGAAGTGCCTGCGCCCGTCCTCAACACCTTTTTTTGTGCAGTTCCAACAGCTCCGCCGGTGAAAGGAAGCGGTTTCTTTCGGCTTCGTAGTCGACAGGGGGCAGTGGGGTGATGTCGACCAGTTCCGTCGGATTGCCCTCGACCAACAAGGCCCGCCAAGTTGGCGCTTTCTGGCCCAACTGAGTTGCCATCTTTACGCGCGACGCCATCCAACAGCCAGGCCTTGATCAGGTCCTGGACGGTCAGCGTTTGCACCTTCGTCGTTTTTACTTGTTCGGCCTCTACGTTAGCAGCGGCGTATGTCTATGCCTTGGCGGTTTTCTTATGCTCGTTGGGATTGATCTGCTCATCGGTGAGCGCTCGGGCTTGGTTGCGTACCTTGCGGATGTCCGTCAGTAATTTGCGCGGCCAAGACCCGCAGGCGTACTCTTTGTTTTGCCCGCCCCACCGATTGCGATAGAAAAAGCTGACCGACACACCGTCCTTGCGCACTGAGATTCGACCGGCCAGATTGCCATCCTCCCGGAGGATGCGGCCGGCATCATTGGCGGTCAGCGACTCGAGTTCTTTGATGGTAATTTTGGCCATAAAATGGACTCCCCCTACTTTTACCCCCACAAAAACGTCGGCTCTTGATGGACGTTACTGGACTCTCGTAGAGCAGAACACCGCTGGAGCTCAAGTAAATACCGGCTTGGAAAAATCCAGGGTAAAATTTTGGAAGCTATCAAGAAGTATGAAAAAGGAGATGGGGTGCTAGGGGTCGAGTGTTCGAATCACTCCGTCCCGACCATATAATTCAATGACTTAGCCCAATCTGAAAAGATTGGGCTTTTTCATGCGTGGGGACTTTTGCTCTCTATAGAAGAGCATTCCCCGTCAGCTTCTTCCACTTGCCGTTTTCTGAGCCGAATCGATGCAAAGCGAATAAAAAGTTTTCTGAAAGTCAGCCACTACCTGCTCCTGCTTCCTCGCGTCCGACTCTCTCGGCATGTCGTAGGCCTGCCCGATCAGCGCTTTGTACAAACTGCCCACATACTCGCTCTCCTTTCCTGCGTTGTCGGCCAGTTCCAGAACGGAAGAGAGGGGCACGCCTCCTTGCCTGGCTTTCATGATGGCTTTGGCCGAATTTTCGACTCGCTGGCACTCTTCCAGATATTCGCTGGGCAAGGGTGCGCTGTGTGCTGCAAAGCTGAAAGTGAGCAGTATTGCCGTTGTCGCCAGAAACCGATTGAACATGGCACGCCATCCCTGAATGTTGGCCGGGAACGTTAGCATTCATGGCTCGGCGCTACCATCTGTTCATCGGCCAAAAGCAGCGGTTCACTGGCTGGGTTTTTTGATATCTGCGGAATCGCTCGAGGTGTTGGCATCCTTCTGTGTTTCGTGTGCTTCGGCACCGGAATTTGACCCTGATGCTTCCTCACCTTTCTTGTCAGCTTTGTCTTCTTTTGACTCGGATCCGCCTTGGTTTACGCCGGGAATCGCAGTGGCTGGAACTGAGGAGCCGCCTGTTTTTTCAGCCGCAAGGGAAAACAGTGGGCACAGTGAAAGCAGGCTTGCCAATCCGATAGCAATCATTCGCTTGTTCATGAGGTTGTCTTCCAGGTCGGGGATGTACTGCATTGGAAGAACTCACAGGGCGAAGGTGCGGTACATCAGACCAGCGGCATCCGGTCAAGTAAGGTGGCCAGGCGTTATACGTCTCAGAGATCTACGGCGACAACTGGCTCCATTCAATCCCGAACCGGCCCAGGTACTTGCGCAAGCGGTCCGCATCATTTGGCTGCGCCTTGGCCAGGCGCGAGATGCCAAACAAGCGGCGACCGGCATCTGACAGGCTGTCTGCTTGCCGGCAGACCTCAAGCACTGCCCGCAACTGCAAGCGGTCAAACAGATCCATGCTCTCTTCATTCCCTGGCAAATCTTCTGAGTTGCTTCCCACTTGGGTCAGGCCCCAGGCATAACGCAACCGCTCAATCTCTTCCTGCACCTGCGCCTCATCAATTCTCCCGCTATCCGCCAATGTCGCCATGCGCGTGATCGACGCAGACAGTTCGCGGAAATTGCCCAGCCACGCCGCTTCGCTAGAGCTGGCGAAGGCCAGATAGCGGCGGCGTGCTTCAAGGTTGAAGCGCACCAATTGCCCATGCTCACGGGCATGGCGCTGTAACTCGAAATCAATATTCGGCTCGATATCCTCGCGGCGGCCGGCGAGGCCGGGAAGGTCGAACGTCCAGAGGTTGATGCGTGCGTACAAGTCTTCGCGAAACAGGCCTTCAGCGACCCGGCTGCGCAGGTCGCGATGGGTGCCGGCGATGATCAGGAAGTCGCTCTCCACCTCCTTGTCAGAGCCCAGTGGAAAGAAGCGTTTCTCTTCAATTGCTTTGAGTAGCATCGCCTGCTCGTCGGCGCCCAGTTCGCCGATTTCATCGAGGAACAGCATGCCGCCATCCGCCGCGCGCAGCAGGCCGTCGCGGGCGTTCTGTGCGCCGGTGAAGGCGCCTTTGCTGTGGCCGAACAAGGTCGACATCGCACCGTCGCCACGCAGGGTGGCGCAGTTGACTTCAACAAAGCGGCCCTGCATCTGATGGCGGTTGCGTTTGAGTTCGTAGATGCGTCGAGCCAGAAAGGATTTGCCGGCACCGGTCGGGCCGATCAGCAACATGGGGGCTTTCGAGCGTACCGCAACGCGTTCGATCTGCTCGATGGAGCGGTTGAACGCGGCATTGCGTGTGGCGATGCCGGACTTCAGAAATGCCAGACCTTCCAGGCGTTTATTGGCGAAGCGTGAGGCGATGCGATCGTATCGCGACAGGTCGAGGTCGATCAGGGCGTGGGTGCCGCAGGCGTGCTCGTCTTCGCTCTTGCGCTTGGCGGGGGAGGTCTGGATCAGGCGAGCGGGCAAGTAGCGCGCCTCGGTCAACAGAAACCAGCAGATCTGCGCGACGTGGGTGCCGGTGGTGATGTGGACGAGGTAGTCCTCGTGTTCGGTGTCGAACGCGTAGGCAGTGGTGAAATCGTGCAGCGCGCCGTAGACCTCTTCAAAATCCCACGGATTGCGCAACGCCATCGAGTGCAGGCGCACTTCGGTTTCCGGTGACACCTGCTGAATGTCGGCGCGCACCCGCTCGGCGAGACTGACGTCGCGGGCGTCGATGCCGTGAATCAGCTCAAGCCGATTGATCAGCACATCCGGCTGCTGGCAGAGGCCCACGCTCGGGCGCCAATGGCTCCAGCGATTGGCGCCTTTACCGACGCGATCAAGGGTGGCTCCGATAAAACCGATGGCGACGGTACGTCTATTTTGCATGCTTATCTCAAAAGATAAAAAACGATATCTAATGATAATTTTTCTACGCAGGGTTTGTCGTCAATTCAAACACTCAAAAAGTCGATAGATAATAAAGGTCATTTAAAACATAGAGTTATGAGGTTTTTTTCGGGGGAATTGAAAACCTGGCACGGCCGCTGCTATGTCTATCGCAACGAACAGAAAAACTCAGCGAGACGCCAAGATGGCCAACTCAAATTTCTTTAATACGCAATCGAATAAAGACATGAAAGATCACACTTACCAACTCCTCGAAGTCGCCAACGGCAAGCCGATCAAACTCTGGACCGAAGGCGTGCCCGTGGAAAACGAGGCTCGCGAGCAGTTGATGAACACCGCAAAAATGCCGTTCATTTTCAAACATCTGGCGGTCATGCCGGATGTGCACTTGGGCAAGGGCTCGACCATCGGCAGCGTGATCCCGACAGTCGGCGCGATCATTCCGGCAGCGGTCGGCGTCGACATCGGCTGCGGCATGATTGCCGCGCGTACGTCGCTGACCGCCGCTGATTTGCCGGACAACCTGCTCGGTCTGCGCAGCGCTATCGAGCAAGCGGTGCCGCATGGCCGCAGTTCGACCCGTTCGCGGCGCGACAAGGGCGCCTGGGATGAGATCCCGCAGCAAGCCGATCAGGCCTGGGCGGGGCTGCAGCCACGGTTCAAATTGATCACTGACAAGTACCCGAAACTGGCCAACACCAACAACCGCGGGCACCTCGGTACGCTCGGCAGCGGCAACCACTTCATCGAAGTGTGCCTGGATGAAGCCAACCGGGTCTGGTTCATGTTGCACAGCGGCTCGCGTGGCGTCGGCAATGCCATCGGCAACCTGTTCATCCAGATGGCTCAGGCGGATATGCGACAGCACATCGCCAACCTGCCGGATCGTGATCTGGCCTACTTCGAAGAGGGCAGTCAGCACTTTGATGATTACGTGGAAGCGGTGGGTTGGGCGCAGGACTTCGCCAAACAGAACCGCGAGCTGATGATGCGCGCGGTGATTCAAGCGACACGGCAGATTATCCGCAAGCCGTTCGAAGTGGCGCTGGAAGCGGTCAACTGCCACCACAACTACGTGCAGAAAGAGCGGCATTTCGGCGAAGAGGTACTGGTCACGCGCAAAGGTGCGGTGTCGGCGAAGAAGGGCGAGTTGGGGATTATTCCAGGCTCGATGGGCGCCAAGAGTTTCATTGTCCGCGGCCTGGGTAACGAAGAATCCTTCAGTTCCTGCAGCCACGGCGCCGGCCGCACCATGAGTCGGACCAAGGCCAAGAATACGTTCACTGTCGAGGATCAGATTCGCGCCACGGCCCATGTGGAGTGCCGCAAGGACGAGGCGGTGATCGACGAGATTCCGATGGCCTACAAGGACATCGACAAAGTCATGCACGCCCAGCGTGAGCTGGTGGAAGTGCTGCACACCTTGCGTCAGGTGGTGTGCGTCAAAGGATAAAAGGAAAGCAAGTCATGGAACTGGAAGAACGTCACCCGCTGTGCAACACCATGCGCCCGCGGGTTCTGGAAGAGCTGGCGCGGATAGAGCGTGAGCGCAATGTCACGGTGCTGTACGCCTGTGAATCCGGCAGTCGGGCCTGGGGTTTTGCCTCGACCGACAGCGATTACGACGTGCGGTTTGTCTACGTGGAGAAGCCCGAGTGGTTCGTTCAGGTCGATGCGCCGCGTGATGTGATCGAGCGTCCGCTGGACGATGAGCTCGACGTCAGTGGTTGGGAGCTGCGCAAGACCCTCGGGTTATTGCGCAAATCCAATCCGACCTTGCTGGAGTGGCTCGACTCGCCGCTGGTTTATCGCAGTGAAACCGCGCAGGTGGCACAGCTGCGCGAACTCGCCGAAGCGTTCTACAGCCCGCCAGCAGCGCGCAATCACTATCTGTCGATGGCAAAGAAGAACTTTCGCGGTTACCTGCAAGGTGAAACCGTGCGTTTCAAGAAGTACTTCTACGTGCTGCGGCCACTGCTGGCGGTGCGCTGGATCGACCAAGGCCGAGGGCGGCCGCCGATGACGTTCGCCGACCTGCTGACCACCGTCGACGACCGCGCGTTGCTCGATGAAGTCGACGAATTGCTCGCCCTCAAACGCAATGCCGACGAGAGCGCCTACGGGCCGCGTCGTCCGGCGTTGCACGGGTTCATCGCCGCCGAACTCGAGCGCGAAGTGCCCACATTACTCAGAACTCAGGAAGACTCGCGACGGCTGGATCAGTACCTCCGGGATACCGTCGGGCTGTACGCGTAAGGAATGCCATGAAACAGGAAGTGATAGAACTGGACGGTGCCATCGGTGGCGGCCAGGTGTTGCGCAGCGCCTTGAGCCTGTCGATGGTGACGGGCAGGGCGTTTCGCATTAAACAGATTCGTGCCAGGCGCAGCCGTCCGGGACTGCTGCGCCAACACTTGACGGCGGTGATGGCGGCGGCCGAGGTGTGTGGTGCAACGGTTGGCGGTGCACATTTGGGTTCGCAAGCCTTGAGCTTTGAACCCGGCGCGATTCGCGCTGGCGACTTTCAATTCGCCATCGGCTCGGCCGGCAGTTGCACGCTGGTGTTACAGACTTTGTTGCCGGCGCTGTTACGGGCACCGCAGGCGAGTCGAGTGCGGATTTCCGGTGGCACGCATAACCCGCTCGCGCCGCCGGCCGATTTTCTCACGCGCAGTTGGCTGCCGCTGCTGCGCCGCATGGGTGCCAACGTTGAGCTGGACTTGTTGCACCATGGTTTTGCCCCGGCCGGCGGTGGCGAGATTGAGGTGAATGTGCAACCGGCGAACCTGACGCGACTCGATCTGTGTGACCGTGGCGAAGCGATTTCACCAAGCGCGTGGGCTCTGACCGCCGGGCTTGGACCTACGGTCGCCCAACGTGAGCTTAGCCGAGTGGCCAAGCGATTGAATCTTCCGGCTACGGCGCTGCATCCTGTGACACTCGATCCGGCTCGCGGGCCAGGCAACGTGTTGCTGCTGGAGTACGTTTTCGAACACGTCACCGAGGTGTTCAGCGCGTTTGGCCAAGTGTCATTGCGCGCAGAGAAGGTTGCCGATGCTGCGATCAGTCAGGCTGCCGACTGGTTGCGCAGTGGCGCTGCGGTGGCTGAACACCTCGCCGATCAGTTGCTGTTGCCAATGGCGCTGGCCGGTGGTGGCTCGTTCACCACGCCGCGAATGACCGAGCATTTGCACAGCAATATCGCGGTGATCGAGCTGTTCTTGCCGGTTCGTATTGATTGTCGCGAGGAGGGTGCCGATCGACTGCGTGTTGAGGTCATTGGCAGTTGATTGGTCATGAACAGGGCGACAGGATTTTATCGGGAAATCCTGTCGCCCTTTTTTTGGCCCGCAAAAAACTCTGAAAAGGCGGCAAATTGCTGGCCCCCGGGCGTTCGCTTCCCCGGCAAAATCGCCTTTTTTCAAAAGGTTAGGTGGGCTCTATGCGGACGATTGTTATCACCGTTGCAACGCTTTCCCTGGCTGTCTTCGCCACAGGCGTGGAGGCGAAAGAGTTAAGCAAAAGCCATCGCTTTGCCTGCACCTGGGGTTCGGATATCGCTGCCGGTGCTCAGCAATCGAAGCTGTCAGGCGTCTCGCTGTATGGCGCGCGCAAACAATTGCAAGTGCGACGATTCCAGCAACCGTGGATGCGTATGACCGCGATGGGAATCACCGAGCAAACCTACAACAGCACGTCGAAACTCAAGCCTGCAGCTGTCAAGCAGACCTATTACGAACAATGTGTACGCCACGAATTGGCCCAGCGCTGAAGCAAAAAGCCCAACCTGAACCGGTTGGGCTTTTTCATGGCTGACGAAATTTCAGCGTCACTTTTCGCTTTCGCAGTTGACCATCCACGACACGCCAAAACGATCGACCAGCATGCCGAAGCGCGCCGCCCAGAACGTCGCTTCCAGCGGCATGTCGATGCGGCCGTCGCTGGCCAGTGCGTTGAACACGCGCTCGGCTTCGGCGATGCTGTCGACGTTCAGCGAAATCGAACAGCCACTCATGCCCTGAGTCGGGCGATCGGGTGTGGTGTCCGAGGCCATGATCATTTGATCACCCACTTTCAGGCAGGTGTGGATGGTCAGGTTGTGGTGTTCTTCGGACACATGTTCGGCGGCGGGCGTTTCGCCGAAAGTCATCATCGCCTCAAGCTTTCCTTGCAAGGCTTGCTCGTAAAAGTTGAAGGCCGCGCGGCAATCTCCGTTGAAGATCAGGTAGGGATTGATTCTCATGTCTCTGCTCCCGGCAGTCAGGCGCGGAGCGGGCGGGGGGTCGCCGGATTCCGCGTAGGGCGGTTAAACCATAGCAGAGCGTTGGACGCCGGAAAGGGCAGAGTCTTCCAGATGTTTTTGTTCTGAAAAGCACGTCGACGATAACGCGGTCGTCGTTTGAAATTCAGTCGTAGCGCTGGAGTACCATGACGCACAATCATCACCTGCAGAGTCCAATGCCCCATGCCTGATCTATCGCGCTTCACGTCCTTGTTCGATCAGGCACAGCGAGCCTTGCGCTTGGTCTGGGGGACATCGCGTGGCTTGTTTCTGGGGCTGGTGCTGGCAACGTTGGTTGCCGGTTTGCTGCCGGCACTGGCGGCATGGTTGGGCCAGCGGATTGTCGATGCGGTGGTGGCAGCGATGCAGTTGCACGCGCAGCACGGCAGTGCGCCGCTGTGGCCCGTGTTGCGTTACGTGTTGTTGGAGGCCGGTGTATTGGCGCTGTTGTCCGGCACGCAACGGGCACTGTCGGTGCAGCAATCGCTGTTGCGGGTGCAGCTGGGGCAGAAGGTCAATACGCTGATTTTGCAGAAAGCGCAGACCCTGTCACTGGTGCAGTTCGAAAACTCCGAGTTCTACGACAAACTGGTGCGTGTCCGTCGCGAGGCTTCGACCCGACCACTGGCGCTGGTCATGAAGTCGTTGGGCTTGATTCAGAACCTGATCATGCTGATTAGCTTCGGGGTGCTGCTGGTGCATTTTTCCCCTTGGGCGCTGGCGTTGCTGGTGGTCGGTGCGTTACCGGTGTTTTTTGCCGAAGCGCATTTTTCCGGTGACGCCTTTCGTTTGTTTACTCGCCGTGCGCCGGAGAGTCGGCAGCAGAATTACATCGAAACCCTGCTGTCCCACGAAACCTATATTAAAGAGGTCAAGCTGTTCGGCTTCGCGCCGCTGTTACTGCAACGCTACCGCGACACGTTCGCCAGGCTGTATGCCGAAGACCGCCGTTTGACGTTGCGGCGCGATGGCTGGGGTTTCGGCCTTGGCCTGCTCGGTACTGCGGCTTTTTATGTGGCCTATGCCTGGGTGGTCATCGATGCCGTACATGGCCAGATCAGCCTTGGTCAGATGACCATGTATCTGGTGCTGTTCAAGCAAGGCCAAAGCGCTGTGAGCAGCAGTCTGAGTGCGATCAGTGGCCTGTACGAAGACGGCCTCTACCTGACCAGTCTGTATGAATACCTGGCCGAACCGGTTCAGGTCGATAGCGGCCACCTGACGGTCGGCGTCTGCCCGGGCGATGGTTTGCGTTTCGAGAACGTCGGTTTCCGTTATCCGGGTGCCAGTCGGCCAGCGCTGGAAAATATTGACCTGCGACTGGTGCCAGGCAAGAGCGTGGCGCTGGTCGGCGAGAACGGCTCGGGCAAGACCACGCTGATCAAGTTACTGACCCGGCTCTACCGCCCCGATCAAGGGCGCATCCTGCTCGACGGTAGCGATTTGCAGGATTGGCAGGAGACCGCGTTACGTCGACGCATTGGGGTGATTTTTCAGGACTACATCCGCTACCAGTTCAGCGTCGGAGAAAACATTGGCGTTGGCGATACCCTGGCGTTCAACGACGCGCAGCGCTGGAAGGAGGCCGCCGCCCAAGGCATGGCGGCTCCCTTCATCGAAGGGCTCGACAAGGGTTATGCCACGCAGTTGGGACGCTGGTTTGCCGGTGGCCAGGAGTTGTCTGGCGGGCAGTGGCAGAAGATTGCCTTGTCCCGCGGGTACATGCGCCGTGATGCCGATATTCTGATCCTCGATGAGCCAACGTCCGCCCTTGACCCGGCGGCCGAGGCGGCGGTGTTCGAGCATTTCAGCCAACACAGCGAAGGTCGCATGACGTTGCTGATTTCCCATCGTTTTTCCAGCGTGCGCAATGCCGACCACATCATCGTGCTGCAACAAGGGCAAATTCTGGAGCAGGGCGGCCACGATCAATTGATCGCCGCCGCTGGGCATTACGCGCAGCTGTTCGATTTGCAGGCTCGCGGCTACCGTTAAGTGTCCCGCCCGTTGCGCACGGTGGCAGGTCCGGCCACCCGGGGGGCAGGTTTGCTCTGCATCAGGCTGTCGAGCGCCTTGCGGTAATTCTGCCCACCCAGCGCCATGCTGTTGTTATGCGTCGCGCCCGGCACCAACAGCAAACGCTTGGGTTGTTGCGCGGCGTTGAACAGTTGCTCGCTGAAGCGCGGCGGCACGAAAGCGTCAGCTAAACCGTGGACCACCAGCAGCGGCATGTGGATATCAGTGATCTTGTCGATCGAGTCGAATTTCTGCGACAGCAGCCAGCGCACCGGCAGCGAAGTGTTGGCCACCGACGCGGCAACATCCGCCAGCGTGGTGAAGGTGGACTCGATCACCAGCCCGCGCACAGGAAGCGCGGAATGATCGCGAGCGGCGGCCTGGCCGAGTTCCGCGGCCAGATCGATCGCCACGGCGCCACCGAGGGAGTGGCCATAGATCAGGCGTTTGGCTGGGTCCGGTTGCAGCAGTTTGAAGCGTTCCCACGCCACCCGCGCATCTTCGTAAACGCTGCTTTCCGACGGCAGATCACCATGGCTCTTGCCGAATCCTCGGTAGTCGATGGCCAGCACTGAATAGCCCGCAGCGCGCAGTTGCTCGATACGGAACAACTGCCCGGTGAGGTTCCAGCGCACGCCATGCAGATAGAGAATGGCCGGCGCATTGGCTTTTTCCGCCGGCCACCACCAGGCATGAATGTTTTCCCCGGCCTTGAAACTCTTCGGTTGCAGGTCGAGTTCCTGCACGCTCCCGGGCAAGCCGCGATACCAACCGGCGGTGCCCGGTTCGATGCGAAACAGCAGTTTGCGTTCGGTGTGTTCGAGCACGGCACAACTGGTCGGCACGCCGATAATCAGCGCGGCCATGCAGGCAAACGCCAAACGGCGGCGTCGCAGACGCGTCATGAAGGACAGGAACATTAAACGTTTCACCCAGGCGCAGACAAAGAAGGCTTTTTACCAGATGCCTCGGTCTGCGCGTGAGTTTTTCGACCACTGCCCCGGCGCAACAATTACCAAATGCTGCAAAGACTCACACGACCTGCAGAACGATCTTGCCGATATGGTCGCCAGCCTCCATGTGCGCGTGAGCCTGAGCGGCGTCGGCGAGCGGGTAGACCTTGTCGATCATCGGCAGGCAGCGCCCGGCAGCCAGCGCCGGCCATACGTGCTCGCGCAGTTGATCGGCAATCGCAGCTTTTTCAGCAGCGGTACGGGCGCGCAACAGGGAACCGGTGATCACCGCACGTTTGGCCATCATTGCCAGCAAGTCAAAGTCATTGGCCCGTGCGCCGCCGAGGAAACCGAGCATGACCAGTCGGCCATCCATCGCCAGGGCGCTGACGTTATCGTTGAGGTACGAGCCGCCCATGATGTCGAGGATCACATTGACGCCTTGGCCTGCGGTTTTCTCGGCGATGACTGCCGCGAAATCCTCATCGCGATAATTGATCGCTGCGCCACCGAGATCGCGAATCGCTGCGCATTTGTCCGGGCTGCCGGCGGTGGCAAACGCTTCAATACCGAATTCGCGGCACAGCATCAGTGCGGTTGTGCCGATGCCGCTGGTGCCACCGTGAATCAGTGCGCGCTGACCACGACTGGCGCCACCGAGGCCGAACAGGTTGGCCCACACGGTAAAGAAGGTTTCCGGGATTGCGGCGGCGTGCACCCAGTCCAGACCGTGTGGAATCGGCAGGGTCTGGCCGGCGGGGACGGCGCAGTATTCGGCATAACCGCCGCCGTTGGTCAGCGCGCAGACGTTGTCGCCCACGGCGAACTGACTGACACCGGCTCCGAGTGCCACGATTTCGCCGGCGACCTCAAGCCCGGGAATTGGGTTCATGCCGGGTTTCATCGGGTATTTGCCGGCACGCTGCAAGGCGTCCGGCCGGTTGATCCCGGCGGCGTGTACGCGGATCAGCACCTCGCCTTCTGCGACGGCTGGAAGCGCCACGCGTTTGGGTTGCAAGACGTCGGGGCCACCGGGTTCGCTGATTTCGATTCGGGTCATTTCGTTGGGCAGGGACATATCGATTCCTGTTGGCATAAGTTCTGTAGATGGGAGCGTGCTGTGCAAGCAATGATTCCCTTCAATTTGCACAGCAGCGCGACTCAGTAGGGGCGGGCAGCCATTTCATGGCTTGCTCCAGCAGCAGCGCCACGACGATTGCGCCAGCGGCAATGACGAACAACAGCGCGTGATGACCGCCGCTGGCATTGAACAGCGCTGAATAGGCAAATCCGGCCAGCGCCTGAAAGGTGGCGAATGACACCGTGGCACGGCTCCAGGCGATCTGCTGGCGATGATGTTCCGGCACCAGCTCATGCACTCGCGCCAGAGCCAGCGGCACAATGCCGGGCGGAAATGAACCGAGAATCACCGCCAGCAACGCCAGCGCCAGAAACGAGTGAGTCATTGCCAGCAACCCAAGGGCAATCGCCTGCACCACCAGCACCAGGCGAATGCCGGAACGTGCGCCAAGCTTATCGGCAAGAAAGCCATAACTCACCGGGCCGACAATTGCGCCCAAACCGTACATCACCCAGATCAGCGCGCCGATATGCGCCCCGGCACCGAGTCCACGCGCCACGTAATCCACCAGAAACACCATGGCCGGCACCAGGCCGGCGGCCATGAAGGCGTATTGGGCGAACAGCAAATACACACCGCGCGGTGTCGGTTCAACGGGCGCCTTTTCCTGCGCAGCCTGTGGGTGCGGGAAATCGGACGGCCAGCCGAACCAGCTCAGCGCCGTCAGCAACAAAGCCAAAGCCCCCAGGCCCAGCCATGTCGCTTGCAAACCGAGGCTCAACAGCGGCGGCACCAGCGTCCCGGAACCGGCAATGCCAAGACCGATGCCGAGAAAGATCGCGCCACTGGCCAGCCCTTTACGCGCCGGCGGAACATGCGGCAGAACTGTCGCGGCTACCAGCACCATGATCGCACCGCCGGCAATCCCCGACAGCAGTCGCCAGCCGAAGAACCAGCTCACCGACAACGGAAACGCGCAGGCAAAAAATGCCGCCGTGACCACCAGCATCATCAATCGCAAGGCATTTTTATTGCCGAGCTGGCGCGCTGTCGGCCGGCCGAGCAGAGCGCCGATCAGGTAGCCCACCAGATTGGCCGCACCGAGGTAGACCACATCGTTGGCGCTGAACCACTGCGCCTCAATCAGCGAAGGGATCAATGGGGTGTAAGCGAAACGCGCCAGCCCGATGCTGACCAGGCTGGCGCAGAGGCCGGCGAAAATCGGCAGCCAGATACCGGTGGAGGTTGAAGTGCGCATGATAGCGATCTCGCGGAAGGTTTATGGCGTTCAGCATATCGGCTATTGTTGCTGCGTTAATGCAGCGATTTAGCGTTGCTGCGATGCGAATTTGCATCACTTGGAGGCAGCATGAATTGGGATGACGCACGGGTATTTCTGGCCGTTTGCCGCGAGTCGACGCTACGTGGCGCTGCACGGGTTTTGGGGGTGGATCAGGCCACTGTCGGGCGACGGATCACGGCGCTGGAAAAGTCCCTGAGCGCTACGTTGTTCCTGCGCACCTCCGACGGCTACGCGTTGACCGCTGTCGGTGAGGCGGCGCTCAGGAGTGTGGAGAAAATGGAGCATTCGGCACTGGAGCTGGAGCGGCAGATTCAGGGCCTGGATGATCGCCTGACCGGCACGGTGCGCGTCAGTACCACGGATTCGCTGGCGATCGACTTTCTGATCCCGGCCATCGCCCGTTTGCACGAGCAGCACCCGGACGTACGAGTGCAACTGGACGCGTCCACGCAGATCCTCAGCCTGGCCAAGCGCGAGGCGGATATCGCGGTGCGCAACACCCGGCCGGACAATCCTGATCTGATCGCTCGGCGAATCGCCCGATGGCCGGTGGGCCTGTTCGCCTCTCAGGCCTATATAGACGCCAATGGCGTGCCGCAACCGGACACAGCGTTTGAGGGGCATGATCTGGTGGTCTATCAACCGTATCTGCAAAGCAAAAAGGACCTGACCCTGGTGTCGGAGCCGCTAAGTCGCGGTCGCATCGTCGCCAGCCTCAGTTCCAGTTTGCTCGTCCGCCGGTCAATTGCCGCAGGGTTGGGTGTAGGAGAAATCCCGGTGTACATGGGCGAGCGCGATGGCCTGATCAGGCTCTGGCCGGAGCGCACTCGACCATTGCCGTACGAAGTGTGGTTGGTGACCCACGCGGACTTGCGGCATACCGCGCGGGTGCGGGCGGTGATTGAGCAGATTGTCGACGTGTTCGCGTCGGAGAATGACTAGGCAGACGTTCTTTTGGCAGGGCTACAAGCTCTGACGAAACGGCCTACATCAGAGGCAGAATCTCCCGGCTTGTGAGGCGGTTGGATGGGGCCTATTGTTTCGTCATGTCGGTGAGGGGCGCAGGGCTCGCACTGATGTTGATACCAGGGACGGTATCGGTAAACCCAGGAAGGTGTCGAATTGAGAACCACGGAATTCAGTCAAAACCCAATCAGTGACCTTGCGAGCAAAGGTCGGAATACTCAAGCCATGAACGCTATCAGTCGTGAAGAATTCAATGCCAGGATAGAAACCATTGAGACCAGAATGGACGCTCGGTTCGAGGGTGTGTCGGAAAAAATCGAAGCTTATCTTTTGACTCAGGCGGAGAGAGACAAACGATACGATCTGATGTGGGACGGCGTACAACAAATCGCCGAAGACTCAAAAGAAGCCATCAAACATGCCTCGACAGTGAAGGCGCATTACTGGGCGACGACCGCCGTTCATTTTCTCGGAATGATCACCGTCGTCGTAGGGGCGCACTTTGCCAATCAAGCAGCGGTATTAACCACCTTGCAGACGACACTCGCCGCAATCCAGATCGGCAAGGATATAAGTGCACCAAGACCTGCTTCGCAACAAGCACCCGAATCACCACAATAGAAAACGGCCTTCAAAGAAGGCCGTTTTTCGTGAGCATTGAAACACCGCATCATGGCATTTCTGGCAACTCCTGCGGCCGCAAGTCGAACACCAGCACCTCGGCATCGACACCATTGCTCAAGGTCAGCAACTGTTCTTCGCGAACCCGTACGCCGTCACCTTCCTGCAAGGGCTGGCCATTGAGTTCAACACTGCCACGCGCCACATGCACGTAGGCATAACGGTTGGCTGGCAGCTCCAGCGTGGCAGTTTCTTTACCGTCGAACAGCCCGGCAAAGACTCGTGCGTCCTGACGCACTTTCAGCGAACCGCCGTTGCCGTCCGGCGAGATGATCAATTGCAGGCGACCGCGTTTTTTCTGTGCGCTGAAATGTTCCTGTTGATAACGCGGTTTGGCACCGCTGACTTCCGGCACGATCCAGATCTGCAGGAAATGCACCGGTTTGGTCGCCGAATGGTTGAACTCGCTGTGCGCTACGCCGCTGCCAGCACTCATCAGTTGCACATCGCCTGGGCGGATCACCGAACCGGTACCCAAGGTGTCTTTGTGTTCCAGTGCGCCTTCCAGCACGTAGGAAAAGATCTCCATGTCGCGATGCGGGTGTTGGCCGAAGCCTTTGCCGGCAGCGACGCGGTCATCGTTAATCACCAGCAGATCGGAAAAACCCTGCTCACGCGGGTCACGGTAGCTGGCAAAGGAAAAGGTGTGAAAGGACTTCAACCAGCCATGATTGGCGAGGCCACGATCGGAGGCTTTGCGAAGGGTCAGCATGATGAAATCTCCTTGCGGGACGTGAATTCGTCCGAGTGAGGAGAAGGTTACTGTTTACTGTACTGCGCAATAAGTAGATGAAAATTGAAAGACTGTCCCTGTCAGGTTGACAGTTTTGCGATAGCCTTCACACAAAACTTTTGCGCTCAAACGGCTACAGTTGGCCATAATGTCTGGTCCGTATCATGTCTCTCTGATTGAAGTGATGTCTTCCCATGAAAACCGTGGCAATGGTGCTGTTTCCCGACTTTCTTCTGCTCGACATGGCCGGGCCATTGGAGGTTTTTTCGGTTGCCAATCGCTACCTGAAACCCGATGCGCATTATCAATTGATCACCCTTGGCACCGAAGAGGGCCCGCTGCGGGCCTCCAATGGTGTGATGGTGCAGGCCGACCGGATCATTGGCGACGACACCGAGCGTTATGATTTGCTGCTGGTGCCGGGAGGCCCCGGTGCCTACAACCAGCAGTTCCCGTCGTTGTTTGCCTGGCTCAAAGACGCAGTCCGGCGCGTCGAGTACTTCGGATCTATCTGCACTGGTGCTTTTGTCCTGGGGCACGCCGGTTTGCTTGACGGTTACCGTGTAACCACGCACTGGAACTACACCGAGCGCCTGATCAAGGGGTTCCCGAAAGCCCATGTCACGACTGATCAGATCTATGTCGAGGATCGCAACCTGATCACCTCGGGAGGCGTTACGGCGGGGATCGATATGGCGCTGGCTGTGATCGCCCGCGATCACGGCAAGAAGCTCGCGCAGGATGTGGCCAAAGTCCTGCTGGTGGTGATGAAACGCCAGGGCGGGCAGGCGCAGTTCAGCCCGTTGATGGCTGCCGTGGCACCGCAGGAAACGCCGATTACCCGCGCGCAGAGTTACGTGCTGGAACACCTCGACGAAGCCTTCACGGTCGAGCGCATGGCGGCGATTGCCAATATGAGCGCGCGGCACTTCGCGCGGGTGTTCACCCGCGACATCAACATGACGCCGATGGAGTTTCTGCAAAGTGCGCGCATCGACTGCGCACGAAACTTGCTGGAAACCAGCGATCTGCCCCTTAAAACAGTGGCTTACAAAAGTGGTTTCGGCAGTGTGCGGCACATGCGTTCGCTGTTCGCTGAAAAGCTCGGCCTGACGCCCGCGCAATACCGCGAACAGTTCAGCTAGAGCGCTGTTGTCCGTCTGGCGCACCCGTATGTCCGAATTGAGTCTCGTGTAGCGGTTGTCGCGTCATCTGAGGCTGCCAAGATAGTTGGCATGGATAGCCTCATCGATTTGAACACGGCGTCGGTGCTGCATTTCGGCCCCTACGCCTTCCACCTGCGCCAACGGCTGATACTCGACGGAGATCGGCCTTTGCGCATGGGCGGTCGTGCGCTGGACATTTTGCAGGTGCTGGTCGAGCGTGCCGGGCGAGTGGTCAGGAAGGAGCAATTGATTGCCCTGGTTTGGCCAACGTCAGTGGTCGAGGAGATCAACCTGCGCGTGCACATCGCCGCGCTCAGGCGCGCCTTGGGTGACGGCGAAAACGGTCAGCGCTACATCGTTAACGTGCCGCAATGCGGTTACAGTTTTATCGCCCCGGTGCGCTGCGACAGCGTCGCGCAAGTGGCCTTCGAGGGGCTGCGAACACCCGAGCATAATCTGCCGGCGCGACTGACCCCGGTCGCCGGGCGCGACTCGCTGGTCGGCGGGCTGGTGCGGCAAATGCCGCTGTGTCGGCTGATGACCGTCACGGGCGCGGCTGGTGTGGGTAAATCCACTGTCGCGTTGCGGGTCGCGGAACTGCTGTTGCAGTACTACAGAGACGGCGTGTGGCAGATTGATCTGAGCTTGATCGACGACGACACACCGCTGCTCGATCAGGTGCTGGGCACCCTCGAAAGCGATTTGCCCGGACTGTCGACTCGCCATGCGTTGCTGCTGCTGGATAACTGTGACCACCGTCTCGCCGCTTGCCGGGCAGCGGTTGAAACGTTGCTTGAGGCCGCTCCCCGACTGTCGATTCTCGCCACCAGCCGCGAGGCCTTGCAGGTCGGTCTGGAAACCCTTCAGGGCGTGCCACCGCTGACCCTGCCGAAACGTTCCGCAGGCGATTGCATCACTGAAGCCATGGGCCATTCTGCGGTGCAGTTGTTTGTCAGCCGCGCTCGGGCGCGACAGCATGATTTCTGCTTGCGTGAACAGGATGTCAAAGCCGTCCTTCAGATATGTCGCCAACTCGACGGTTTACCGCTGGCGATCGAACTGGCGGCGGCGCAGATCGATGCCTTGGCATTGGTCGGCTTACAGGCGCAAATGAGCAATGGTCTGCAAGTGCTCAGCCATGGCCGGCGCACCGCGGTACCGCGGCATCAATCGATGCAGGCGGCACTCGACTGGAGCTATCAACGCTTGAGCGAGCAAGAGCAACGCGCGCTACAGCGGTTATCGGTGTTCAAAATGGCGTTTACCCTGGAGGCGGCACTGGCGGTGATCAGTTGCCCGCAACTCGCGTCGTCGCGGCTTGCTGCGATCATTGAAGGCCTGGCGTGCAAGTCATTGCTGGTGGCGGAGCGGGGCGGCAGCACAGGCCGATACCGAATGCTCCACACCACTCGCTGCTATGCGCGCAAGCAACTGGAGCGTTGCGGTGAAGGGATTGATCTTGAGCGCCGGCATACGCTCTATATCAACCGGATACGCCGGGCCTCAGGCGTGCCTGTGCTCGCGTAAATCGTCGATCAGCAGGCGCACCTTGCGCAAATCCGGGGTCGCGTAGCCCTCGGTGAAGCGCTGATAAATCGGCGTGAGCAAATCCAGCGCCTCTTGGCTGCGCGATTGGCGCTGCCAGAGTTGCGCCAGTGAGGTGGCACTGCGCAGTTCCCAGGCGAGCGCACCTTGGCTGCGGGCGATGGTCAGCGATTGTTGCAGGAGTGCTTCGGCTTCCTTGAGGGTCTCTTCGCGAGCAAGCTCGCTCTCACATGGGTTCCGAGTACACCCAAAATCCCTGTGGGAGCGAGCTTGCTCGCGAAGGGCCCCGTCCAGGCAATCCGGATCGTCTTTCAATAACGCAGCAGCCCGAGCCCGCAAAATCTCCGCCGTGCTCCATCCCGCATCACCACTCAGCGCTCGCTCAAACAGTGCGTCATCCACAAAGCGGTCATCCAGCGTCACCATGATTTCCCGAATCAGCCCACTGCTGTTCTTCGGCACGGGCGTGCTGGTTTGCGTGTCGATCACCTGCGCGTAATGTCGCGCCCACGTGTTGAACAGCAGCACCGAATGCTTCTGCGATTGTTCCAGCAGCAGTTGCAACAGCGCCCGGGCGTTCTGCTGATCGCCGTTGTAATGAGCGATCAGGCAACTGGCCAGTGCCAGGGTGTAACAAATCGAGGTGCCATGGTCGATCTGCACGGCAATATCCAGGGCCAGTCGCGCCGAATGCCACGCTTGCTCCGGCAATCCCTGCATCCATAGCACCCGCGCCAGCACCGTCAGCGACGCGACGCTCTGGTCGTATTGCACGCCAAAACCGTGGGTGAAGCGGTTGACGTGGCCGCTGTGTGCCATGCGCTGCAGCACCTGCTCGGCATGAATGCGCGCCTGCGGCTGGTCGCCGGCATAGTGCAGGGCCAGCACGCGTAAACGGTGGGTACTCAGTGACAATAACGGGTCGCCGTGCACGCCGAGGCGATCGAAGTGCTCACTCTGCGCCAGCGCTATGCGGTAGTGCCCGCAACTGAGGTTGACCGCCAGGTGTCCGGACACCGCGCGCAATTGCCCGGCGACGTCGTCGTGCTCAAGGGCCAACTGGCGAGCCTCGACGAACGCCTGGATGGTTTCCGGGGTGCCTCCCCACGTGTGATAACAGGCACTGCCGAGGGCCAGTTTCAGGGAGATTTTCAGACGCGGGCAGGGGTCGCCGAGTTCATCGAGCAGGCTCAGCGCCCGCCGCACATAGCCGCCATACTCCTTGAGCAGCGACAACTCTTGCCACAGGGGCGCCGACGCTGCTGTCAGGCGAATCCCCAGACTATCCGGGCTGACACCGTTCAGGCTCCAGTCCAGCGCCGCGCGCAGGTCTTCCAGCCCTCGGGCGTAACGCTCGATCCACAAAGCCGTCGGCGTCATTTCCCAATCGCTTTGCGCCTGTTGCATCAATGCCAGGCAGCGTTCGGCATGGCGTTCGCGGGTTTCTTCGCATTCGGCGGCGTGCTCGAGTTTTTCCAGTGCATAGCGGCGGGTCGTGTCGAGCAGACGATAGAACACCTCTTCGTCACCGACTTCGACGCTGAGCAGGGATTTCGCCACCAGTTGCGTGATCGACACACACACTGCACCGGGATCGATCTGTTGGCCGACGATGACGGCCGCCGCCGACTCCAGGGTAAACCCTCCGCAAAACACGCTCAGACGGCGCAGGCAGGTTTGTTCGCACCGGTCGAGCAGGTTGAAGCTCCAGTCCAGCGTGGCGCGCAGAGTAAGGTGTCGCTCAAGACTGCTTTGATTACCCGCTGCCAGCGGTGGCAAACGGCCCTGCAGTTGGCTCAGCAAACCTTCCAGGCCCAGTTCGGCGACCTGCGCTGCCGCCAGCTCCAGCGCCAGAGGAATACCGTCGAGTCGGTGGCAGATTTCGATTGCTTGCGGCAACTGCGCATCGCTCAGTTCAAAGCTTTCCTGCGCGGCCGTGGCCCGTTCGATGAACAGTTGCAGCGCCGAATAATCCAGCGCTTGCTGACGATTCAATGTCGCGTTCATCAATGGGTATTCGAGCGAATCGAGACGCTGCACGAATTCGCCTTCCGCCCGCAGGCTCTCGCGGCTGGTGGCGAGGATATGCACCTTCGGCGCGCCGCGCAGAATGCTTTCGCTGAGCATCGCGACGGCATCGATCAGATGTTCGCAGTTGTCGAGCAGTAACAGCATCTGTCGCTGTTGCAGGCCATTGACCAGCGCCGCCAGCGGATCGCCTTCGGGGAGTGCCAGATCGAGCAGGGCGGCCAGGTGTGAGCAAATCAGCCGTGGATCGTTGAGCGGTGCCAGGTCCACCAGCCGAATACCGTCGCGGTAATGCCCGATCAACTGCTCGGCCACGCGCAAGGCCACCGTGGTCTTGCCGATCCCGCCGGGGCCGACCAGGGTGATGCAGCGTTGGCGCGGTAACTGCGTCATCAAACTGTCGACGAGCGCCTGGCGACCGAGCATCCGCGTGCGCCGCAAGGGCAAATTGTGCCGACCGCCAGCATCGCCCACAGGACGCTCCTCCATGGATTGCGGTAGAACCGGGGCGACGAAACTGTAACCGCGTTGCGCCACGGTGATGATGTAACGCTGGCCGGCCTGACCGTCACCGAGGGCTTTGCGCAGTGCCGCCATGTGCACCCGCAGGTTGATGTCCTCGACCACGCTGTCCGGCCAGACCCCGGCCATCAGTTGCTGCTTGCTCACCACTTCGCCGGCATGGGCCAGCAGAATCAGGAGGATGTCCATCGCCCGTCGGCCCAGGCGCAATGGCTGCTCGCCTTCGAGCACCAGGCGTTGGCCGGGATGAATCCGATAGGGGCCAAAACCGAGGGCCTGATTCGGGGAAAGACTCAACAGCTCACTCCTGCGGTGCTGCGGCGGACAGAGCGGAGTAGGGCCGGGCGGGTGCGCAGGCCTTCTATTCCGGGGTGTCCCGGCATAATCCTCAGGTTTGAGCGTCAGTGCAACGGGGGCCGCGATCAAAACATGGCGGGTTGTGAACGCTGGGCTTTGGGTTCACGCATGATCTGGCAGCGCCAGGCAAACGGATTAATGCCCTCGCTGCGGGTAAACATATGGCAGAAATGCGCCTGATCGCAGAACCCGCATTCCAGGCTGATTTGCGTCAGGCTCAGGTCGGTGTGCTGGATCAGCAGCTTGGCTCGCGCGAGACGCTGGGTGCGAATCCAGTCCTGCGGCGACACCCCGGTGCTGCATTTGAAGGCGCGGGAAAAGTGACTGCGCGACAGCGAGCAGGCGCGGGCCAGTTCGGTGACCTCGAGGCTTTCGCCGAGGCGTTCGAGGATCAGTTGTTTGACCTGTCGTTCGCGTTGCGGACTGAGTCCGCCGACCCCGGTCTTGCGTGGTTCGTTGGCAGGGGCAAGGGCGACGCTGTGCTGTAAGTGAGCCATGGCCAAAGTCCGTGTTGATGGGGAATGCACGGTCGGCGCATCCCCTCAGGTCAAAAAAACAACGCTGCGCAGAGGGTTTCATTGTTGGCCGAGGGCGGGAGGCTGACGAGTTAATCGTTGTTAATTCCAGCGCATTGGCCTGAACTCAGCACATCCCTGCAAGTCTGCGCCCCGCGGTTTGCGGCACGATGACTGCAAGCGTGGCGAACCGAGGGGGCGCCGCAATCGGCAGGTCCAAGGGGAATCAAATGAAAGGCATTTTCAAAGCGGCGGCGCTGACGTTTGCGCTGGCCACTTCCAGCGCGATGGCGCAGGCACCACAGCAGGGCACTCAGGCGCCGGGCTATTTCCGCCTGGCATTGGGGGATTACGAGGTCACCGCGTTGTTCGATGGCTACAACGACCTGTCGCCAAAGCTGTTGCAGGGCATGAGTCAAAGTCAGATCCGCGCACTGCTGGCACGCCGTTCGATTGAAACCCCGGGTGTCCAGACGGCGTTTAATGCCTTTCTGGTCAACACCGGCAAGCAACTGATTCTGGTCGACAGTGGCGCCGGGCAATGCATTGGCGCTACCGCCGGGCAGCTCGTGGCGAACATGCAGGCGGCCGGCTACCGGCCAGAGCAGGTTGATACGATCTTGCTGACGCACCTGCACCTTGATCATGTCTGTGGGCTGGTCGATGCACAGAAGCAAGCGTTGTTCACGCATGCCACGGTGTATGCCGCCAAGGCTGAAGCGGATTACTGGCTCGATCCGGCCGCGCTGGCCAAAGCTCCGGCCGGCGCCCGGGAGTTTTTCAAGATTGCCCAGGACTCCACCGCGCCCTACGTCGCCGTCGGGCGTTTCAAGACCTTCGCCGCGGGCCAGTCGCCGTTGCCGGGGTTAGTCGAAGCGACACTGGAAGCCGGACATACGCCGGGCAGCACCACCTACCGGTTCACCTCGCAGAATCAGAGCATCGTCTTCATGGGGGATCTGGTGCATAACCTGGCAGTGCAGTTTGAGCATCCGGAAGTGTCGATCGGCTTTGACGTCAACAGTGCGCAAGCGATCAACGCGCGTCAGGCAGTCTTCAGTGCGGCGGTCGCCAGCAAGACGTGGGTGACGGCGGCGCACCTGCCGTTCCCGGGCATCGGTCACATCACCGCGCAGGGCAAACATTTTCAGTGGGTGCCCGTGGAATACGGTCCCTACAAGCGCGCGGCCAAGGTGCCGTTAATCGAGTAAAGTGCGCAGCGCCCACCCGCAAAAGCAGCTGACACCGAAAAGGAAAACATGCCCATGAACCGTAACGATCTGCGTCGCGTCGACATGAACCTGCTGGTGATTTTCGAAGCGCTGATGTTCGAAAAGAACCTGACCCGCGTTGCCGAAAAGCTGTTCATGGGGCAACCGGCCGTCAGCGCGGCGTTGGGGCGTTTGCGTGATCTGTTCGACGATCCGTTACTGCTGCGCAACGGTCGCGGCATGGAGCCGACCGCGCGGGCGCTAGCGATTCTCAAAGAGCTGCAACCGGCGATGGACGTCATCTCTGGCGCGGTCAGCCGGGCCAAGGAGTTTGAACCGGCGAGCAGTTGCGACGTGTTTCGCATCGGCCTGTCGGACGACGCCGAATTCGGCCTGTTTCCGCCGTTGTTGCGTCAGCTTCAGCAAGAGGCGCCGGGGATTGTCGTGGTCGTGCGCCGCGCCAATTACTTGTTGATGCCGGCACTGTTGGCCTCTGGGGAAATCTCAGTGGGCGTCAGCTACACCACCGATCTGCCGGCCAACGCCAAGCGCAAGACATTGCGCGACATTCCCTGCAAAGTCCTGCGCGGCGACGACCGTCCCGGGCCGCTGACCCTCGACGAATACTGCGAGCGTCCGCATGCGATGGTGTCGTTCTCCGGCGACCTGAGCGGCAATATCGACATGGACCTGGCCAAGGTCGGTCGTACCCGCCGCGTGGTGTTGGGCGTGCCGCAATTCAGCGGCCTGCGCGCCTTGCTCGCCGGCACCGAGATGATCGCCACTGTGCCGGATTACGCCGCCTGCGCATTGGTGGAAGGTTGTGCGCTGCGCGCCGAAGATCCACCGTTCCCGATCGATGCGGCGCAATTGTCGATGGCCTGGAGCGGGGTGCATGACAACGATCCGGCGGAGAAATGGCTCAGGTCGCGGATCAGTCAGTTCATGGCGGCGCCGCTGAATATCCCGGCTAGCTGAATCCCTACGCCAATCTCAAATACAGCACTGATCCCTGTGGGAGCGAGTTTGCTCGCGAAGGCGTCGTATCAGTCGATAAATATTTCGAATGACACACCGCTTTCGCGAGCAAGCTCGCTCCCACATTGGGACGCCGTGATCCCTGAGTTGTTGGTGGTTTAAACATCGCCGTTTAAGCAACACCCTCAGACACTCTTTCAGGCTACGCAACCTTGCGCCTTTGCCTACAGCTACGCCAGAATCCGCCGGCTTGTGCGCTTGTGGTCGGGTCTCTATCGTTTGGTGGTCGCTGAAAACTCAGCGATCGGGTTTAGCGACTCGGACCAAAAAAAGTGCATCAGCGCTCCATGCTTCGTAGCAGGCTATCGTCTGCACTTCGCTATGGCGGCTGTATGCGGGAGACCTTCGGGTCTACCGGGTTGCCTTTTTACCGGTTCGCTAACCTGCATACGGTCGCCACCTCGACCACTACCTCCTGCCACCCGGCTCCACGCCACCGCCACGCCACCGCCACGCAGAACTCGCGGCATGTATGCCGTAACCGCCGACACCAAAGCCGAAGAACTGCTGACCGATGCCAGCGATACACTCGCCTCGGCCAAAACCATCGCCCAAGACGTCGCTCACCTGTTGCCCGCGCCGCAGCGCCGGGCGTTGTTGGGGATTGCGCAGTTGATCATGCTCGGTGAACTGGCGGTGAATCGGGTGCTGGATAACCTCGAAGCACCTGTCTGAACCCATTCCCTGTGGGAGCGAGCTTGCTCGCGAAGGCGTCGGGTCAGTTATAAATACTTTGAATGACACGCTGCTTTCGCGAGCAAGCTCGCTCCCACAGGGGGCTGCGGTGCTCCAAGAATTTTGGAATGCCGTAGAACTGAGCACACCCATCCAATTTCCTCCCGACCATCATTGGCATGATTCCAGCCAATGACATTTCAAGGGTCGGGTCATGAATGCCTCAACAGATGAACAGGCACGCGACATCGGTTTGCTGTTCCTGCGGGTCAGCGGCGGGTTGTTTCTGCTGTGCGTCCACGGCTTGCCCAAGCTGCTGGATTTCACCGCGCAACTGCAACTGATCGAAGACCCGTTCCACCTCGGTGCCCACCTCACCCTGATCCTGGCGATCTTCGCCGAAGTCCTCTGTCCACTACTGATCGTCGCCGGGGTGCTGGCGCGATTGGCGTGCTTGCCTATTCTCTTTGTGCTGCTGGTGGCACTGCTGGTCGTGCATCCGCAATGGAGTGTGGCTGAAGGGCAGTTCGGCTGGTTGCTGTTGATCCTGTTTACCACTGTGTTGATCGCCGGGCCGGGACGGCTGGTGATTCCTGTTCGTTTGCCCGGAGTGCTGCGTTATGCCTGAAGTCCTCGATCCACAAACGCCGGGGGCCGATGAGACGGTCACGCTGATCATCAAGCACCGGGTCAAGGCCGGTTTCGAGTCAGCGTATGAGGCCTGGCTGCGCAATATCGTCCGCGTCGCGAGCCAGCGTGAAGGCCATTTGGGCGTGGACGTGGTGCGCGGCAAGCGCGGGCGTCTCGATTTCTACACTTGCGTGCTGCGTTTCAGCTCCACTGAAGCGATGCAGGGGTGGCTGGAGTCGCCGCAGCGTCAGGCACTGGTCGCCGAAGCGGCGCCGATGCTGGCTGACGGCGATCAGACTGAAGTCGCGCCGATCAAAGAGTTCTGGTTTACACCACTGGCCGATGCCGCTTCGCCGCCGCCGCGCTGGAAGCAAGCGGTCGTCACGTTGCTGGTGATTCTGCCGCACACCTTGCTCGTGCCGCTGATCTGGGGACCGCTGCTGGCGCTGCATCCGATTCTTTCCAACTACGTGGTGGCCACGTTCCTGATCACCCTGACCATCGTTCTGTCGGTGGTGTACGTGGTGATGCCGCCGGTAACCCGTTTGTTTACACCGTGGCTCGAAGCCAGCCAAGCCCATGAACACCTCGATTCCCAAGAAACCTCGCCACGCTGAGCGCGCGGGGTTTGCTCCTTTTCACTTTGCTTGAGGAACTGCGATGAGCGCCGATCTGATTTTATTCAATGGCCAGTTTCATACCGTAGACCGCACCAAACCGCTGGCCAGTGCCGTGGCCATCACCGACGGCCGCTTCGTGGTCGTTGGCAACGACAACCAGGCCATGGCCTTGCGCGGGCCGAACACGCAAGTGGTCGATATGCATGGCCGCTGCGTTATTCCGGGTCTCAACGACTCGCACTTGCACTTGATCCGTGGCGGTTTGAACTACAACCTCGAACTGCGCTGGGAAGGCGTGCCGTCGCTGGCCGACGCGCTGCGCATGCTCAAGGATCAGGCTGACCGCACGCCAACCCCGCAATGGGTGCGCGTGGTCGGTGGCTGGAACGAATTCCAGTTTGCTGAAAAACGCATGCCGACCCTCGAAGAAATCAACCAGGCCGCGCCGGACACACCAGTGTTCATCCTGCACCTGTATGACCGTGCGCTACTCAATCGCGCCGCCCTGCGCGTGGCCGGCTACACCCGCGACACGCCGAACCCGCCGGGTGGCGAGATCGTTCGCGATGCCAACGGCAATCCGACCGGCATGCTGGTCGCGCGGCCTAACGCGATGATCCTCTACTCGACGCTGGCCAAGGGGCCGAAGCTGCCGCTGGAATATCAGGTCAACTCGACCCGCCAGTTCATGCGCGAACTCAATCGCCTCGGCCTGACCAGCGCGATCGATGCCGGCGGCGGTTTCCAGAACTACCCGGACGATTATCAGGTGATCGAACAACTGGCCAAAGACGACCAGTTGACCGTGCGCATCGCCTACAACCTGTTCACCCAGAAACCGAAAGAAGAGCTGAGCGATTTCCAGAACTGGACCGGCAGCGTCAAGTTGCATCAGGGCGATGACTTCCTGCGCCACAACGGCGCCGGCGAAATGCTGGTGTTCTCGGCAGCCGATTTCGAAGACTTCCTCGAACCGCGCCCGGACCTGCCGCAGACAATGGAGGAGGAGCTGGAGCCGGTGGTGCGCCACTTGGTCGAACAGCGCTGGCCGTTCCGTTTGCACGCGACCTACAACGAGTCGATCAGCCGCATGCTCGACGTGTTCGAGAAGGTCAATCGCGACATTCCGTTCAACGGTTTGCCGTGGTTCTTCGACCACGCTGAAACCATCACCCCGCAAAACATCGAACGGGTGAAAGCACTGGGCGGCGGCATTGCGATTCAGGATCGCATGGCGTTCCAGGGCGAATACTTTGTCGACCGTTACGGCAAACAAGCCGCCGAGGCGACACCACCGATCAAACGCATGCTCGCCGAAGGTGTTCCGGTCGGCGCCGGCACCGATGCCACGCGCGTTTCCAGTTACAACCCGTGGACGTCGCTGTACTGGATGGTCAGCGGTCGCACCGTCGGCGGTCTGGCCTTGTACGAAGAAGGTCTGCCGCGCGCCACCGCGCTGGAACTGTTCACCCACGGCAGCGCCTGGTTCTCCTCGGAGCAGGGCAAGAAAGGCCAGATCAAGGTCGGGCAACTGGCGGATCTTGCGGCGCTGAGCGCGGACTTCTTCCATGTCGAGGAAGAAGCAATCAAGTGGATCGAATCGGTCATGACCGTGGTCGGCGGCAAGATTGTCTACGCGGCCGGCGACTTCGAAGACCTCGGCCCACGCTCGATTCCAGTGCTGCCGGACTGGTCGCCGGTGGTCAAAGTCCCGGGCCACTGGCGGCCAAATTCGCCGTTGCAGGCGCAGGTTCATCAGTGCAGCGGGCCGTGTGCGGTGCACACCCACAGCCATGAAAAGGCGCGGATGTCGAACGCACCGGTCAGCGACTTCGCCGGTTTCTGGGGCGCGTTCGGCTGTTCCTGCTTCGCTTTCTGATTTCCCCTGAAGCGCCGGCCATCCGGTCGGCGCTTCACGCTTCATCCATCCATCCGTCCATCAGGAGTTTTCCCATGAGCGTTCCTTACACACGTCTGAACAAAGATGATGCGGTTGTATTGCTGGTCGATCACCAGACCGGTCTGATCTCGCTGGTCCAGGATTTCACTCCGAACGAATTCAAGAACAACGTGCTGGCGCTGGGCGACATCGCCAAGTTCTTCAAGCTGCCGACCATCCTTACCACCAGTTTCGACGCAGGCCCGAACGGCCCGATCGTGCCTGAACTGCGCGAGCAGTTCCCGGATGCGCCGTTCATTCAGCGCCCGGGCCAGATCAATGCGTGGGACAACGAAGATTTCGTCAAAGCGATCAAGGCAACCGGTCGCAAGCAACTGATCATCGCCGGTGTGGTGACTGACGTTTGCGTGGCGTTCCCGACCTTGTCAGCGATTGCTGAAGGCTATGAAGTGTTTGTGGTGACTGACTCTTCCGGCACCTTCAACACCACCGTGCAACAAGCGGCGTGGGCGCGTATGTCGGCAGCGGGTGCCCACCTGCTGAACTGGTTCTCGGTGGCGTGCGAGCTGCAGGGTGACTGGCGTAACGACATGGAAGGTTTGGCGCATTTGCTGTCGGAGCGTCTGCCTAACTATCGCAATTTGATCAACAGCTATACCAAGTTCACTGCCAAGTAATCGGCTGATCCTGAAAAGCCCCTCACCCTAACCCTCTCCCGGAGGGAGAGGGGACTGACCGAGGGGCTCTTTCGAGGTACGCCGACGTGCAATACCGAGCCGAACTTCAGTTTTGAACAGCTTGAAGATCGGCTTCCTTATCCTCTGAGGTCTTGGGGAGAGGGGACTGACCGAGGTGGTCTCTCGGGATATGCACCGACGGGGAATCGAGTCGAACTCCGTACTTGAAGCAAACGGAGATCGGCTCCCTTTCCCCCTCGCCCCCTTGGGGGAGAGGGCTGGGGTGAGGGGGTAGGCTTTTGATCTTGCCGCTTCAACGCTTCTGCAACCAACCCAAAAACCCACCTTTCCTCACCGCCACCGGTTCGCCCATCAACGCGAGGCGACTGTTCTGCTGACGCACCGCCTGCAACTTGTTCAACGCCTGACCCACCTCCGTGCGGTGCTCCATGCACTGACGGGTGAGGCTCTTGTCGAGTCGATAAATGATGCTCGACGTCAACGCCGTGAACGTCGCCTGCGACGGCGTATCCGCCAGAATGCTCTGTTCACCCATGACCTCACTCGGCCCCATCCGCCCGGCCTCGACCTGGCTGTCGCCGTCCGGCACCGTCGCACTGACCACCCCGGTGGCAATCACGAACAGACTGTCCGGAACCTCGTCCAGATCCAGCACCACCTGGCCCGCCGTGTACTGCTGGGCAACCATCGATTCCGCCAGACGATCGCGCTCATCACTGCTCAGCGAGCGGAAGATTTTCACTTCATCGAGCAACGCACGGGCGCGGGTCGAGGGTTCGATCACGCCATCCGGATGCCGCGAAATCCCTGCCGCTTCCAGATGCCGGTGGGCGAGGTCGAACAGTTGATTGCGTACTTCGCTTTTCTTGCCGAGCTCGGCGATGAACCCGCTGGCGACGTACTCCGACATGGTTTCGCCGGCCTCTTTCAGCACGGCTTTCGGCGCTGGCGTCAGCAACAGCGAACTGCTGCCCTGCAAAGTGCGATCAAGCGCATCGAGTACCCGGCGCGGGCGGATGTGATTCGGCACCTGAATGCTGATCGACACGCCGTGCATGTTGTTCGGGCGACTGAGGTTGACGATCTTCGCCTTGGCCGCGACCGAGTTCGGCACCACCGCCATGGTCCCGGCGCTGGTCAGCAAGTGCGTGGCGCGCCAGTCGATGTCGAAGACTTTGCCTTCGACGCCATCGATCACCACGAAATCATCCACCTGATACGGCTTGGTGGTGTTGAGCACGATCCCGGAAAACACATCGGCCAAGGTGCTTTGCAGCGCCAGACCGACAACGATGGCCACCACGCCCGAGGTTGCCAGCAGTCCTTTTACCGGCAATTCCAACACGTAACCGGCTGCGGCGACGGTGGCGACCAGAAACACCAGGGCGCCGATCACGTCCTGCAGCAAACGACCGCTGTGGCCGATGCGGCGCATCAGCGCCAGGCCGATCACCTCGGTCAGCACCCGCGCAGCGTACAGCCACCAGAGAATTCCCAGTGCCGTCGCACCCAGTTGCGCCACGCGGTCATCGGTGAATTGTGGTGCTTGCAACGGACTGACGCCGGCGTTGATCACCAGCGCCGTGAACGCTAGGAACAACACCAGCCGTACACCGACTCTCGGGGCGCGATGGGTGAAGGGCGAGAAGTGCCAGAGCACCGCGTCGAGCAGCAGCAGGGCAGCGCTCCAGGACAGCAGGTGAGTGTAGAAAAAGGTCATGGCCGGTGCTCCGCAGTGTCTGCCAATAAAAAGATCGCAGCCTGCGGCAGCGCCTACAGAAGAACGTATTCCAATGTAGGCGCTGCCGCAGGCTGCGATCTTTTGCTGTTAAGGATTCAGATGAGTTTTCAGTTCAGCCGCCGCCTGACGCACCGCCGCTTTCACTTCCGGAATCTGACTCAGCGGATTGAGCAAACCAAAGTCATGAATCATCCCGTTGTAGCGCACCGAGGTCACCGCTACACCCGCCGCATCCAGGTGCCGCGCATAGCCTTCGCCTTCGTCACGCAGCACATCGAACTCGGCAGTCTGCACCAGTGCCGCAGGCAAGCCCTTGAGCTGTTCGGCGCTGGCATTCAGCGGCGAGGCATGGATCTGCGTACGCTCGGCCGGGTTGGTGGTGTAGTTGTCCCAGAACCACTGCATCATGCCTTTGGTGAGGAAGTGGCCCTCGGCAAATTGCTGGTACGAACCGTCGTCGAACTGTGCGTTGGTCACCGGCCACATCAGCAACTGGAAGCGCAGCGCCGGGGCTTTCTGCTCCTTGGCCATCAACGCCACGACTGCCGCCATGTTGCCGCCGACGCTGTTGCCGGCCACGGCCAGGCGCTTGCCGTCGACACCGATGTCCTTGCCGTGCTCAGCCACCCATTTCGTTGCGGCGTAGGCCTGATTGATCGCAGTCGGGTACTGCGCTTCCGGCGACGGCGTGTAGTCGACGTACACCGCGACCGCACCGGACCCCACCAACAAGTCACGAATCAAGCGTTGGTGAGTCGGGAAATCGCCGAGCACCCAGCCGCCACCGTGGAAGAACATGAACACCGGCAACTCGCCTTTGACCTTGGCCGGACGCACCACTTTCAGGTTGAGGGTCTGGCCATCGACCTTGATCGCCTTGTCGCTGACTTCAATACCCGACAGATCGACCTTCACCGAAGCCTGCGCGCCGGTCAGCACCGCACGGGCGTCTTTCGGGCTCAGTTGCTCTAGCGGTTTGCCACCACCGGCGGCGAGGGCGTTGAGGAAGGCTTGGGTGTTGTGTTCGACACCGCTGGTTTCGGCGGCGAAAGCGTTGCCGATGGACAGGGCGAGGAGGGAAGCGGTGAGGGTTTTCTTGACGATGTTCATGGTGGAAATCCTTTTGAATGTTTTTGATTTTTTATGCCTGGGTTGCGGGCTGCTGTGGCGCTGGGCTTCAGGCCTCAGCAACACCGTGAGCACAGATTAATGGGCTGCTCAAAAGTGAAAAAGCGGCTATAAAGCGTTTAACTGTCTACCAGAGAGTGACAATGAACCCGTTCGAAGACATGCGTATTTTTTGCCAGGTCATGGACTCCGGCAGCTTCACCTCGGCGGCCGATCAGTTAGGCCTGTCCAAGCAGTTCGTCAGCCGTCGCTTGATGCAGTTGGAAGAGCGTCTCGGCGTGCGGTTGTTGAACCGCTCGACTCGGCGTCTGGACGTGACGCCGCTGGGGCAGAGTTATTACGAATCGGCGTTGCGCCTGTTGGGTGAAGTCGAACAAGTGGAGCAGGGCATCGCCGGGCAAACCGCCGAACCACGCGGGACGATTCGTCTGAGTGCGCCGCTGTCGTTTGCCGTGGCACATCTGGGCTGTCTGCTGCCGCTGTTCTTGCAGCGCTATCGTGAGGTTACGGTAGAGGTCGATCTGAGTGATCGGCCGGTGGATTTGCTCGGTGAGGGCTACGATCTGGCGCTGCGCATTGGTGTGCTCGAAGACTCGACGCTGATTGCCCGGCGCATCGCGTCGATCGAGCGCGTGTACTGCGCCAGTCCGGCGTACCTCGCCGAGCGCGGCACGCCGCTCAAGCCGGAAGACCTGCACAGCCATGACTGCCTGCCTTATGGCCATGGGCGTTCGGTGCAATGGCGCTTCAATGCCGGGCAGGGCAAACCGTTGTTGGTCAATGTCACCGGGCGCATGCGCGTTAACAACGGCGAGTTGCTCAGGGATGCGGCGGTGCAGGGGATGGGCATTACCTATTTGCCGACGTTCATTGTCGGCGCGGCGTTGAAGGATGGCCGGTTGGTGCCGGTGCTGGATGACTTGCGCCCCGAGCCGCTGACGTTATCGGCGGTGTATCCGCAGCATCGTCAGGCCTCAAGGCCGGTGCAGGCGCTGGTCGAATTCCTGCGCGAACGCCTGAACGAGAGCCACGTCGCCCTCTGAGCCTTACAGCAGATTTTCAAACCCTGCAAAACCCCTGTGGGAGCGAGCTTGCTCGCGAAAGCGGTGTGTCAGTTAAAACAATATTGGCTGACCCCCAGCCTTCGCGAGCAGGCTCACTCCTACAAGGGATCGGAGGTGCCGGATCAATGCTGCTGCCGACTCAAACACTCCAGCACACAACCAGGATCCAGCACCTCGTCATTCACATAAATCCCGCGCTCGGCATCGTAGGTGCGGATAAACACCCGCACCGTCGCATCCGCCACGGTCGGCAACTGCGAATCGTAGAATTCATGGTCACCCGGGATCACCACAAAATCCTGCGGCGCCGTATCGTCGTAAGGCTTGGGCGGCGTGGAACTCAGTGAATACGGGGCAGGGTGGGCGAAGGGCTGGTTGGGCCCGTAATAATTGAAATTGCTGTCCAGCGCTTGCGCCTGTGTGGCAGCAAGCAGACAGCCAGTCAACAACAACCGATCGAGCATATGCATGGCGGCACCTGCGAGTGCGGTTTTCCCCAAGGCTATTAACTATAGCTGCCCACGCCCCCAACGCTCGATCCACATCGGATCCCAAGGAATTGGCTTACAAGTTTGCAACAACCGCAATTGCCGGGCTGATCTAGACTCGGATCCGCTCAATCACGAGCATCGTCCGGAGTGCGCCATGGAAGTGCCCAACAATAAAACCGCCATCGAGAGCAATCGACAGGCGTGGAACGATTCCGCCCGCCATCACCAGGATTCGCCTGACTGGCAGGCCTTGCTCGGCGAAGTTGCGCAGGCGGATTTTTCTTGCCTTGATGAGACATTGAGCGGGTTGCTGGAGGTCGACGGCAAAGATGTGATTCAGCTTGGCTGTAACAACGGCCGCGAGAGTCTGTCGCTGTTTGCCCTCGGTGCGCGCAGCGTGGTCGGTGTCGATCAGTCGACGGCGTTTCTCGAGCAGGCGCGTGAGCTGAACATGCGTTCACCGCATAATGCCGAGTTCATCGAAAGCGATATCCATCATCTGCCGGCGTCGTTGCAGAACCGCTTCGATGTGGCGCTGATCACCATTGGTGTTTTGAACTGGATGCCGGACATCGGTGAGTTTTTCCGCCATGTCGCTTCAACGCTGAAACCGGGCGGGAAACTGGTGATCTACGAAACCCATCCGTTCCTGGAAATGGTCGACCCGGATGCGGAAGATCCCTACCGCCTCGCCAGCTCGTACTTCCGCGCCGAACCGTTTGTGCAGGAAGAACCGATTGTCTATGTCGGCAAGGTTGAGCAGCAGGCGGCGAAGTCGTATTGGTTTGTGCATACGCTGGGGGCGATTTTCAGCGGTGCCATCGGAGCAGGGCTGAATATTGCGCACTTCAAGGAATACCCGCATTCGAATCGGGAAGAGGTGTATGACCAGTATCTGAATCGAGAGGCGCAGATGCCGATGTGCTTTACCCTGGTTGCCACCAAGGTCTGAAATCTTTCATTGCCTTCACTGGCCCCTTCGTCGGAACGCCGCCCGGAGCAAGCTCGCTCCCACATTGGATCTGCGCCGAGCAAAATCCAATGTGGGAGCGAGCTTGCTCGCGAAGGCGGCCTCATGACCGCCACAACCTTTCAGATGTGAATCAAGCCTGCGCCGCCGCCGTCACTACCGGTCTTTCCGGCTTGCGCAGCGCCTCCAGTCTTGAATCGCTGTAGTTCGATTCGCGGAAGAAACGCCAGTGCCCGAACAGGTCGTAAACATGCGTGATATGCCCTTGTTCCTGATAGCCCAGGCGAATATGCATCTTCAGGGCCTGTACATTGGCGTTGTCGCAGATATCCACGACTTTTTTAAAGCCTCGGGCAGACATGACTTGCCATAGTGCGGTCTGTGCATCGACGGTCAAGCTACTGCCGAAATACTGCCGGGTAATTTCGGCACCGAACTGAAAGTATTCACCGGGCTTGACCGGGAACGTGCAGCGGTAGAAGTGGCGGTCGTAATAGTCGCGAGTGCTGGCCCAGACAAACCCGACGGTGTGACCGTCCTGGTCCAGGTGCATATGCCCCGTATGCCCTTCAGCGGCCAACTCGGCCATGGTCTCCACGCGGTCACCAAAGTACTTGCTGAATGCCTTGGCGTTGTCTTCGGTGATGTCGACTCTGCGCAAACCTTCACAGGGGCGCAGTTTGTTCGGGGCAATCGGCGTGACCAGGTCGCGCTCCATCCACAGCAATTCACGGTGAGCGAAGACGTAACGTTTCCACAGCGCACCAAGGGTGCGGCGCAGGCCTTTTTGTTTGATGCGCAGAAGCAGATTTTCGATGACGCTCATGATGCCCTCCGAGGCGCTAGCCCAGGTGTGTTGGATGGTGTTGCCGGTTGAGTTTCGGATGTGTTCGCCGCCGTTGAGTTGCCGGCACGCTGGGCGCGCCATTTTTGCAGGGTCGGTTTGACGCGGTGCCAAAGGCGTAGCCCCAGGCCCAGCAGCAAACCGCTCGGGCGCCACGAGTAGAAACTCCAGCGCCAGTGTTCCAGTTGCCCGGTCATGCGTTCGTGCAGTTGATGGCTGGAGTTTTCCAGGCTGACCCGCGACGCATCGATCCAGCGCCATTGCTCATCCAGCCCCCAGCGAATCCATTCCTCCAGCAACACCCGGCCGCTACCGAGGTCGGCGTATTGCGGCAAAAACGCCAGGTTGTAATCGTAGAGGCGGCCCTGTTCGAGCAGGCCGAGGCGATAGCTGATGCAGCGGCCGTTCAGCTCCAGCGTCACGACCCGCACCAGGCCTTGAGCGGCGAGGGCGGTGAAAGCGCTTTGCATCCACTGACGACTGCGTTCGGTGGCGAAAATCCCGACGCCCTCGTCACCTTTCCAACTGACCGACTCGACTTCCTGCAACGCTTCTAAAATCCTAGGCATCGACAGCGCATCGGGGGTGATTCGCCGCACTTGCGCACCGCATGCGGCAATCCGTTTGCGCGCCCGACGCAGCTTGTAGCGCGGGTCACCGGAGACCTCCTGATGATCGGCGTCGCTGATCAGATGCACCGGCACCCGGCAACTCAGGCGTCGTTCAGCCGTGGAACTGCGCGCCATCCATTCGGTGAGCGCACTTTCTTCACCGGCAGGTTCCGACAGTTCGTTGAGTTGCAGCAGCGCATGAGGCAAATGCTTACGGATCAGCACCAGTGCCTTGTGCATGTCTTCGCTGCCGAGCAACGACAGCAAGGCCAGGCGATCGGCCATTGGATAACCCAAGTGATGCAAAACGCGAAACGGTACGCCAGCGAAGCGTTCGCGGCTGGCCACCAGTGGCAGGCACAGCAGCAATTGCTCGGCTTCCCAGCCGAGCAGAATGTGCAGGCGCTGATCCTCGCCCATGGCCTGCTCTGCCGCGCACAACCAGCCGAGGTTGTTGAACGGCGTGTGGTCGGCCACGCGCAGGCGAAGTGCTTCGTAGGCCGTCGCCGGGAAGTCGGCAGCGCACAGGGACGTGCGCCATTCGAATCGCATCACCATGGGTTCAGGCCGCCGTTGCTGTGACAGGTGGACGGGAAGTTTTACCCAGCGCCGCCAGACGCGAGCCGCTGTAGCGGGTTTCGCGATAGAAGCGCCAGCGGCCGAACAGCGTGTAGATGTTCATGATCCGCTGTTGTTCGGTATAGCCCATGCGCAGGTGTAGCTTGAGCGCCGGGATGTTGCTCGAGTCGCAGACATCGACCACTTTGCGGCAGCCTTGGGCGGCCATGGCTTCCCACAGGCGCACTTGCACATCGACTGACAATTCGCTGCCCCAGTAGGCACGGGTCATTTCGCCACCGAACTCGAAGAACTCGCCGGGTTTTACCGGGAACCGGCAACCGTAGTAATGCCGATCGAAATAGTCGCGCGGTGAGCCCCAGATAAACGCCACGGCATCGCCTTGCTCGTCGACATGCATATGCCCGGTGTGACCTTCACTGGCCAGCTCGGCCATCACGCCGACACGGTCGCCGAAGTAGCGGGTGAAGGCGCTGGCGTTGTTTGCGGTGATCTCCATTACGCGTAGCGGCGGGTAGGGTTTGAGGTTGTGCGGCGGCACGGGGCTGACCAGATCGCGCTCCATCCACAGCAGTTCCTGATGGGCAAAAATGTACATTCTGCGGATCTTGTCCAAGGTCGCTCGCAGGCCTTTACGACGGATATGTCCGCTGAGTTTTTGCAAAACTTCCATGGTCTCTTCTCCTGATGAGAGTCCCACGCACAGCAAGAAGCTCGCGGGGCAGTACATCGAAGGGCGGTTCATGAAGCGCTCCAGTTCAGGGCAAACAGGGTTTGCCCCGGCAATTCGAAACGCACACGCCCGTTTTCGCAGGCGAACGGTATGTCGCGGCTGCGGTTGTCAGCGCCGAAGAAACGCAAGGCGCTTTGATTCAGCGGGCACTTGGCACCGCTCAGATCAACCCGTTGCAGGCGTGTGCCTTTGTTCACCCCGAGCAGTGCGCGCTGCTCGTCGCCGGCCATCGCCAGAACATCCACCTCAAAAGCGTCGTTATCCAGTTGCAGCACTTGCGGCAGCCAATGCCGGGCGATGAATTGCTGGGCAAGGCCCACCGGTTTCAATTCAAAACGACCGTTGTCCTGCACCCGCACCATGCCCTTGCCGTAGGGCGGTTCGTCGGCGGCCTGAAACCAGTTGAGCATGCTCAGCAGGCCGTCCTGAGAAGCGTTGATGACCACCGAGGCCCACCACAGCGCGGTGTAATGGGTTTCCTGATCGTAGGGGCTCAGGGCTGAGCCACTGGACAGATTGGTCTGATCCAGCAGCAACGCTTTGCGTGGCTGACCTTTAGCGTCCAGCCCCACCACCTCTGCTGCGCGACGCACGCTGTCGCGGTAGACCCGGGTCGCCAGCAAGTCGCGAACCATCCATTCATGCCAGGCCAATGCATCGACTTGATCGGCGGATTCACTGAGTAGACGCCGCGCCCAATCGATGCCGCGCTTGTCCGCTGCGTTGCGGGTGAACGGCCCGTTGATAAAACGTGAGCTGGCGGGCATGGCGATGCGCACGCCGGCCTTGGCATTCGCCGGATCGCTGCGCACCTGGCGGGCCATGCTGACAAAAATCGCTCGATAATCTTCGTAGCTCGAATAGTTCAGGTTCGGTTCGTCGGCGAAGCCGATGTAATGTGTGCCTTGACCACCCAGCGCACGAGTGCCGGCGAGCCAGGCCTCAAGGCCGTTGTTGCTCTGCACGTCGGCACGCAGATCGGCCCGACGCCCGGTGCCAGCGAGCAGGGTGATGTCCTGGCGGATGCCGAAGCGAGTCTGATAGAGCTGACGAACCGGGTCTTCGAAACGGGCATTTTTCGCAGTAACGTCAACATAGCTGTAATAACTCGCTGCACTCGGTTTCAAGGCATCCAGTGCGGCATAACTGGCTGCGGGCGGCATGAGATTGGGCAGGGCAATGCCTAGATCCGGGGTGCGACCGAGAACCTTATCGTGCAGGGTCAGGCGTACTTGGCCCGGCTCTTCACGCAAGGGTTGGAGCTGCTGCGGATTTTGCGCAAACAGATTGGCTGTGCCATCGAGCCAGAATGCCGCTTTGCCGCTGCCCTGCAGGCGCAAGCGCCAGACCTGGGGCTGGTCGCTGACCGGCAAGGCCACTTGATCGAATTGCCAATAGGCGCGGTAAGGTTTGAGGGCCAACGACAGTTGTTGGCCATCGTCCATACGCTGGGCTTGCAGCGCGTTGACCCCGCCATGATATTTGCCGTTCAGCACCGCGTGTTCCCCCGGTGCTACTTTGAAAAACAGCTCATCGCCATTGCCGGTCTCGACACTGAAATGCACCTTGGCCGGACTGAACAGCGCCACTGTTTTATCGTCATGCTCGACGCGATAACTGCGGAAGCTGTAGCCGGGAATTTCCAGGCGATAACTGGCAGCCCCGGGCAGCAACGGCCAGCTCTGCGAACCGCGAGTTTCGCTGGCTTTGATCAGCCGTTCGCCTTGCAGCTTGCCCTGACCGTCGAGCAGATAAATATGCTCTTCATTGGCCTCGGCCTGCCACGCCGGAACCCAGCGCACGGTGACCGAGTCCGGTCGATCGGTTTGCAGGTACAAACTGCCGTCTCGCAGGTCACCCCACTGCATCGGCGCCGCGAAACCGTTCAGCGTCAGGCCGAGTCCGAACAGCAGGGCCAGGCGTTTCATGCGGTCTTCCGACGTTGCAGCATCAACCACATCGGGGTGATGTCGCTGGGCAGGATGATCAAGGTTTGCCAGAACGGCACGTTGCTCAAGCGGCAATAAAGCACCAGCATCGCCACCGTCACCGCCAGATAAGCGATTGATGAAGCCGCCGCTGCACCGACAATGCCGAAGGCAGGAATCAACAGCAGATTCAGCGCCAGATTGAACAGAGCGCCGATGCCCATCAGCAACGACACCGTGCCGGGGCGATCCTTGCCAATCAGATCCAGGCGCAGAATGCTTGCATAGCACAGGCCCAGCAGACCGGGCAGCAACGCGAGCAGCGCCGGATACGCCGGTTGATACGCCGCGCCGAACAGCGTGACGATCAACCATTCGCCGATCACTGCCATGGTCAGGCAGGCGCCGAGCATCACCGTGGCGGTCAGGCGCAGCGCCAGCGGCGTGACCTTGTCCATGCCTTTGTCCTGTTGCAGCAGTCGCTTCATCAGCGGTGTGGTGACCGCCTCCGGAACGATCAGCAACAATTCGGCGGCGGCGCTGGCCATGGCGTAGTGGCCGAGCGCGGTACTGCCCAGCAGGGCGCCGATAAACAAGTAGTCGGAGCGCAGAATGATCTGTTGAAAGAGCAGGTCCGGATGGCTGCGCGCACTGAATCGCAGCAGCTCGTTCTGGCTCGCACGGTCCCATTGCAGTTGCAGCGGTTGTGCGCGTTTGAGCCACATCCAGCCGACCAGCACCACCAGGCTGATGCCGGCCAGCCAACTGATCAGCGCGGCTTCGAGTGCTGCCTCCTTCCACATCCAGAACAGCGCAACAAACAACAGCAGCGGTGCCAGGGATTCGATCAGCCGCAGAACATTGAATGCAACCACGCCGCCCGATGCGTTGTGCAAGGTCAGCAAACCGCTTTTAAGTACGGTCAACGGCACCGCCAGCAGCAACAGCCACGCCAGCAGACCGAGCTGCATCGTCACATCGAGTTCGCTGCCGAACTCACGGGCCAGCGCGACCACCAGCAAGGTCAGCAGCCCGGCCAGAAGACAGCCGAACACCAACACCTGAGTGAGCAACAAGCCCATCGGCCGCTGATTGGCCGCTTGATAACCGACTGCCGAATTCAAGCCGCCACTGGTGGCCGCGCTGATCAGATCCGGCAGGGTGCTGAGCAGGGCGAACAAACCGCGTTCACTCGGGCCGAGAATCCGCGCCAGCAACACATTGCGCAGCAGGCGCAAGGCAATCATTGCCAGTTTGGTGCCCATGCTCAGCGCCAGATGCTTGAGGTAGCTACTGCGACTCATGGCCGTGCCCCGCGATAAATGCGCCACGACAACAACGCCGGATTGCACGCGATGCGCTGACTGACGCCGAAGCGCGGCAGGTTCAGCGGGTCGCCTTCGCCGCGATAAATGCCGGTGCCGGTGCCGAGGGCGAACGGATAATCGTGATTGGCGATCTGCTCGCGCACGCGTTCATCGTTGTCGCCGTTGGGGTAGCAATACACCGGCAGTGGGCGGTTGCAGCTGTTGTACAAGGCATCGCGGCTGCGGCTGATTTCTTCGTTCAGGCGCTGATCATCAAGGCCGGTGAGGATGGCGTGGCTGGCACCGTGCGGGCCAAAGCGCACCAGACCGGAAGCCTCCAGCGCGCGCACTTGATGCCAGTCCAGCGCTTGCGGCTGTGATTCGGCTGGGCACTCATCGGTGAGTTTTTCCAGTTCCTGCGGGTCAAGCGTCTTCAACCCTTGGAGGAAATGCAGCAGCGCCAGGCTGCGGCGGTCGACATCGATGTCATCGAGCAGTACCGGCAATGGGTGATGCATGAACTGCAGGCACTCGATCAAGTGCATCCGCGCTTTTTCACCGTGGCTGCCCCACAGGGTTTCGCCAAGGCTTTCCCACCAGAAACGCTGACGGCTGCCGATGAAATCGGTGGAGAGGAAAATGCTCGCCGGTACCTGATGTTTTTGCAGCAGCGGGAAGGCGTTGACGGCGTTGTCGCGCCAGCCGTCATCAAAGGTCAGCGCCACCCGTGGGCGCTCGCTGCGCAGCGAATTGGGCTGGAGGATTTCCATCAGCGGCACGCAATCGAAATGCCGACGCAGCCACAGCAGTAAATGCTCGAAGGCCTTGGGCCCGACGCACAGTTCATTGCGGTGCGGCAGGTTGGCGGCACGGTCGTTGGCCAGCACCCGATGCAGCATCAGAATGACCCCGGCACCGTGCAACTGGTTGCGCCCCACTGACGAGTTGAGATAGAGCCAGCCACTGGTGCGTTTTAGCAGTTGTTTGATCGCCATGGCATGAGTCCTCTCAACGATTCTGGTCAGGATTCCACTGTGCGTAGCGTTGCCCGCGCAGGAACTGCCACAGACCGACGCTCATGCCGGCCAGCGTCACCAGCAGGAATGCTGCGAGGCGGAACGGTTTGGGTAAACGGTGTTGCGAATCCAGCAGGCCGGCGATGGCAACCGCGTAGCCGAGCAATTGCGCAATCAGGCTCAGGCGATAGAAACCGTGCTCGTTCCACAGCCAGAAATTGCTCAGCAGCAGCGGCAGCAAGAGAATCGGCGCGAGACGGCGGATCAGTTTGTGGCTGATCAAGGCAATGGAATAAAGGCCGTACTTGAACGGGTTCAGCAGTGCGCTGCGTTGCGCCAGGCTTTGCAGGCCACCAACCGTGACCCGCTGGCGGCGGCGCCATTGCTTGCCCGCTTCATCAACGCCCTGGTCGATCACTTGCGCCTGGGGTACGTAAACGATGCGTTTGTGCGCCACCGGCGCGCAGGTACTGATGAAGAAGTCGTCGTTGACCTCGGCCGGTACGTTCTGGAACAGCTCGCGGCGCAAGGCGAGCAGGGCGCCGTCGGCGGAGACCATGCAGCCGGTGCGATTCTCGACCCGGCGCAACCAGCCTTCGTAATGCCGATAGAGGCTGTCACCAATACTCAGGCCACCACCGGTGACCGGGATCACCATGTGCCCGGCGCAGGCACCGACCTGCGGATCGCTCAACGGCGCGAGCAAATGGCCGAGGGTGTCGCGCGACCATTGGTTGTCGGCGTCGGTGAACACCAGAATGTCGCCGCTGCTCACAGCGACGCCGGCATTCAGTGTGGCGGCTTTGCCCTGGCGCGGCAGGTCGAGGACGGTGATGCGCGGATCGATCACTTTGTGCGCGCAGGCCACGGTGTCATCCGTCGAGCCGTCGCTGGCGAGAATGATCTGCAGCGTGGCGGGCTGATAATCCTGGGCCAGCAGCGTGCGCAACTTGTGCTCGATGTGACGCGCCTCGTTGTGCGCGGCGATGACGATGCTGACGTTCAGCGGCGGTGCCGGCGCGTGCCGCCAGGCCGGGAACAGCGGCGCCAGCAAGGTCAGCAGCAGCGGATAGCCGATGTAGGCGTACGCCGGCAGCAGCAGGCACAGGCAAAAAATGAATTCAGCCACGGGCGGGCCTCCTGGCGTTCCAATGACACAGACTGAGAATAAGTGCCGCGCTGGGCAGGTGCAGGCGTAACCAGTGCAGACCCCACAGCTGCAAGGTGAGGCGAGCATTGTGGTGCTTGATACTCTGCCGCACGCTGAGCATCAGACTCGGCAGCAGGGTCAGCACCAGCAGGATCACCGCGAGCTGCGCGAGGCCGGCGAGCAAGGCAACGATCAGTAGAAAATCCGTCATCCAGACCAGCAACGACAGCAGCGGAAAACGCAGCAGGCGCAGGCTCATGCCATGGGTGCGCAGCAACTGCAGGTGGCTGCCTTGGCGCCACAGCTCCTTGCCCATCCACTCGCGCCAGTTCATTTCGTAGCCCCAATGCAGGGCGATGCTATTACTGGTCGACAGCAGCCGAGCGCCCTGTGTGCTCAGACGCAAGGTGTATTCCTTGTCTTCGCCGGTGCGCAGGGTCTCGTTGAATCCGCCGACGACGTCAAACCAGCGTTTGCGCATCAACAGATTGGCGCTGGGCAGCCAGTCCACGGTGCGACTGGCGTGCGCTGATGGACGCAACATGCGCCGTTGCCAGGCGGTCGCGTACCACGGCGCGGCGGCGGGGGTGTGCAGATCCAAACCAAAAATGTCGCCCTGACTCTGGGCTTCGAGAGCGAACAATTCGTTCAGCCAGTCTTCGGGCATTTCGATATCGGCATCAATGAACGCCAGCCATTCACCGTTGGCAACCGTTGCGCCACGATTGCGCAAGGCGCCGATCAGCAGGCCGGGCAGCACCAGCACCTGTGCGCCGAATGCGCGGGCGATCTGTGGCCCGTCATCAGTGGAACCGTTGTCGACGACGATCAGCTCACAGTCGATGTCAGCGGCGTTCGCGGCTTTGCGTGCGGCCAGGAGGGTGCGGCCGATGTGCCGTGCCTCGTTGTACATCGGAATGACGATGCTGATCCGGTTCATGCCCTGGCCTCCGTCAGCGGTGCTTGCTCGGCTTTCAGGCGCAGCACCCAGGTCAGTGCAAGCATGATCCACAGGTATTTGAGGTTCGGCGCGCTGAGAAACATCAGAAACAACGTCAACGACAGGAAACTCATTCCAAGATGGGTCATCAGGTCCGCTTGCTGCCATTCACGCCGTTGCAGCCATTCGCGTCGTGCGCGGATCAGGTTGTAGAAACCCTGCACGAGCATGCCGACAAACAGCAGGCCGGCGGGAATCCCCAATTCGCTGAAAATCTCCAGATAAGTGTTATGTGCCCGGCGATACAGGTCGCCGATCTTGCGGTTGGCCGAGAATGCCTTGGCATAACCGGTGGTCGCATAGTGCAGCGGGAAGGTCCCGGGGCCCGAGCCGAGCAGCGGATGCTCGCGGATGATCTGGCTGCCGACGACAATGTACGAGGCGCGACGGCCGAGGGATTCATCCTGAGCCTTGGCCCCGGCGCTCAAGATACTCAGCGACTGGATGCGCGCCAGATAACCGGCAGGCATCGCATAAATCGCCAATGGCAGCACGATGGCGGCGCCGAGCATGGCGAATCCGAAATGCCGCGGACGGATACGGTTGAGGTGCTGGCGGTAATGCCAGACCCCGATCGCCAGACTCAAGGCCAGTACCACCAGGCCTGAGCGCGACTCCGTTTTGGTCATGCCGCCGAGCAGCAAAAGGCAGCAGCCCGCCCAGAACAAGCGGTGTAGCAGGTTCGGGCCGCGAATCACCAGCAGTAGGCCCAGCGGCACGGCGAAGGCGATGAGCAGAGCAAAGGCATTCGGGTCATCGAGCAGGCCGGCGGCGCGGCCCTTGTCCTGGAATCGGCTGGAAAACATCGCCATCGCGCAGGTGGCGCTGACGCTGAGCGTGACCAGCCGGGCGAACAGATCGAGGTTCAGCTCGCGGCCGATCAACAAGGTGATCACGAACAGAATCAGGCCCACGCTCAGTTCACGCAGATGACTCTGTGACATGCCCATGTTGTCGGTGGCGAGCAGGCTCAGCAGGTACAGCGCCATGAAACCGATCAGGTAGCGCCACAGATTGCTGCGCAGGCGCTGCGATGGAATCTGGTGCAATACCAGTTGCAACGCCAGGATCAGCGCCAGCGAAGCACCGAGGAATTTGCTCCCGGAAAACGCGCTGTCCTTGAAGAATCCTTCAAACGGCACCAGCGCGGCAATGCCCAGCAGGCCCCACGACGGTTTGCGGTACAGCACCGTGAAACCCAGCAGCCCCAGCACTGCCCCCGGCGCCAGATACGGATAAGGACTGACCAGCAAAGCCATGCAGACCAGTGCCAGCAGGCTGACGATCGAGAGCGGGAAAATCATGCGCGTGCCTCCCGTGCCGTGTGGATGTACAGCTGCGACCAGCGTTCAGCCAAAGCCTTGAGGTCGTAGCGCTCCTGTTGTGTGCGTCTGGCGTTGTCGCGTAGTTGTGCGGCCAGCTTCGGTTCGGCCAGCAACGTGTCGAGCTGACGGGTGAGGGCGGCGGTATCGGTCGGTGCGGCGAGCAGGCCGTTGTGGCGGTCCTGCAAGACATCGGGAATGCCACCGACCGCGAACGCCACCACCGGCACACCGGCCTGCATCGCTTCAAGCAGAATCATCGGTGTACCCTCGGTGCGCGAGCTGATCACCAGCGCATCGAGTTGCTGCCACCAGCCTTGCATTGCCGTCTGATAGCCCGGCAAGCGAATCCGCTGTGGTAAACCGGCAGCGTCGATACGCGCCTGCAGAACCTCACATTCCGGACCGTCACCGAGCATCACGGCGTCCAGTTGCGGATGCTGGTGACACAACGCAATCAGCGCATCAAGAAACAGATCCGGGCCTTTCTCGCTGCTCAACCGACCGACGTAACCGACCAGCCAGCGTTGTCGTTCCAGCGCTGGCGGCAGTGCTGGCGCCGCTGGCAAACCGTTGGCAATCACCTGCAACTTCTCGGCACGAACGCCAGCCCGACGGTGCAGCACAGCGATGCTTTGCGCGACGCAGACCACCCGCTTCACCGAGGCCGTGCGGCACAGTTGCAGGCTTAGCCAGGTGTAGAACTTCTGCTTGCGACTGCGCGGGGTGAAACCGTGCTGAGTGATCACCAGTGGCAGGCGCAACAGCGTTGCGCCGACCCAACCGAACAGTAGACCTTTGAAGTTGTGCGTGTTGAGCAACGGCTTGTCGCCACGGCGCTGACGCAAGTGCCGCAGTAGTGAGCCGAGCCCGGCACAGCCGCGAGCGTCCACCCCGGCCTGGCGAAAGCGCTCGATCAGCTCTGGTGGCGCGTCGAGGAACAGCACCTGATGCTGTCCCGGCGTCGCCAGGCAATGATCGAGCAACATCCGCTCGGCTCCGTAGAAGCCGCCGCTGCTGAGCAAATGAATGATCGGCAGGGCGACGCACGGGATGGACGCCGCGTTCAATTGCGCACCCAGTGAACCAGGCTCGGCACGGTCCAGTTCTTGTGCGGATTGCCCGGCTGCGATGTTTCTTCGTTGAGCACCAACAGCACCGGCAGGCCCAGTTCATGGCTGATTTGCGCCGGATGCTTGAAGCGGTGATCAAAGAACTCACGTACATAGACGAAGGCAATGGCCAGCAGCAGTCCGGTGAGCAGGCCAAACGGAATGATTAGCATCGGCTTGGGAAACGCCGCCTCGGTCGGTTCATACGGCGGGCTCAAGACACGGGCGTTGGACAAGTCGTTATCCAGCGCGCGCGTCGTGCTGCTTTCGGCAAAGCGTTGCGCATAGGTTGAAAACGCTGCGTGCAATGCGCCGATCTCGGTGTCCATCTGGCGCAGCTTGCTTTGGGTCTGCTGCAATTGATGGATGCGATTCTTGAACTCGGCAATGCGCGCGGTTTTCTGCTCGATGACCTGGCTGACCACCGACAGGTCGATCGTGCGTTCCTGGATGCGGTTGTTGACCACTTTGAGGAACTGCTGGCGTGTCCGGGCAATTTGCTCGCGGGCCAGCAACATCGGTTCGCTGCTGGGCTGAAATATAGCCAGGTCGTTCATATAGCGGCTGACCTGAGTGGTCAGCGCCTCGCCCATCTGCCGGATCTCGCGATCCTCGAACGCGATGTTGTCCACCGTCGTCGTGAAGGTGAACGGAAAGGTGTAGTCGTTGAGTTTGTTGGTGTTGGCGGTGGCCAGGCTGGTTTTCAGATAATCGAGCCAGCGCTGGCTTTGCAGCAAGCGATCGCGATACAGGTTGAGTGCCTGCTCTTCGGTGTTGATCGCGTTGAGGCGAAAGGTGATTTCCTCTTTCGGATCGGACGAACCGACGCTTTCCAGCAGGCTCAGCCGCTCGCCTTCCAGACCGTCGAGGCGGACCTGATACTGAAGCTTCTTGGTCTCGTAGAACGAGTGCGGCAGCTCGATCGATTGCAACGCCTGACGATCGACCAGATAGTTTCGCAACAGCGTGGCAACGAACGTCGTGCCCTGGCCAGGATCAGGGAAGCTGTAGACGATCGAGATGACATTGGAACCCGGCAGGGTTTCGATCTTCAGATTGTCGATGGCCTCCTGGGTCAAGCCATCCAGTGCCGTGTCGCGCACCGGATCGGTTTCCATGCCCAGTGCATCACGCAGCGGATTGATCACATATTCGCGCAGCGGCGTGCTGACGTAACGCTTGAACGGTTCGGCCAGCTTGCTGAGCATCCCCGGCGGCGGGTTGTACTGACCCTGGTCGCGCAGTTCGCTGATGGTCTGACGAATCAGCGCCGGCGAACGGAGGATATTGCTTTCGGTCTCCATGTCCGCCAGCGATGGCGGAATGAAGGTGGCGTTGTCCTGGGTCAGCGAGGTGGTCGCATCGCCCTGGGAGAGTTTTTTCGACTGCACGATCACCTGCGCGGTGATATCGAAGCTCTGTTTGAGCAACAGCGGCAGCAACAGCGCGATCACTGCAAAGATCAGGAAGATGCGCTTCACCAGTTGCTTGTTGGCGAAGAAAATCCTGAAGAACTCGTGCAGGTAATTTTCTTTTGGGTTCATGTCGTTCACCTGAGAGTCAGTTGTCACTGCCTTTGTTGTCGACGCGGTAGCCGAAGCTGAACCCCACGCCCTGGAACAGCACCACATCGGCCAGTTGACGGGCGAGTTCGCCGGCGCTGGCCAGTTTGGTTTTCGGTACGTAGAGCATGTCGTCCGGTTGCAGGTAGGCGATCTGTGGCGCATCGCCCGACAGTGCTTTCTCGACGTCGTAATTCATGGCCTGCACCTGATTGCCGTTGCGCCGCATGATCACCACCGAATCGAGACGCGCCTTGACATTGGTACCGCGCGCCAGGGTCAGCGCCTCAAGCACCGACACCGGCCGGCGGATCGGGTACGAGCCCGGTTGAGCGACTTCGCCGAGCACGTAGATCTCGTTGCCGGCGGTGGATTTGAGCAGCACATCCACAGTCATCCGTCCCGGCAATTGCGCGTATTTGCTGTTGAGGAAGGTTTCCAGTTGATTGACAGTCATGCCTTGCAGCGGCACGGCGCCGATTTCCGGAAAACTCGCATAGCCATCGGTGCCGACAGTGATTTCGCGGCTCATGCCGGTGGCCGGGTGGTTCAGCGCGCTTTTGAGGTTTTGCTCGTTGCTCAGCGGGCTCAGAATCTGCACCGAGAGCTGATTGCGGTTGGGCTGGAACAGCTGTTTGCGTTGATAGGCGCGCTGGATTTCCTGCCGAGCCTCGTCGCTGGTCAGCCCGGCGATTTTCACCGAGGTGTTGGCGCCCGGCAGTTCGATTGTGCCGTCGGGCAGCACCAGTTGCGTGCCGTTGAGCTGACTGGCAGCGGTGAAGTTCAGGCCGATCTGGTCACCCGACTGCACGCGGTAAGCGTCCGAGCCGCTGGTACTGATGTGGAAAATCACATCCAGCACGTCTTTCGGGCGCAGGGTCTGCTCGACCCTCGGCATGTCGGTGGCTTGCGCATTGGCCGGTGTGGCGGTGAGGATATTCACCGGCATGTTGCGGGTGTCGGAATTGCTGGAGCAGCCTGCAAGCGGCAGCAACAGCAGGACAAGCATTTTGGCGTTCATGGCGTCATCCTTTGCGTTCGCTTACAGGTTTTTGTAAAGCCATTTGGGCATGTAGTACTTGCGCCGGTTGAACACGCTACCGACCACTTTTGCCCCGGCCTGAGTCAGGCGTTGCACGGCGGCCTGGGCGACTTCCCAGCGAGTGTCTTCGGCGCGTACGACAAGCACCACGCCATCGACCTGAGTGCTGATGACCAGCGTGTCGGCGTCGGAGTACACCGCGTCGCCATCGATCACCACAAAGCGGTACTGGCTGCCCAATTGATCAAGCAACGGGCTCAGACGCTCGGCGGTCAGGTGCTCCAGGGTGCGGATCGGCCGGCCGTTGGGCAGCACGTGGAACGGCAGGCTCGAGACCTGCACCACGCAGTCCTGCAACAGCGGTGGTTTGTCGGGGTTGAACAGCAAGTCGCGCAGGCCGCGCTCCTTGCTCAGGTTCAACTGCTGGGTGAGATTGCTCGCCGACTGGCTGGCGTCGACCAGCAGCACTTGGCCGCTGCTCATTTGCGCCAGTTGGCTGGCCAGTGCCAGCGCACTGGTGGTGGTGCCTGAGCCGGGGTTGGCGGCGGTCAGGAACAGGATCCGCAGATCGAGATCCAGCACGGTCGAGGTCAGGTTCGATTCGCTGGGGGTGGCGATGCTCAGGCTTTTGTTGGTTGAACCGTCCATTAGCTTGCTCCGTGGCCGCTGAATACTTTGAAGGGGGTTTTCAACAGAATCTTCAGATCAAGCAGAAGGCTCTGCTCGGCGATGTAGCTGAGGTCCAACTCAACGCGCTGGTCGAAGTCGATATTGCTGCGCCCGGAGATCTGCCACAGGCCGGTCATGCCCGGATAGATCGCCAGACGGGCGAGGTGATTGTCCTTGTAGCGGTAAGCGTTGAACGAGGTCGGGCGAGGGCCGACCAGGCGCATGTCACCGGTCACCACGTTGATCAGGTTCGGCAGTTCATCGAGGCTGGTGCGCCGCAGAAAACCGCCGATGCGGGTGATGCGCGGATCGTGGTCGATTTTGAAATCGATGGCGTCGGCACCGTGCTTGTTGAGGTGACGCAACGACTCTTTCAATTCTTCGGCGTTGGCGACCATGGTGCGGAATTTGTACATGCCGAATTTGCGACCGCGGTAGCCGGTGCGCTTTTGTACGAACATCACCGGGCCTTTGCTGGAGTATTTGATGGCCAGTGCCAGGCCCAGCAACAGTGGTGAAATCAGTACCAGAATGACTAGCGCACCGAGGCAGGCGACCACGCGATTGGTGCGTGACAGTTGCCATGGCCGACCGCCGTCGCGGCCCGTGAACCAGCCGCGACCCTGGCGATGAATCGCCGCGTCGAGACGCATTCGGTGCTCGGGATCCACGCGCTTGTCGCGGCGCATTTCTAGGATCGGTACACCTTTCTCATGTCCAGTCATGGAGTCCTCCACAGTAATTCAGCCGCGAGCGGCGCGTGGGCGATAGGCAGTGGGGTAGTAGTCGCGGAACCAGGCGATAAAGCGTCCGAGTCCCTCATCCAGCTCTATCCGGGGCTGAAATCCGGTGGCCTGGGCCAGATCGCTGGCGTTGGCGCAGGTGTTGAGAACGTCACCCGGTTGCAGTGGCAGCAGCTCGACAATGGCTTTCTGGCCAAGGTGTTTTTCCAGCAGCGCCAGGTAGGTTTTCAGCTCGACCGGGTGCTGTCCGCCGATGTTGAACAGGCGCCACGGCGCCATGCTGCTGGCCGGGTCGGGCTGCTCGCGATCCCACTGCGGATTGACCTGCGGTGGCTGCTCGATGAGGCGGGTGATGCTCTCGATGATGTCGTCGATGTAGGTGAAGTCGCGCTGGTGCTCGCCGTAGTTGAACAGCTTCAGCGGTGTGCCTTCGCTGATCGCCCGGGCGAACTGGATCGGTGACATGTCCGGCCGACCCCATGGCCCGTACACGGTGAAAAAGCGCAGGCCGGTGCAGGGAATGCCGAACAGGTGGCTGTAACTGTGCGCCATCAGCTCGTTGGCTTTCTTGGTTGCGGCGTACAGCGACAGCGGGTGATTGACGCCGTCTTTCACGGAGTAGGGCGTGTGCTGATTGGCGCCGTACACCGAGCTCGATGACGCGTAGATCAGGTGTTCGACCGGGTGATGCCGGCAGCTCTCGAGAATATTGAGGAAACCGTTGAGGTTGCTGTCCAGATACGCCTTGGGATTGTCCAGCGAGTAACGCACCCCGGCTTGCGCGGCGAGGTGAATCACCACTTGCGGACGTTCGCGGACAAACAGCGCTGCGATGGCCGAGGCATCGGCCAGGTCAACCGTAGCGAGCTGGAAATCGCCGGCCTGCTCACGCACCCACTGCACGCGGTCGTGCTTGAGTTGCGGGTCGTAGTAGGCGTTGAAATTGTCCAGACCGACCACTGAATGCCCGTCGCGCAGCAGCCGCAGCACGCAATGGGCACCAATGAAACCGGCCGCACCGGTGACCAGCACCTTCATGGCCGTAGTCCTTCAGGCGCAATGTGGCGCAGGCCGATGCCGCTGTAATGCAAACCGGCGGCGGCGACTTGTTCCGGGTTGTACAGGTTGCGGCCGTCGATGATCACCTTCGAACGGAGCTTTTCGGCGAGCAACTCGAAATCGACCACGCGGAAGTTTTTCCACTCGGTGCAGATCACCAGTGCGTCGGCGTCTTCCAGGGTGTCGTCGCGGGTGGCGCACAGGTGCAGATCGTTGCGGTAGCCGTAGAGGCGCCGGCATTCGGACATCGCTTCCGGATCATAGGCTTGCACGCTGGCGCCTTCGGCCCACAGCGCATCCATCAAGTAGCGGCTGGGCGCTTCGCGCATGTCATCGGTGTTGGGTTTGAATGCCAGGCCCCAGATCGCGATGGATTTGCCGGCAAGGCCTTGCGGGAATTGCGCTTTCAGTTTGCTGAAGAGTATGTGCCGCTGCAGGTCGTTGACGTCGGTTACGCTGCGCAGCAGTTTCAACGGCATGCCGTTGTGTTCGGCGGTGTGCAGCAGGGCGCGCAGGTCTTTGGGAAAGCACGAGCCACCGAAGCCGCAGCCCGGATAGATGAAGTGGTAACCGATGCGCGGGTCAGAACCGATGCCTTTGCGCACCGCTTCGATGTCGGCACCGAGCAGTTCGGTGAGGTTGGCCAGTTCGTTCATGAAACTGATGCGCGTGGCGAGCATGGCGTTGGCGGCGTACTTGGTCAGCTCGGCGCTGCGGTTGTCCATGAACATCAGTTTTTCGCGGTTGCGGCAGAACGGCGCGTACAGCTCGCTCATTTGCTCGCGGGCTACATCGTCACGGGTGCCGACGATGATCCGATCCGGGCGCATGCAGTCGGCGAGGGCGCTACCCTCCTTGAGGAATTCCGGATTGGACACCACCCGCACTTGCAGATCAGTCTTGCCGCGACGCAGCAATTCGCTGTTGGCGGTGGTCAGCACTTGATCCGCCGTGCCCACCGGCACCGTGGATTTGATGATCAGGGTGCGATCGGCCTCCATGTGCGAAGCGATTTGCCGGGCGACGTTGAGCACGTGGCTGAGGTCGGCAGAACCGTCCTCATCGGCCGGGGTGCCGACGGCGATGAAAATCAGCTCGGCATGCTCGACGGCGTCGCTTGCCTGGGTACTGAACAGCAGACGGCCGGCCTTGATGTTTTCTTCGAGCGTGCTGGATAAACCGGGCTCACTGATTGGCGGCACCGCTTGTTGCAGTTGTTTAATCTTGTTTGGGTCAATGTCCACGCATAAAACGCGATGACCGACGTCTGCAAGTGCGGCGGCTTGTATAAGTCCGACATAGCCAGTGCCAAATACGCTCACGTCCATCTGCGCACCTCAATAACACCAAAAGTTAACTACGGAATGAGATTGTTAAAGGGGTATAGCGCAGCGTTTGAAAAGCGTGTCAGCAAAATGACATGTTGCATCTGTATAACACTTGAGCATTTTTTGGCGATTGGCCATCAAGTCATTGCTGCGATTGAATTTGTTGCTTTTGTGCAGATTTGTTCAGATTTTAAATAAGCGATAAACGGTCTTAAGCCTTTAATTTAAAGGCTTGTAGCGTTTGAGCTGTGTCAGATTTGAGTCACCGTTTTTTTGACGCTTTCTACTGAAAACAGTCAATTCTTGCGCTTTGATGGCCGGGTGCTAGTGTCAGGTTCTGACTGACAAACCTTTGACTCCCTGCCGTTTTGCCCGATCGGTATCGCCATGTTCAGATATGCCAAAGAATTGTTCTTAATTGTTTATTTACTGATTTATTCCGAATATTACTTTGATCGGTTAAATGCTATCGGCCTCAGTTTTTCTGTACTTCTTTTTGGCGCGATGTTTTTGGCGCTGACTTTAGCGTTATATCTAACGGCGTATATAAAACAGGCTCTCATTCGCCACGTTTTCGCATTGGCAATGTTTGTCTCGGCAGTGTTTTTCGATGTCTATACCCGGGTCACGGCGGATTACCTGACCTACAGCGGTTTCGTGTCATTGGTTTACTCCGGCGGTTTCATCCAGGAAGCGGCGTACCAGTACCGGGACGCGATCCTGCGTGGCGTGCTTAGCGGTTTGCTGTTGCTGTTTGCCATCGGTCTGAAACCCCGCCATAGCCTGGCGATTCCCAACGCGTTACGTGTGGCGGCGCCGGTGTGCGGCGTGTTGCTGCTCAGTGCGGTGCTGTTCTTGCGTGCGGGCGAGGGCGCGCGGGGTTTGCCGATCATGTACACGCCGCTGGCCTACCTGAACCTGTTTGCCTATGAAGCCCTGCACAACACCGTCGGCCCGCGCGAACCGGTGACACTGGCACGCAGCTCGCAAGCTGTCGGCCATGACATCGTGCTGATCATCGACGAAAGCATCTCCGGCAATTATCTGGACATCAACGCGCCGTTCGGGGTGCACAGCAACCTCAAACAAGCGCGTCCCGGCGTCGATATCTTCAATTACGGCTACGCCGCCTCCATCGCCAATTGCAGCGCCGACACCAACGTGACCCTGCGTTACGGCGGCACCCGCGCCGACTACATGCGCATCAACACCACGTTGCCGTCGATCTGGCAGTACGCCAAGAAAGCTGGGCTGCGCACCGTGTACATCGACGCCCAGCGCACCGCCGGCAATCTGCAGAACCTGATGACCGATACCGAGAAGAAGGACATCGATCAGTTCGTGCAATTCGACCAGACCAGCGTGCGCGATCGCGACATGGCGGCAGCGGCGAAGCTGATCGAATTGCTCAACGACGACCAGTCAGAGCTGGTGGTGATCAATAAGGTCGGCGCGCACTTTCCGGTGCACGACAAATACCCGGATGCGTTCATGGCCTACCGCCCGACCTTGCCGCGCGGGCAGTTCACCGAAGTGGCCGATACCGGCGAACGCAACGGTTTCAACGGCCAGCCAGACGATTGGGTGCTGTACCGCAACGCCTACAAGAACACCGTGTTGTGGAATGTCGGTGAGTTTTTCGCGCGAGTGTTCGCCGAGGCCAATCTGAATAATGCGCTGCTGATCTATACGTCTGATCATGGCCAGGATTTGCATGAACGCGGTAATCCGGGGTTGAACACCCATTGCGGCGGCGACCCGGTGGAGGAGGAGGGCCTGGTGCCGCTGGTGGTGATTCAGGGCAGCGATCTGAAAACCCTGGACTGGTCAGCGCAATTGGCCGCGAACAAGGATCGCTCCAGCCACTACAACATCTTCCCGACGCTGTTGCAGTTGATGGGCTATGACCTGGCGGGGATCGAGGCTGTTTATGGCAAGCCACTGAGTGTCGCGACGGCGGATGAGTTCACCTTCAACTACCGCTTCAATGCACGGTTGGGTGCCAAGCCTGAGTGGAAGCACATTGATCTGGGCAGCATTGTCACGCCGTCGCAGGCGCCGACGAGTGTGGCGGCGGGGCAGTAAGTTTGAGTTGGCTGGGCTGACGCTTTCGCGAGCAGGCTCGCTCCCACCTTTGTAATGCGATCAACCTGTGGGAGCGAGCCTGCTCGCGAAGGGGCGGTTTGCTTCAACGCAAGATTCAGGTCTGTCATCGCCATCCGCTATCCTTGCCCCACACTGACCGATCAGGTGGCGGCATGCTTCGTGTTGAAAACGTCTTCAAAAGCTATCTCACCCCGCAAGGCCCATTGCCGGTGCTGCAAGGCGTCGACCTGACGCTGGAATCCGGCAGCAGCCTGGCACTGATGGGCGAATCCGGCAGTGGCAAAAGCACCTTGCTGCACCTGGTGGCCGGTCTCGACAAAGTCGACAGCGGCAGCATTCGCAGCGGCGAGCATCGACTTGAGGTGATGAACGAGGCGCAACTGGCGAACTGGCGGCGGACGGAAATCGGTCTGGTGTTCCAGCAGTTCAACCTGATCGGCAGTCTACGCGTCGAGGACAATCTGGCCTTTCAGGCGCGCCTGGCCGGGCGCCATGAACCGCGTTGGCAGGCGCATCTGGTGCAGCGTCTGGGCCTGGGCGATTTGCTCAAGCGTTATCCCGAGCAACTTTCCGGTGGCCAGCAGCAGCGGGTCGCCTTGGGCCGGGCGCTGGCGTCGCAGCCGAAATTGCTGCTGGCCGATGAGCCCACCGGCAGCCTCGATGAAGCCACCAGCGATGAAGTGCTGCGCTTGTTGCTTGAGTTGCTCGATGACACGCCCACTACATTGTTGATGGTCACTCACAGTCAGCGGGTTGCGGCGCGATTGGCGCAGCGAGTGGTGTTGTCCAGCGGGCGGCTGACGTGATCGTTTTCCGACAAACCCTGCGTGCGCTGCTCAGCCATTGGCGGCGTCATCCAGTGCAGTTTTTCAGCGTGCTGACCGGCTTGTGGCTGGCGACCAGTCTGCTCACTGGCGTCGAGGCGCTGAACAGTCAGGCGCGTGACAGCTACGCGCGGGCCAGCCAGTTGATCGGCGGCGAACCCCAGGCCAGTCTCAGTACGCCGAACGGCGCGACGTTCGCACAGCAATGGTTCGTTGACCTGCGCCGAGCGGGCTGGCCGGTATCGCCGCTATTGCAGGGGCGGTTGTTGCTCAAGGGCCATGAAGATCAGCGCCTGCAACTGATGGGCATCGAGCCGGTGTCATTGCCGGCCGATTCCGCAGTGGCCGGGCAGGCGCTGCCGATTGAGCGTGTTGTCGAGTTTTTCACGCCGCCGGGCAGTACGTGGATTTCACCGGAAACCTTGCAGGCGCTGGCTCTGCGTGAAGGCGACACACCACAAACGGCTAATGGGCTGCGCTTGCCACCGTTGCTCGCGCAAAAGGACATGGCGCCCGGCGTATTGCTGGTGGACATCGGCGTCGCGCAAACCCTGCTTGAACAACCCGGACAATTGTCGCGGCTATTGCTGCCCAAGGATTTCCACGCCGAGTTGCCGGCCTCCTTCAAAGGTCTGTTGCAAATCAAAAGCAGCGGCGAGGAAAACAATCTGGCGCGGTTGACCGAGAGTTTTCACCTGAATCTCGATGCGTTAGGGTTTTTGTCATTCGTGGTGGGCTTGTTCATCGTCCACGCTGCGATTGGCCTGGCTCTTGAGCAACGACGCGGTCTGCTGCGTACGTTGCGCGCCTGCGGGGTCAGCGCGCGGATGTTGATCGTGTGCCTGATCGTCGAACTGGGTGTTCTGGCGCTGATCGGCGGATTGTTCGGTGTGATCAGCGGCTATTGGTTAGCGAGTGTCTTGCTGCCGGATGTCGCCGCCAGCTTGCGCGGTTTATATGGCGCGGAAGTGGCGGGGCAACTGCGCCTGAGTCCGTGGTGGTGGTTCAGCGGCATCGGCTTGAGCCTGCTCGGCGCGTTGCTCGCCGGGTCCAACAGTCTGCTGCGCGCCGCCCGTTTGCCGTTGTTGGCCGTAGCGGATCCGCAAGCCTGGCATCAGCAATATGCACGTTGGCTGCGTCGACAAGGCTGGCTGGCGGCAGTGCTCGGTTTGCTGGCCTTGGTGGCGTTGATCTGGGGTGACAGTCTGGCCAGCGGTTTTGTCCTGATGGCCGGGTTGCTGATCGGCGCCGCGTTGGCTTTGCCGGTGTTGCTCAGTGCGCTGTTGAATCAGTTGCTCGGGCGCAGTCGCTCGGTGCTGGGGCAGTGGTTTCTCGCCGATTGTCGTCAGCAATTGCCGGCACTGAGCCTGGCGCTGATGGCGTTGCTTTTGGCGCTCGCCGCCAACATCGGTGCCGGCAGCATGACCGCCGGTTTTCGCCAGACCTTCGATGACTGGCTCGAACAACGCCTGAGCGCCGAGCTGTATATCAACCCGAGCAATCCGGCACAGTCGCGGGAAATGTACAGCTGGCTAAAGCAGCAGCCGAACATCGCGGCGATTCTGCCCAACTGGCAGGTCGCGGTGACGTTGCAGGGCTGGCCGGCGGAAGTGTTCGGCATCATCGATCACGAGCATTATCGCCAGCACTGGCCGCTGCTCGATGCCGTTGGCGGCGATCCGTGGGCGCATCTCGCGACGGATGATGCGGTGATGCTCAGTGAGCAAATCGCCCGGCGCCTGAAACTACACGTGGGTGAACACGTGGCGATTCCGACACCCAACGGCACTTGGTCGCCGCGCATCGTTGGCATCTACGCCGACTACGGCAATCCCAAGGGGCATTTGCTGGTCAGCATCCACCACCTGCTGCGCGGCTGGCCGCAACTGACGCCGAACCGCTTCAATTTGCGTATTGACCCGCAGAATATCCCGGGACTTTTAGCAGCATTGCAGACGCGTTTTCAACTCGATGACAGTCGCATCGTTGATCAGGCGCGGCTCAAGGGCTGGTCGGTGCAGGTCTTCGAACGGACCTTTGCGGCGACGGCGGCGTTGAACAGCTTGACCCTGGCGGTGGCGGGTGTGGCGCTGTTCATCAGCCTGCTGACGCAAAGCCAGAGTCGCCTCGGACAACTCGCACCGCTGTGGGCGCTGGGCGTAACGCGGCGGCAATTGATGCTGCTCAATCTTGGTCAGACCTGGCTGTTGGCGGTGCTGACGCTGGTGTTAGCGTTGCCGCTGGGGATCGCGCTGGCGTGGTGCCTGGATGCGGTGATCAACGTGCAGGCGTTTGGCTGGCGGCTGCCGTTACGGGTGTTCCCATGGCAACTGCTGCAACTGATGGGGCTGGCGTTGCTGGCGACATTGCTGGCGTCGGCATGGCCGCTGTACTCGTTGTACCGCACGCAACCGGCGGACCTGTTGAGGACGTTTGCCCATGAGGATTAACCGCGTTGTGCTGATGGTTTTGTTGCTGCTCGGCGGTTGCGATCAATCGGCGCCGGAGCAGAAGGGCTTCGCCGGGATGGGCAATCAGGCGTTGGCGTTTACGCCGGTGGTGCCGGGGCGGGTGTTCAGTTTTCCCGCTGATCACGGGGCGCATGACGGCTTTCGCATTGAGTGGTGGTACGTCACCGCCAATCTCAAGGATCAGCAGGGCAATGAATTCGGCGTGCAGTGGACCTTGTTTCGCAGCGCTTTAAAACCTGTGGCGGAGACGGCAGGGTGGGGCAATCAAACGATCTGGCTGGGGCATGCGGCGGTGACGTCGAGCACGGTACATCACGCTGCCGAACGTTATGCGCGAGGCGGGGTGGGGCAGGCGGGTGTGCAACTGGCGCCGTTCGAGGCGTGGATCGATGATTGGCGGTTCGCCAGTCAGGCGCAGGATCCCCTGAGCGACCTGCAACTCAGCGCTCGTGACAAGGATTTCGCCTATCAACTGCACCTCATTTCCAGTCGTCCGTTGGTGTTGCAGGGCGACAAGGGTTTCAGTCAGAAATCCGAAGAAGGTCAGGCGTCGTATTACTACAGCCAGCCGTTTTTTCAGGCTAGCGGCACATTGCAGATTGACGGCCAGAGCTACGCCGTCAGTGGCCCCGCGTGGCTCGATCGCGAATGGAGCAGCCAGCCGCTGACCGCCAATCAAACCGGTTGGGACTGGTTCTCTCTGCACCTGGACAGCGGCGAACACGTGATGCTTTACCGCATGCGTCAGAAGGACGGTGCGCCGTATCTCACCGGCACGTGGATCGCTGCCGACGGCCAGACGCAAACCCTGCGCAGTTCGCAGATCCAGCTCACCCCGCAAGACACCGCAAAAGTCGCCGGCCGGGCGATGCCGGTGAAATGGTCGATCAGCATCCCCGACAAACACCTCGACATCAGCCTCGACGCGCTCAACCCCAACGCCTGGATGAACCTGCGCATCCCGTACTGGGAAGGCCCGGTGCACATCAGCGGCAGCCATCCCGGCCAGGGCTATCTGGAAATGACCGGGTACTGAAAACTCTCCTGCAAAGGATCGGTTTGAACTTGGCTTGGTGTGTTGTCCTCTACAGAAAAATCTGCCGAGGATTAGCCATGAGCGACGACCTGCAACCCCCAGACATGACCACCTGGCAGCGCCTGTTCGACGACCAGACCTACTGGCAGCAATCCCCCGACGCGCATTACTTCGACCTGCAACGCATCGCCGACGACCTGCTCGGCCAGGGCGCCATTGACCTGGAGCAATGGCAGTTTCTGCGCGCCAAGGCCGACGATCTGCACAAGGACTCACCGGCGATCAACGTCGCCCGTGAACTCGACGACCCCAAAGCCTGAGGACAACCCCATGAAACCCATCACCCAAGGCGAACACCCCGACGAACCCCGTCCACCGGGCGAGACCGAACGTGACAACGACGCCCTGCGGCCCACCGACCCGAAACAGCGTGAAAACAATGGCAAAGGCACGCCCAGCGGCGAATCCACCGCGCAAGACACCGCCAAGCAACAAACCTCGCCGTCACAAACCAAAGCCAAGCCCTGAACAGCGTCTATGCTCAGTGGCACGCTCGGCGTCGAAGCCGCTTCAACGCCGGGCGCTGCCATTCATCACAGGGAAAGTATTGATTATGAAGCTCGACGCACTGGCCAAGGCCATCACTCTCGCAACCGTACTGTCCGCCACCAGCTTCGGCGCACTGGCTGCCGATATTCCGCTGTCTGCCACTGTTGAAGCCGATCAGGTCACCACCAAAGTGATCTCCGTCGATGCCGCCAACCATCAGGTTGTGCTGGAAGGTGCCGAAGGCAAGCCGGTTCACGTTCAGCTCAGTGACAAGGCGAAAAACCTCGCCAATCTGAAGGTGGGCGATCAGGTCAACATCCAGGTACAGCGTTCTGTCGCCGCTTACCTCGACACCGATGTGGATAAAGGTCTGCCTGGCACTACCGAACGTACCGGTGAGTTGCGTAAGGCTCCGGGCAGCGATAACCCCGGTGGCGAGGCGTATCGTCAGGTTCAGGTGCAGTTGAAAATCACCAAAATTGATTTGAAGACAAATCAGGTGACCCTGCAAAACCCGCAAGGTCAATCGAAAGTCCTCGACGTGAAACAGCCTGAAATTCAAGCCAAGCTGAAAGATCTGAAAGAAGGGCAGAGCGTTATTGTCACTTACACCGATATCTTAAAAGTGACCAGTCAACACGAAAGTTGAGCTTTAACTCTACAGGATGACTGCTCTTGTACAGTTTTTGTATGAGAGTAGTCATACTATTAGTGTGATTTGACCTCATTGAAAGTTTCATGAAAGGAATCGCCGATAAATATCTATTAACGTTTCCGTACATAAATTTCATATTCAAGAATGAGGACATAAGCGCCAACTTCTATTAAAATCCACCCCGTTCGCCCAGTGTCAGGGCTCTTTACCGGTGCATGGATTGCCAGGCCATTACACTGGGCGAACACCTCTTCGGAGTGGATGTATACAATTTCTGCAAACAAAAAGGGCGACTTTATAGTCGCCCTTTTTGTTTGCTGTGAATTAGACCGAGGTGTGCGCTTCAGCTGTGTCTAGCTGCCCCTTGAAAGCGCTTCAGCGTGGCCTGATACATTTTTGTCCTGCGGTGATTTGCCCCGTAGGTGCCCGCCGCCGCGACGGTTCCTGACTGAATGTGATCCAGATAGCTGAAAATCTTGCGCGGTGACAGGAACTTGATGCCATAGCCCAGGCTGCTCATTTGATCTTGCAGCGCATAACCGGGCACCTGCTCATCCATGCAGAAGTGCAGGCCCAGGGACTTCATCAGACGGACATTCCACAATGTGCAGAAACTTTTCAGATGAGTTTCTTTGTAGGGTCTTGGCATTTTCGAGCGCATGCCAAGACGTACTTTAGCTTTACGTACATAGTGCTTGCAGAAACGCGAAGTTAACCGCCAAGTGTCACGAACAACCCCGCGATTGAGTTGTTCTACACAACCGACTGCGGCCATATCCGGTTTTTTCGTGCATTCACGCATCATCATGGCGAACACTTCTTTGTCGTAGACAAAGGTGTCGGTGTGCAACAGGAACAAGTAATCAGTGTCGACTTTTTCCAGCGCCAGATCCAGCGCCTTGCCATGCGCAATATGGCCGATTTCCTTGCCCGGGGAAGGCCGTTCAATCAAGTTGATCCAGTCGAGCGAACGCAAGTAATCGAGACTGGCATCCGCCGAATCGTTGTCCACCACCCACACCGGAATGCGCTGCTCCTGGACGTGCTCACGCAAAAGCTCGAGGCACATTCGGGTGATGTCCGGGGTTTTGTAATTTACCAAGACAAGGCTGAAATTCGACGCTGGCTGGGCTGGTAAATCAAACGCGTTCATGTCGGAAGGACTCATCTGCGATTCAAGGACAACAGGGTTTCGTTGCCGCGATCGTAGCGAGGCAACCTTAGTCGAACCTTAATTTGCGGATGTGACGGTAGATGTATGCCGAAGAGAGGCTGCTGGTCTAATGAAATGCATGGGGGTGCTGCCGGTCATAAGCGGATAAAATGCGCGCCCCTCTCACGGTTCAAGGAAGAAACGGCGCACGCCGTTGTGTCACGGATGAAACCTCTTTCCCTCTACCACCCGGCCTTGTACTGGCTGCGCGTGTGGCAAAAAAGACTGTTCCGCCAGATCGCCTGGCACTGTTCCAGCAAACGCTACGCACGCCCCGTCGCCGCAGCCGAGCGTCTGCCATATCGCTACCTCAAACACACCTCGAAACTCATCCGCAAACTCGGCAACTCCGACCTCGCTCTGCAACACAACAAAGTCATCAACCTCAAACTCGCCGTCGCCGCCATCGACAGCATCATCATCGCCCCCGGCGAACACTTCTCCTTCTGCCGCCTCGTCGGCCGCCCGACCTTGAAGCGCGGCTACGTTGAAGGCATGGAACTGTCATTCGGCGAGGCACGACGCGGTGTAGGCGGCGGCATTTGCCAACTGAGCAACCTGATTCACTGGATGGCGATTCATTCACCGCTGGTGGTAGTCGAACGCTCCAACCACAGCTTCGACCCGTTTCCGGACGAAGGGCGGGTGCTGCCGTTTGGATCCGGGGCGGCGATTTTCTACAACTACGTTGATCTGGTGCTGCACAACCCGACGGATCGGCACTTTCAGTTGAAGTTGAACGTCGGCGAGACACAACTCGAAGGGGAGTTGCTGTGTGATCGGGTGAGGGAATATCGCTATCACGTGTTCCAGGAGGCGCATCGGTTTGTGCGGGAGGGGGCGCGGGTGTATCGGGAGAATGAGATCTGGCGGGAGGTCAGGGAAAAGGGGCAGGTGGGGGCTTTGGTGGAAAGGGAGAGGCTTTATCGGAATCGGGTCGTGGTGAAGTATGAAGTGGCGGGCGAACTGGTTGAATAGATGCATTGTGAATGCGGGGTTTCAGCTTTGATGACGTACTGTTGCTCTTCAGATTTTCGCGGATTTTTATGTGGGTTAGCTGTTTACCGAGTAAGGGGGGCAGGCTATTCGGGGGGAGACCACTTCTAGAAGAAAGAAAACGTGGTTTATCCCCCGATTGTCTATTTACTGTGCTTGATCAGATCGCTTGAGTTTGAAATGGTCGAGAAAAGTTTTCCCCTTTGAAAAGGTCGAGCGAATCTCGGCACTTTTATTTAAAAGTTCCTCGCTCGGATTTGCATGCTGATCAGTGGATATTGGCTTCGACCACTGCAGTACTTCTTTAGGGAATTTTGCCTTTGGGCGGTTATTTACCCAACCGGAAATATAGCAGGGCAAAGTCCAGCCGCTAAAAAACTGTATCGTCAGGAAGCCCCAGGCGTAACGGATTACGGAGTGTTCTGCTCGGTAAGTTCGTCGACATAAATGGAAAAATGCCACACTTCCTTCTTCAAGTTCGTCTGTTTGTGGCGCAGGCAAGGCTGAGGGTCCTTCTTCCATATAGGCCCGTATAGCCTCCCATTCGGAAATCGCTAAACTTAAGCTCCCACAAGCGACCGATGACCAAAGAATGTTTCCGGTTTCTGCTTCACGCAAGCCGATCATTAATTTGAATTCAGGTATCGTTGCATATTGCGTTACTAGCTGGCCAGCAGATACGCAAGCAATAGTACTTTCCCAAGCTACATAATGAGGGCGAGTTCCTCTTTTTGGAATGAAAACGATCTCGCGACGTTGACGGTTAAAACGTATGGGTGGATGTTGTGTGATCTGGCGTGTAGAAAGATAAAAGACCACTGTATAAAGCAAGGCTAATGGTATTACAATCGCCCACACAACCGGGCCGGAGAAGAACTCCCACCAACTTGATAAGAACGGTTCAAAATTTCGTCGTAGCCAGGACAAGTATCCGGTTGCAAGAAATAGGAAAATAATAAAAAACATGACGACGCCAATACCCACTCTTGCCATGAACTCAAAGTTTCCGCGTCCTACGGAAAAATCCAAGTAGGTTTCGTTTGCCTCTTGATGTAAATTGCGGGCGCTGAAGGCTTGCACCCCTGTGGGAAATGGCACCGGCGAAAGATAAATAAATTCGGTTCCGAATTTGTTTTCAGTGTCACCGGCTTGGGGCAAACGGTAGGATTTTTTATCAGGCATTCAATTGGTCCGGTAGAGTGTCCTTCGTGGTTGCTCTATTTCGCCGTTGTATATGGCATCTTACGGGAACTCGGAATGCGCCATATATACTAGCGACGCAAAGTCCTAGGTAGTAATTATTCACTTGTCTGGGATTTTGTATCCACATCAGAGAGTTTTACGCTGAAGTAATCTAAAAGAGTCTTCCCTCTTGCGAAGTGCTTGCGGATTTCTTCGGTTTCCGCAACTAGCTCTTTGCTGGGCTTTGCATGATCTGCTAGTGGGAGGGGCTTTGACCACTCTAATACTTCCTTGGGGAAAAGCACTTTAGGACGATTGTTAATCCATTCGGATATGTAGCATGGTAAAGTCCAGCCACTAAATAACTGAATTGTGATAAAACCCCAGATGTAACGTACTAGGGAATGTTCTTCGCGATAGCTTTCACGGCATAATTTGAAAAACTCGACAGTACCTTCTTCAAGTTCGTCGCTATAATTGGTTGGGAGGCTGTCTATACCATTCTCCATGTAAGCTCTAATAGCCTCCCATTCTGATATCGCCAGACTTAAGCTACCACATGGTATTACGCTCCAAAGGACTTCGCCGCTGGTCGTTTCGCGCAGACCGATCATTAGCTTGTGCTCTGGGGTTACAGAATATTGTGTTATCAGTTTGCCGGAAGATATGCAGACTATAACGCTTTCCCAACATATATACTTGGGTTTGTCTCGCTTTTTAGCTACGTATACAACTTCGCGGCGCTCACGATTAAAACGTAGAGGCGGGTTTGAAGAGAACTCATTGGCTAACTTTATAAAATAATAAAGATAGAGTGCGGCAATCGATAGAATTATGAACCATATCACGGGGTTGAAGAAAAAGCTGGCCCAGGCACTCAGGAACGGTTCTGAGTATCTTCTGATCCAAGAAGCGAAAGCTGAGAAGAAAAAAAGTGAGGTGATAATTAACATTATCGAACCAATACCAATTCGCGCCATGAACTCGAAGTTCCCTTGTCCTGTAGAAAAGTCCAGGAAGGTACTATTGGCGTTGCGGTGTAGTTGCCGAGTGGTGATTGCAGGCATCCCGGTTGGTATCGGTTTTGGAGATAAGTATATTATTTCTAGTCCATTTTCTTTTTCGAAGTCCCCCGCGTGGGGTAATCGCTCATACTTACTTTTAAGCACTTGGGTTCTCCATCCTTGCTTCCTTTGCTCCTGCGGCGGCTCTGAAAGAAATGGCTGTTTTGGAAGGAAAAAGCGACGGATTATTTAATTGCTGAAGTATCTGTTAAATAAATCTATCGCTTTGTGTTGTTGGTTGTTCTCTATTTGCAATGGATTTGCTAGTAACCGTATGTCGGATGGAAATACGATAAAGGAGGGTGGGATTTTTCCCATTCTTTTGCGAATGATATTCCTAGTTTTATTTCTCCAGGTTGCATTTTTTTTGCTATTTCAAGGAGGTTCAATCTTGCATCTTCCGGTGCGATTGCTCCGCCTTTGAGGCTTGCTATCAAGTAGGTGAAGCCGTAAGCCTTAACGAGATCTAAAGGAAATCCATAAGTATCTGGAAGATGGGCAATATTTAATGCATAACCCCCTAGTGCATTTATATGTCCGGATTCAGCTGTTTTTTTGAGCCAGCTTCCTACTTCTTCTTTACTACCATTGTGTTCATATAAATAGTTTGCGTACAGATACATGCCCGGAGGAAAACCTCCTTCTGCTGAAGCCTTAAACCATTTTTTAACTGCTTTCTCGCGACTCCCAGGGATCAAAAACCATCCCTCTCCACTTTGGTAAGCACTGGCGAGCCGCTGTTGAGCAAAATTATCACCCGATTCTGCGGCTCGTTCCAGCCATTCCAATCCTTGATTTGCCGTAAACAGCACAACCATTGCCTCAGTATCACCTTTGTCGGCACGTTCACGGGCAATTTTTAAAGCTTGCTCTCTCCAATCAACATTACCTTTCCCCGCGCAGTCATCTAGTAAGTTGCAAGGATCCTTTTTACTACTTAGACGTAGCATAGCGTAAAGTTCACCTTGCTCTGCCGCAGCTACGTACCAATTTCTGGCCTCCTCTGTCATGTAGCGATTACTCAGTCGTATCGCCTCACCTAGAAAATATTGAGATTTTTTATCGCCGGCCTCAGCCGCGGTTCGTAAAAACGGTTGGGAGGAAGTCCATGCACCTTGCTTGTAAAGCATAATGCCAGTTTCTTTCGCTACCGCTTGATTTTCAATTAATTGGGCGTTGGAAATTGATGTTGTGGAAACCCACAAGGCGATGCTTAAGAAAAGAGGGCGGAGAGCGGACACAGATAAACTTCCTTAGGTCAGTAGCCGTAAGCCGGAACAAAGTAGGAAAGTGGTGGGTGAGTCTTTTCCCAATCTTTGGCAAAGCGAATCCCATCCTCGATTTCTTGAGGAATCATCTTTTCGGCAATTTCAGAGAGGCTTCTTCGAGCATCCTCAGGGGCTACGCCACCGCCTTGCAAATGGGAGATAAGGTAGGTGATTCCATAGGCTTCTACCAAGTCCAAAGGGAATCCGTAACTGTCAGGGAGATGCGCGACAGTGAGGGCATATCCACCAGCAGCATCAATATGACCTGACTCAGCCGCTTTTTTTAGCCAATATCCTACATCTTCTTTGCGCGCATTATTTTCATATAAAAAATTTGAGTATAGGTACATGCCCGGCGGGTAACCGCTGTCAGCTGAAGCTTTGAACCATTTTTCAACGGCTTTCTCGCGACTACCAGGAATAAGGAACCAACCCTCACCATCTTTGTACTTACCAGCGAGCGTTTTTTGAGCAAATCCACTGCCTGCTGTCGCTGCCTTTTCTAACCATTGCAAACCTTGGCTAGCGGTGAATAAAAAAATCATTGCCTCAGTATCGCCTTTCTCGGCGCGTTCATTTGCAATCTGCAGCGCATAACTCCGCCATTCTTCATCGTTTTTACCTAAGCAACTTTCCATCTCTTTGCACAAGTTATGCGCACTCAGCCGAAGCATTGCGTACAAATTTCCTTGATTGGCTGCGGATTTGTACCATTTTTTTGCATCTTCGGTGGTGTAGCGGTGGCTGAGGCGGATAGCCTCTCCCAGGTAATATTGCGCTGTACTATCCCCTGCATCTGCAGCGATTTTCAGTAGTGGCTGTGAATCGTACCAATCACTTTGTTGATACAGGATAATGCCGTTATTTCTTGCTAATAGCTCTTCTGTCGTTAGCTCTGCGGAAGCTGGAGTGAATAAAAATATTGAGTACAAAATGATGATATAAATTATTTTAGTCAACGATTCGTCCTTTATTGAAAGCCTTGACTACTTGAGTGGGGGGGATGATGGCCAAAGTATGCGTTCGATTAAGTGCGGTGGCTATAGATTCTTGTCTCTGGTGCAAATAAGTCTGATCACTCAATGGTGTTTTTAATTTTGGGGGCATGCCACATGTAAAACATGATAAACCATGTTCTGCCCCTGAATGTAATTGAGCGAAGGTAGGGTTGTTAAGAATATTTGATCGTCTAGTATCCGTATATTGGGTCAAAATAAGACAAGGGTGGGTGATTTTTTTTCCATTCTTTCGAAAACTCAATCCCTTCTGTTATTTCTACAGGATTCATCTTTTTAGCTAAATCCGGGAGCAGACGCTTTGCATCTTCTGGCGCTGTTCCTGCTTCCAGTTTCGAAAGTAAAAGCGTCAAACCGTATGCTTCAATCAGATTTTCTGGGTAACCAAGCTCATTGGACGGATCTGAAATTTTGTAAGCGTAGGTGCCAACTGCATCTATATGACTGTATTCCGCTGATTTTTTCACCCAGTATGCGATCTCTTCTTTACTACCATTATGGTCGTATAAGTAATTCGCATAGAGGAACATACCTCTCGGGTTACCGCCTTCCGATGACGCTTTAAACCATTTGATAATCGCTTTTTCTCGACTACCTGGAATCAAAAACCACCCGGCACCGCTTTTGTAAGCGCTAGCCAGCATTTGTTGTGCGTAACTGTCACCTGCTTCGGCCGCTTTCTCAAGCCATGGCAGGCCCTGTCCAGCCGTATACAGGACGGTCATTGCTTCTGTGTCGCCTTTTTTTGCTCGTTCTTGTGCCGTTGTTAGTGAACGCTCTCGCCAGTCCACTCCATTTTTATCTGTGCAGGTACCCATACTTCCGCACAAGTCATTTTTATTGCTTAAGCGGAGCATTGCATATAAAAAACCTTGCTCAGCTGAGGCCTCATACCATTTTTTTGCGTCTGGAGTGATATAGCGCTGACTGAGTCTAATAGCTTCGCCCAAATAATATTGTGCGTCACGATCCCCTGCCTCTGCAGCAATGTTCAGAAAGGGCTGGGAGTCGTACCAGTCACTCTGTTTGAAAAGAATAACTCCCGTTTCTCCTGCTTCTTTTTGCGCTGCTGTCATTCCGGCGGAAGCTAGGTTAGACAGTGCTAACGAGAGCAATAAAAATAAGGTGTTTTTGATCATTGGTGGGATCTAAAAAATTTAATTTCTCGTTATGCGATCGTTGGTTTTACAAATACCCAAGGGCTAGTCGCACTTAGAACATTTGGCGGTAATCTTGGCAATAAATTGGTTTAATATCCGTAAATTGGATCAAAATAGGAAAGCGGAGGGTGTATTTTTTCCCATTCCTTTGCGAATGAAATTCCCATTTCGATTTCTTCAGGTTTCATTTTTTCTGCAATCTCAGGGAGGCTGATCTTCGCTTCTCTTGGTGCTGCTCCCCCTCCTTGGAGCTGTGTTATCAAATACGTAAAGCCATAGGCTTTGACTAAATCGAGCGGAAAGTCGTAACTATTCGGGAGGTGGGCGATATTGAGAGCATAGCTTCCAAGTGCATCGATATGTCCTGCTTCAGCTGTTTTTTTAAGCCAATGTCCTATCTCTTCCCTTTTTCCATTGTGCTCATATAGGTAGTTAGCATAAAGGTACATTCCGGGAGGATAGCCCCCTTCCGCAGACGCCTTAAACCAATTCTTGACTGCTTTCTCTCGACTGCCTGGGATCAGGAACGAACCCTGTCCATTTTGATAGGCACTTGCTAGAAGTTGCTGGGCAAAGTTATCACCCGACTCTGCAGCCTTTTCTAACCACTCCAAACCTTGTTGAGCTGTGAAGAGCGCAGTCATTGCTTCGGTGTCGCCTCTCTTCGCGCGCTCATGTGCAGTTTTTAAGGCCTGCGCCCGCCAGTCCTGACCACTTTTTTGCTTGCAGGTTTCGATAATAGTGCAGAGATCTTCTTTGTTACTGAGACGCAGCATGGCATAGATATGTCCTTGTTCGGCTGCGGCCTCATACCATTTCACGGCTTCCTCTGTCATGTAGCGATTACTTAGGCGGATGGCCTCGCCTAAGTAGTATTGAGCGTCTCGATCACCCGTTTCGGCGGCGGTTTGCAAAAAAGACTGTGAAGAAGTCCAAGCGCTTTGATGGTAAAGCGCGATACCGCGATCTTTGGCCGTAGCTTGATTCTCTGTCAATTGGGTGGCATAAACATCTAGTGCAAGAATTAAGAGAAGAAAGCTTGTCACTAGTTTCATGATTAATGCCACGTCGAGTTCTCAATAGCCGTAAACAGGGACGAAATAAGAAAGCGGTGGGCGCGTTTTCTTCCATTCTTCCGCAAATAGAAGGCCTTGCTTGATTTCTTGTTCTGACATTTTCTCTGCTATATCAGGCAATATCATCTTTCCATCTTCGGCGCCTGTTCCACCACCCTCAAGCTTGGACATTAGGTACGCTAATCCATACGCTTCCACTAAATTTTTAGTGTAGCCAAGATTGTCCGGCAGATGAGCTATGCTCAGCGCATAGTTGCCCATGGCATCGATGTACCCACTTTCGGCAGATTTTTTTAGCCAGTAGGCTGCATCTTCTTTTTTACCGTGGTGTTCATACAAATAATTGGCGTAAAGATACATGGCTCGCGGATAACCCCCATTAGCCGAGGCTCCATACCATTGTTCAACAGCTTTTTCGCGGCTGCCAGGAATAAGAAACCATCCTTCCCCATCTTTGTAAACTCCGGCAAGTGTATTTTGAGCTAATGGGTCGCCTGCATCTGCAGCCTTCTCCAACCAACTAAGACCTTGCTCGGTGATAAACAATACTGTCATGGCTTCTGTGTCGCCTTTATCGGCGCGCTCACGAGCAGTTACTATTACTTTCTCACGCCATTCATCAGCGCTCTTGCCCGTACATATTGCCAGATCGCTGCAGATGTCATTTTTGCTGCTCAGACGAAGCATCGCGTAAAGGTTGCCCTGTTCAGCTGCCGCCTCATACCATTTCCTTGCCTCGGAAGTTGTATATCGTTCGCTTAGCCGAATTGCCTCTGCTAAATAATACTGAGAAATGCTATCTCCAGCTTCTGCAGCTTTCGCTAGTAGTGGCTGAGAATCGTACCAGTCATTTTGTTGATAAAGAATTAACCCCTTCTCTTTTGCCGATTGTTGTTCCGGTGTTATTTTTGCGAAAGCGGCACAAGGAAGGAGTACTGAGAGCAACAGGCCGAAGATAATCTTGTTAATCAATGTCAGGTCCTTTGTAAACCGCTTTCGTGTCTTGAATTGGCGCAAACGCCGGACCTTTGTAAATTGTAGTGAATTCGCAGTGTCCATTTAAACGTGCACCCAGTTTTTCTACATGTTCACGATAACGTGATCTTATTTTATTGCTGATTCCGTCGAGCGCGTAAACCCGCTCTGCCATAAAAGTATCAAGTTTTAGTTTATTCTTGCAATATGTGGTGCCTGCTTGTTTCGGACGTATCCCGTCGCGATTCATACATATAATTGATTCTTCGAATTGCTGGGCCGCATTAGCCTTGGAAGCTATCCATCTTAAACATTGCTCGATGGCTCTCTGTTGCAGGTGATATGCATTGTCCTCGTCGAAGGTTTTGTTCTTCTGATTTTCCTCCACAGTAAAGGACGCAGGGGCTGCGCTTAGCGCCATTAGTAATGGTCCAAAGGCTTGAGGTTGTAGGTTAAACACCCAATCCTGCATTTCCTTCTGATTCTTGTCATTAACGATTGAGTAAGCAATCAACCCCCCACGCCCCCCCTCAGTCAGCGCATCAAATATCCCTTTAACAATCGCATACCCACGCACATAGGCAAACGCCACATCGATACCAGTGGCGCCGAGGAAGCTCAGTTTTTGCAGGTAGTCCATGGCTTCGCCATCGACCCACTCAAGATCCTTGTATTGGTTCGCGGCCATTTCCTGTCGCACCAGTTCCGTCAAGGCTACGATGCTGTCGTAGCCGACTTCAAAGGTCAAATACCCTTTGACGCCTGCGCCCCAGACCAGCGCGCCCTTGATCGATAACAGCAGTAGGCCGTTTTGCATCCGCAGTTGCATGTCGCCGGTGTAGCCGGCACCGATGGCCACGGCCACTTCAACTTCCAGTTTGGCCATAGGGCGCCACTGGTTGGCCGAAATGCGATTGGGCACGGGAGCAGGCGGGAGGACGCTTGGGGGAGGGCACCAGAACAGTTTGCCGGTGACTTTGCACCCGGCTTGGGCGCCGGCAAACACTTCGAACTTGGCGAGGTCGCCGGATTTTTCAGCGATGTCCACACCGACCAAGCTGGTGTAGCCGGTTTTCTGGTCCAGGGTCAGGTCGCGTGACAGCATGAGGCTTGCGCCAGCGAATCCCCAGGCCTTGGCTTCCAGATCCAGAGACAGTTTGCCGAAGTTGACGCTGCGCACGCTGCCGTCCTGGGCCTTGTATTTCGCGACCCAAGGATCGGCTTTTGCCCGTTTCGGGAATTCGACTTTGAGTAAGCTGACTTCCCCGCGCCACGCTGTTACATCCAGTGCAACTTCTACGTTGGCAATCTGAGGGGAACCACTTTTCAGAGTGGGGCCTTCCATTTTCACTTCGGACAGCAGGTTGGCACTTTCCGGGAGTAAGCATCGAACCAGTTGGGCCTGTGGGCTGTTGTCGAACAGCATGAGGTTGCGCAACTGCTTATCTTCGAAAACCATGGCTTTGAGGTTTTCGCCCCAGCTTTTGCGTTTGGCTTCGGCTTTGATGCTTTCGACTCTGTAGCCTTTGGCTTCCAGTGCGGTGAAGAATTTTTCAGGCACGAAAAGTCCATGTTCATCGAACCATGGTCCCTTTTCATCGAACTGCAGCGCGCCTTCCTGTTCCAGCCAATCACTGAATATCCGGTCGTCGTCGGATTCTTTGGCAATCGACTTTGGCAAACTGGTCGCGAGTTCTTTGAGTTGACCCTCGAATGCGTTGCCGCTGACCTGTGCCAGATGTTTCAGGCTGATGTGGTTCAGGATCGTCGTCGACGATGCGCTGCTGAGCTCACGCAGTGGAATGTTTGTTTTGGCCAGTCGTTCGAGGGGTTTTGGCTTGTAGCTTTCCGCGTCCCAGAGAAACAGACGGGGCGGCTTCAGTGTTCGAACGCGTGCTTCGGCGGTGTTCTGAATTCGCTCTGCCTCGTCATTCAGGTCGTACCACTGTTTCTGCAAGCTGACGAAGAGCACGCCGGGTGGCGCAGATTTGCCGCCAGTGGCCGAGACCCATTGGGAGTAACGTTCTTCGATCTTTTTCTCAAGCTCATCGCGTTTGGTGGTCAGCTCGATGAATGCCTGAAAATCCTCGGTACCGGCGTATTGGTCATCGGGACTCAGCGCAAACTCGGGAACTGCAATCCCGCACTCGGCAAGCTCGACGATGGCATTGATGTACTTGGACATCAGGTCTTTCAACGCCAGGATGTTGATTTGCACACCCTTGAGTTTCTTTTCGTCGATCTCGCCGGTTTCAATCAGCTTTTTGTGAAGGGCCTTATATTCTTTCAGATGTTCCCAAGCCGAGGCGATCTTCTTGGTGCCTGGATCGAACATTTTGTAGCCGTGGGCTTTCGCCTTGTCGCGCTCTTTAATGTACGTATCGATGGCTTCACAGGCCTTTAACGCGCGCGGGGTATAGAAGACGCCGTTTTCTCGTTTGTACCCCAACGTTTTTGCTTTTTCGTCGGAAACTTTTTCGAGGGTTTCCGTGTTTTTCTGGTTTTTCTCGATGCGTTGTCCCGCGTGGAACATCTCGCGCTCGGCGTGCATCGTGGCGTCGCTATCACCCTTTGCTTTTGCCGTTTCCCAATCCTTGCGGCACTGCGCCTTTTTGGCAGTGTCTTCGGGGATTGCCGACTTCGACGCCAGGTAACTGCTATGTTGCTCGCCTTCGAGAAAGGCTTCCGGGCCAGGGGTGAGGAAGTAGTCCATCAAACCCGCGTCGGCGATGTTGCTCATGCGCGTGGCTTTATCAGCGTCGACGGTTTTCTGTTTGAGCAGGCTGACGCTTTCCTTGAGTTTCTCGGACGTGCGCTTGGGCAACAGCCAGAAACGGCGCTGACCGGTGACGTAGATGATGTCGTCATAGCTGCTGCTGCAGCCCGGCTTCTTGTCTTTGCAGAACGTTTCCGCGTCGGCAGTCTTTTTTGGTGGATCGGCCGGAATGACAACAGGTGGTTGTTCTGGCGCGGGTGTTTGTTCGGACGTACCTGTCATCTCAGACTTCCAGTCGTTGTACTTTCTCGAATGCCGGCATGTCGCTGCTCAGCACGTTCATGATGTCGGTGCGGGCCTGCAACGGACCTTGATTCAGATTCGGCAGCAGGTGCTCAAGATGACGTCCTTCTTCAATGCCGTGATCCACCAGCAGTTGCAAATTATCGGCCACGTCAGACAATTGCGAATCCGATAAGCCCGCTGCGGACTCGGCGTTCCGCAGCCGAATCCAGTACCACCAGCGGATCTCATCGAACGCTATCAGCGTGTCGCTCTTCAGGTGCAGCGGATATTTTTGTTCGCCATTAGAGGCATCAACTTTCTCTGTTTGTTCCCAAACACGCCATTGTTGATCGTCGCTGTGGGCGGGCGGGGTGTAGACGCTGGCCCAAGGGCCGAACAGCGCTCGGGCGGGTACCGTCAGCGCCAGCGCGCTCCAGAATGCCGGGTCGTAGTAGCGCGCCAGCGAGTCACCATGAGACGGGTCGTTCATGCGCAGGAGGCGACGAGCATGCAAGAGCGCGGTCTCTGGCTTTTCACGCGAGGTCAGCAAAATTCCCGCGCGGTTGTCGCGGCATAGCTCTATGGCTTGGGCGGCGGCAGGACTTCCCGGTGTCAGTTGCAGCCAGATCGGACTGACATCATTCATTTCGGCAAACGGCGTGTCCTGAAACAGCTTTTCAACACCATTCAACCCGGACTGTTGATAAAGCTTTTCCAGAGCCCGAGGCTGGCGAACGCTGTCGATGATGCCATACAGGGTGCGGTTTCCACTGTTGCCCGATGGCGTTGTGGCCACGGGTTGTTCAAGGAAATGACTCAGCCATTCAGACATGGGCAAACCTCTCGCGAGCAAGCGCCATTGGCTTGCTTTCCACAGATCGGAACAAGGGGCAGGCCTTGAACGCTTTTTCGTACAAACGGATTGGTCATTGGCGGGACTAATACCTTGCCAGCCTTGTCGGCGTCAGCCTGTTTCACGACGCCCGGCAACAAAGGAGCCGCACCGGTGCCGCTCCCCGGACTACCCCCCGAGTTCATATTGATCACCGGCCCACTCATGGTCACACCACCAGCATCAATCTTGATGAAGCTGCCGCCGCCGATCAGGGTCAGCTCTGCGCCTGCTTCCATCACCACTTTCATGCCGCTGCTGAGGTGGATTTCCTGGCCTGCGTCGATGAACTGGCCGGTGCCGATCTTGATGTGCTGATTGACGCCGACGGTGAGGTGGTCGTTGGCGCGGGTTTCGACTTTGCGGTCGGCGTAGACGGTATGGTGTTCTTCGGCCTTGAACTCGCTGTAGCTGTTCTTTTCTACGGTGTCGTGGCGTTCGTTGCCGACGCGGATTTTCTGGTCGTGCTCGACGTTTTCGTCCCAGTCACGCTGGGCGTGCAGGTATATCTGCTCCTGACCTTTTTTGTCTTCGATGCGCAGTTCGTTGTAGCCGCCACCGCCCATGGAACTGAGGGTCTTGAAGGTGCTGCGGGTCTTGTTCGCCGGCAGTGGATAGGGGACGGTGTTTTCCTTGTGGTACAGGCAGCCGCTGATCAACGGTTGATCGGGGTCGCCTTCAAGGAAGGTGACCAGCACTTCCATGCCGATGCGTGGGATGGCGATGCCGCCGTACTGGGCGCCGGCCCAGGCGCTGGAGACGCGCAGCCAGCAGCTGGTTTTGTCGTCGGCCTGGCCTTCGCGGTCCCAGTGGAACTGGACTTTGACGCGGCCGTATTCGTCGCAGTGGATCTCTTCACCTTTCGGGCCAGTGACCACGGCGCTCTGGCTGCCGAGGATGCGCGGTTTTGGATGGCGCAGGGGCGGGCGGTTCGGCACGTCCCACGGGGTCGCCTGGAAGCGGTTGCGGTAGCCCTGGTGGAAATCGTCTTTGAGTGCGGTGGTGTCGCTGGTCACCGACTCTTCGAGGACCTGCGGCTGCTTGCCTTCGTGGTGGACTTCGGTGAGCAGCCAGAGGTCATTCCATTTGGCTTTCGGGTGCGCGGTCAGGGCGAGGAAGTGGCCGCTGACCAGCAACGGCTGATCGCTCTTGCCTTCAGCTAGCTTGAAATCGCTGCGATGACGTTCGAGGGCGCGTTTGGCCAGGTGTTTGCCGCGCTCGCGGTCGATGAAACGACCCGGATAATCGTAGTCTTCGAGGTCGGGCAGGGCGTCGCCACGGTTTTCGCTTTCGAGGGTGAGGCGTGGTTTTTCGAAATCGTAATCGCGGCGGGTGGTGCGGCTGGTACGGGTTTCCAGACGCAGGTCGAAGCGCTTGATCACCGGGTCGCTGGCGACCATGCCGGAGTCTTGCTGATAGGCCACAGGCTTGAGTTTCGGGAACACCGTCTGGTCATCGCCGAATACCAGTTTGTGCGCCGTCGCCGTGTGCTCGAAGTGGTAATGAATACCTTCTTCCTCGCACAGGCGCTGGATGAAATGCAGGTCCGATTCATCGTATTGCACGCAGTAGATGCGCTCGGGATAGATCGAACCGGTCTTGAATTCGTAGGCGTTGCTTTGAATGCCGTGCTCTTCGAGGACCATGCCGATGATTTTCGGTACGGTGAGGTTTTGGAAGATGCGCTGGTTGATGCGGTGCGCCAGGTACGACAGTTGCGGGCGCAGGGTCACCGAGTAACGGGTCAGGCGTTTGCCCGAATCACCTTGCGCGGCGCGGTAGATCTGGCCGTGGATGCCGCTGCCGTCGGGCGACAGTTGCAGGAAGGCCGGTTTGTGCAGCAGGGTTTCGAGGTCCAGCGACGGCTGCTCACTGACCAGCTCCACCTCGAACACAAAAGGCTGGCTGATGGCTTCCCGGCCGGTGAGGGTAAACACCTGGAAATCGGCGGAAAGACCTTCGATGGTCAGGGCAAAGTGAGTTTCATTGGCCGGCGCGAACATCCCTTGTTCCTCGTGCTGTACAGCGGCGTGAGTCGACGACCGCAAAACGGCTCAACTTACGCGAAATTCTGGAGGGCGAAAACAACATCGACCAGCAGAGCTGGCCGATGCTTGTAACGATCAGCCGTAATTAAACGACTGGAGCACGCCAGTCATCGGAACCCGAAGTACCGGATACTTCGTGGGTCCAGGTGATTTTACGGTAGGTGAACTGCACTTCTTCCAGGTGGGTGAAGTGCGAGTTGCCTGGATCCTGGCAGTTGTGCATTTTGTTGTTGATGGCGACGATGATCGCGTCTTCCAGTTTGGTGGTGTAGTAGTGCTCTTGGGTACCTTGAGCAGAAGTACGGAACCACTGGATAACGATTTCGCTCATGCGCTCGCCGGAGGTCAGAGCGGCTTGCAGCAGTGGCGAAGCCTTGTCGTAGACCTTGGTGATCACAACTGGCTTGTGAACGCGCTGACCGGTTGGCTGACCGGATTGTGGGTCACGCGGGATGATTACGTCGTGGCTGAAAGCCTGAACCATAACCTGGTCTTCGTGGCCTTCCTGGTAGGTGTTGCCTACGGAGTCAGCGGTGAAAGCGCCTGCAGTGATCAGGCCTTGTTTTTCGCCGGTAACCGACATGTACGCTGGTGTTGCCATGGGGTGCTCTCCTTGCGGAATAATTTAAGGTGCCCGGGAGGCGAAATCGCCCGGTGGGTGCCTGACTGTTATCAAGGAGCGTGCCAACAATTGTGCCGGCCATACGGGCCGGGGTGTTTGTCTGATTTTTCAGGCGCTTGTGCGAAATAAAGCGCTCGCCCAATGCAAAAGTGCGCAAGAAGTTGCGCAGTACTGCGCAACTTCTTGCGCACTTGGCTGCAGGCCTTGTACGACGTGGCTCTCAGCGGTTTTAGCGGTCTGTTTTGCAAAACAAGTGCGCAACTTCTTGCACACAATGGCCAGATGCCTTCATTTGGCTGAAGCGGCTGCTTAAAAACTTTCAAATCAAAAGATCGCAAGTTGTGTCAGACACTCATCAATGGAACGCTGCTGCGTCGCCGCATACAACCCCAACTCATCAATGGTCGCGCGCCCCAGCGCCTGCTCGAACGCCTGCCGATTGGAATGCTCGCCATAATGCGCCTGCGCCGCATCGCCAAGGTTCGACTGAAAAATCCCCGCTGCGCTCACCGGCAGGAAATCTTCGTACACCAACGGTTCCGCTTTCACATGACCATCGCGCAACAAGTCTTCCAGAGACGAACTCCCAAGTCCTGCCGCTGACAGTCCTTTTTCCGTAACGAAATAGCGAAAGTACGCCAGCTCTTGTTCACGCATACCCTCGACACTGTCAGGAAATTCGCCAAAGTGCTGAGCCATCAGCGCGTTGTAGCGTGCGGCGTTGGCTTCGTTGGGGAAGTCGCCGAGTTCATCGCGCGCGGCATTCAGCAAACGGTCATACAGCTCCCGACCTTTGGGGGTGAGTGCCGCGCCGCGCTGTTCGATTTCGCCGAAACGCGCGCTGTGACTGCCACGGGTCTGGTTCTGATCGGTGAAGGCGATCGGCTCGTCCAGCGCCTTGAAACTGGTCTGGCGCAACAGGATCGGGCACTGCCGGCGCGGCGGACCTTCGATGACGGCCTTCGGGGTGATGCCATGGGCCGGCATCTGTTCCTGAACACTGTCGATGTCCAGCGTGCGCGGCGTCAGGTGATTGATGTGTGGGCCTTTAAACGCCACGACGTCGGCGATCAAGCGATGTTGCGCGCTCAACGTCTGATATTGCGCAGCGGTAACCGTAGCGCTGTGATGCCAGCGAAAAGTTTCCAGTGCCTGTAAGACGAATGCCTCGGCCTCGCTTTCATCCAATCCGCCTGCGGTTTCAGCTTGCGCGATCAGGCGCATCGCCTCCGGGGTAAAGATCGAACGCTTGGCCAGAACTGATTCGGCAAAGGCACGTAGCTGCGGGTCTTCAATCAATTCCAGGCGCAACAACGAGGTGAACACGCGGAACGGACTGATCTGCAGCGCCTCCTCATGCACCGCGCGAAACGCCGTGGAGTGCACCGGCACGCCCGCCGGAGTCAGGTCGTAATAGCCCACCGGTTGCATGCCCATGACCGCAAACAGGCGGGCGAGGGTGGCCAGCTCCGTCGCGGTGCCGACGCGAATGGCGCCATGGCGCTCCATGTCCAGCCGTTGGATTTCGCCGGTGCTGTTGAGCTGCTCGGCGATATCCGGCTGACGGGCCAGCACCTCGCGGTTGGTCTGCTCCACCAGCTCCATCAGTGCACCGTACAGCGGCACTTCTTCGCGGTACATGTCGGACATCGCTTTGGAGAAGCGTTGGCGGATCAGGTCGGGGCTGACGAACGGCTGCACAGTCATGAAAAAAATTCCTGCCACGGTCACGGAATGGATGAGGGAAAAGATCGCAGCCTTCTCGCACGCGGGCAAACGAAGAATCCTACGAACTTCATTCTGCCAACGACTGATCCACCAGTTCGATCCAGTGCATCACGCGCGTGCTCCCGGCGCTGCCCAGATGGCACTGACAGCCGACGTTGGAGGTAACGATCAGCTCAGGGCGGCCACTCTCCAGAGCGTTGAGGCGGTTGTCGCGCAGTTGCCGCGCCAGCAGCGGTTGCGTCAGCGAATACGTGCCTGCCGAACCGCAGCACAAATGGCCGTCGGGCACGGCGGTGAGGTTGAAACCGATGCGTGTCAGCACGGCTTCCACCGCGCCGCCCAGTTTCAACGCATGCTGCAGGGTGCACGGGCAATGCACGGCAATCCGCCGCTCGCTCGCCGCGCAGACTTTTTCCAGCGGTTCCCGATCAAGTATCTGCACCAGATCCAGCGTCCGCTCGCTGATTTCCCGTGCCTTGGCTGCATACAGCGGATCGTCTGCCAGCAAATGCCCGTAATCCTTGATGAATGCGCCGCAACCGCTGGCGGTCTGCACAATCGCTTCTGCACCGTTTTGCAGGTGTGGCCACCAGGCATCGATATTCTGCCGGGCGCGGTCGAGGCCTTTGGCTTGCGCGTCGAGGTGATAGTCCAGCGCGCCGCAACACCCGGCCTCGGCCACCGGGGTGACACTGATGCCCAAACGATCCAGCACCCGCGCCGTGGCGTCATTGGTATTTGGCGACAACCCCGGTTGTACGCAGCCTTCAAGCAACAACACCCGCCGGGCATGCCGAGGGGCAGGGCGCGAGCCGTTAACCGGCAAGTGCTGCGGCAATTTGCTTTCAAGCAAGCGCGGCAACAGCGGCCGAAACGTCGTGCCCACCCGCAACAAGCCTTTGAACAATCCCGGATTAGGCGCCAATGCGCGCAAGCCCTCACGTAACAGGCGCTGCGCCGCCGGACGCGGCACCGCGTGATCGACCACCGCGCGGCCAATGTCGAGCAGGTTGTGATAGTCGACGCCGGACGGGCAGGTGGTTTCGCAGTTGCGGCACGACAGGCAGCGGTCCAGGTGCAGTTGCGTCTGCGCCGTCGCAGGTGCGCCTTCGAGCACTTGTTTGATCAGGTAGATGCGCCCGCGCGGGCCATCGAGTTCATCACCGAGCAACTGATAGGTCGGACAGGTCGCGTTGCAAAAGCCACAATGCACGCAGGTGCGGAGGATTTTTTCCGCTTCGGCGGCACGGGGCAGTTGCAGTGACTGTTCGCTGAGGGTGGTTTGCATGGCTAGAACTCCGCGTACATGCGCCCGGGGTTGAACAGCCCTTGCGGGTCGAGTTGCGCCTTGAGTTGTCGGTGATAGCGCAGCAGTGTCCAGGCCAGCGGCTGGAACGGCGAAGAGTTGGCACCGTGGGTAAAGCAGGTGGCATGGCCGCCGAGTTCCTGAGCAAGAATATGCATGTGCTCGACGTCGGATTTCAGCCAGCGTTGTGCACCGGCCCAGTCGATCAGTTGCTCGCCGGGCAGATCCAGTGGCCCGAGATTGTTCGGCAACGACAAGCGCCACAGCGGCAAACCTTCGTTGAAAAAGGCTAGACGCTGCTCATTCAGATCTCGCCAGAACCCTGAATCCAGCGGCTCACCACCGAGGCGTTGATGTGCCGCCGTCACCGAACCTTCGCCGCCCTCGAGACGCAGATACAGACTCTGGCCATCGTGGCAGGCGGCACTGATTGGCAACGGTTGTTGGCCCCATTCGGCAAGCTTGGTCAGCGCCAGCGCGCATTCCATATCGAGGCGAATGCTCAGGCACTGGCGCGGTTTTGGCAGGACTTTCAGCGACACTTCGGTGAGCACGCCGAGGCAGCCATAGCTGCCGGCCATCAGCCGTGACAGATCATAACCGGCGACGTTTTTCATCACTTCGCCGCCGAAACGCAGGTGCTGACCAAGGCCAGTGATCACCCGCGTGCCGAGGACGAAGTCGCGCACCGAGCCAGACCACGGTCGCCGAGGGCCGGACAAACCCGTGGCGATCATGCCGCCCACCGTCGCGCTTTCGCCGAACGCTGGCGGTTCGCACGGCAGCATTTGCCCGGCAGCGTCCAGCGCCGCCAGCAGCTCGGACAACGGCGTGCCGGCGCGCGCCGTAACCACCAGTTCGGTCGGCTCGTAACGGACGATGCCGCAATGGGCGCGGGTGTCGAGCACTTCACCGGCAACCTCGCGGCCGAGAAAGGCTTTGCTGTTGCCACCCTGAATTTTCAGCGGCGTGGCATTGGCCCGGGCCTCGTTGACCTGATCGAGCAGGGCGCTGGCGGCATCGACGTCGGCCATCAGAAACGCTCCAGTTCGGGGAACGGCAATTGCCCGGCGTGAATATGCATGGCGCCGAATTCGGCGCAGCGGTGCAGGGTCGGAATGTTCTTGCCGGGATTCAGCAGGCCTTGCGGGTCGAACGCGGCTTTTACTGCATGAAACAGGCTCAGTTCGTCACTGTTGAACTGCGCGCACATCTGGTTGATTTTCTCGCGGCCGACGCCGTGTTCGCCGGTGATGCTGCCGCCGACCTGCACGCACAGTTCGAGGATCTTGCCGCCCAAGGCTTCGGCGCGGTGCAGCTCGCCGGGTTGATTGGCGTCGAACAGAATCAGCGGGTGCATGTTGCCGTCGCCGGCATGGAATACGTTGGCCACGCGCAATCCGTATTCTTCGCTGAGGCGGGCGATGCCTTGCAAAACCCCGGGCAATTCGCGGCGCGGGATGGTGCCGTCCATGCAGTAATAGTCCGGTGACAAACGACCGATGGCCGGAAAGGCATTTTTGCGCCCGGCCCAGAAACGCACGCGCTCGGCTTCGTCGCGGGCCTGACGCACTTCGGTGGCGCCGGCCGCGGTCATGACCTCGCGCACCCGTTGGCAATCGTCGTGGACGTCGGCTTCGACGCCATCGAGTTCGCACAGCAGAATGGCCTCGGCGTCGACCGGGTAACCGGCGTGGATGAAATCTTCGGCGGCGCGAATGGCGAGGTTGTCCATCATCTCCAGGCCGCCGGGAATGATCCCCGCCGCGATGATTTCGGCGACCGCGCGGCCAGCCTTTTCCACGGAATCGAAGCTGGCCAGCAGCACTTTCGCGACTTGCGGTTTGGGCAGCAGTTTGACCGTGACTTCGGTGATGATCCCCAGCAGGCCTTCGGAGCCGGTGAACAACGCGAGCAAATCGAAACCTGCTGAATCGAGCGCATCCGAACCGAGGTTCAGGCGTTCGCCTTCGATGGTCAGCACTTCGATTTTCAGCAGGTTGTGCACGGTCAAACCGTACTTGAGGCAATGCACGCCGCCGGCGTTTTCGGCGACGTTGCCGCCGATTGAGCAGGCGATCTGCGAGGATGGATCCGGCGCGTAATACAGGCCAAACGGCGCGGCTGCCTGGGAAATCGCCAGATTGCGCACCCCCGGCTGAACCCGCGCAGTACTGGCAGCGGGGTCGATGTGCAGGATATTGTTGAAGCGCGCCATCACCAGCAGCAGGCCCTGTTCCAGCGGCAAGGCGCCGCCGGACAACCCGGTGCCGGCACCACGGGCAACCACCGGGACGTTTTTCTCATGGCAGAGTTTGAGCAGGGTTTGCACTTGCTCAAGTCGTCGGGGCAGGGCGACCAGCATCGGCGTGGTGCGGTAGGCGGAGAGACCGTCGCATTCGTAGGGTTTGAGTTCTTCCTCGCGCCACAAAATGTCGAGATCTGGCAGCGTTTGCTGCAATGACTTGAGGAATTCGGCCTTGTTCACCTTCGGCAACGGGCCGTCGAGGCGTTCGTCATAAAGAATGTTCATCTCAAGCCCTTACCCTTGATCGTTCCCACGCTCTGCGTGGGAATGCAGCCCGTGACGCTCCGCGTCACTGGACGCGGAGCGTCCCTTGAGGCATTACCACGCAGAGCGTGGGAACGATCAGGGGAAGAGTGCATTGTCATCTTTGGCTTCCCAGAAACTCGCGATACAGGCGCGCAGTATTCCCCGGCTGTTCAACCATCGGCATGTGCCCGACGTGATCCCAGACATCCACACGCAAATTGGCGATGCCCTTGCTCCACACCGGCACGCTGCTGACGTCGATCAGCCGATCCTTGCGCCCCCAGAGCAATAGCGCCGGGCACTTGATGTCGACCAGTTTCGGCTCCATCGGCGGGCTGGCGCGAAAATCGCGGAAGATCTCTTCCAGTTCATCGCGTTGTTGTTCGTAGCGCTGGGCGATGGCGTCCAGCACCAATTTGGGTACCCATGGCGGCGTGGCCATGGTCATCGCGTAGAACTGCTGGAACTCTTCCCGCGAATTGATCAGAAACGGGTTATGCCCGCGCGCCAGATGCCGCTCCATGTCGCTGGCCTCAGGCGCGGTGACGCCCGCCGGGTCGATCAATGCCACCGACGCGATGCGGTCGGGATACGTCGCCGCCAGCCACGCAGCGATGTAGCCGCCCATCGAGTTGCCGATTACGTGGACTTTCTCCACGCCGCAAACGTCGAGCAACTGGATCATGCGTTTGGCCTGCAACGGAATGTCGTAGCCGCCGCCCGCCTTGAAGCCGGTTTCACCATGACCGGCGAGGTCCGGGATGATCACCCGATACTGGCGCACGAAGTGCCGGGAAAAGCGCAGCCACAGGTTCTTCTCGCCGCTGTAGCCATGCAGCATCAGAATCGCGCTGGCTGCTTCATACGGCCCGCCCTGCCAGGTCGAGACGGTCATCTCGGCGATCGGCACTTCGATCTTGTGCAATTTGTACAATTTGGCCTTGATGGCCATGTTCAGGTCGTACAGCCAATGACCGACCGCCGGATAACTCAACCAGCTCCAGGCCACGAAAACCGCGAGGGCGACAAACAGCAAAAGCATCGACGTCTTCCTTTTACGTGTTCAGGACAGAATGTGGTCGGCCGGTTTCAGCGCCCGGGTCAAGCGGTGATAGCTGAAACTGAAGCCGGGAAACATCGCGATCACATGACCGCTCTTGCTTTGATACCAACTGTGGCAGCCGCCGGACTTCCAGACCGTGCGCTGCATTTCCCGATGAATCATCTCAGTGTAGGTACGTTCCGCTTCGGGGCGCACTTCGATGCTGCGCAGACCTTTCGCCTGCACGGTGCGGATGCAGTCGAGGATGTAGTTCATCTGCGATTCGATGATGAACAGCGCCGAGGTGTGGCCGATGCCGGTGTTGGGGCCGGTGACGATAAACAGGTTGGGGAAGTCCGGCAGACTGGTGCCCAGATAGGCGCGCGGGTATTGCGCCCAGACCTCTCTGAGTTGCACGGCGTTTTTTCCGCTGACCGGGTAGGAAATCACCCCGTCGGTGGCGTCGTAACCGGTCGACCAGACGATCAGATCAACGTCGATGTGCTGACCGTCCTGAGTGTTGATCCCGGTTTCGTCGATGGACGCAATGCCTTGCTCGCGGGTATGCAAGGTGACGTTGGCGCGACTCAGCGCCGGGTAATAGGTGCTGGACACCAGCACCCGTTTGCAGCCGATGGTGAAGTCCGGGGTGAGTTTTTCTTGCAGCGCCGGGTCTGGCACCTGGCGTTTGAGAAAGCGCAGGGCGTGCTGCTGGACCATGTGAATCGCCGCTTTCGAGTATTTGAACGCGATGACGCGGGTTTCGAATTGCCAGTAAATCAGCCAGCGCAACAGTTTGTAGGCGGGTTTGCGGCCGAGCAGCCAGCGTTGCAGCGGTCCGAACTGACGATCGGCGCGGGGTAGCACCCAGTGTGGCGTGCGCTGAAACACGTGCAGTTGCTCGACCTGTTCCGCAATGGCTGGAATCACTTGCACCGCACTGGCGCCGCTACCAACGATGGCCACGCGTTTAGCGCGGTAGTCGTAGCTGTGATCCCAGTTGTTCGTATGAAACGTCTTGCCTTGAAAGCGATCCTGGCCGGGAAAGTGTGGGATGACCGGTTGGCTCAATGGTCCGGTGGCATTGATCAGGAACTGCGCATAAAAGGTGCCTTTGCTGGCGGTGTGCACAGCCCAGCGTTTTTCCGTGTCGTCCCATTCGACGCGCTCGACATTGGCCTCCAGCTCCAAGCGCTCACGCAAACCGAACTGCTCGATGACATGCTCGGTGTAGCGCTGCAGTTCGGCCTGTCCGGCGAACATCTGCGACCAGCGGTACGGCGCGAACGACAGCGAATACAGCGGCGACGGCACGTCCACCGCCGCGCCGGGGTAGGTGTTCTGGCACCAGGTGCCGCCAAAGAAGTCCCGTCGCTCCAGCAGTCGAAAATCGTCGATCCCGGCCTTGAGCAGGTTGACCGCAGCACATTGACCGCCAAAACCGCTGCCGATGATCAACACGTGATAGGTGTGCATGGGTCTCCTTCTTATAGTTTTTTTTCCATTTTGCTCCTTTCATGTATAGCCAAATATTTGCCCTGTGTGCGGTCCTGATGTCGCGCTATTCAGCCCGCTGGCCGGTGATGGCTATTTAACGTCGCCCTGTTAGACTTCCAGCACATCCGTCCTGCGGTGTGCGTGATCGAGGTCCTTATGGGAAATACCGGAGGAAAGGGACTTTCATTGGCCAGGAGGCTTTATACGTCGCGCATCCTCGGGTTGATTCTGGGGCTTGTGTGCGTGAGCGTGGCGATGTATTCGCTCGATCCGCCGCTCTGGGTCTGGGCGTTGATGTTCTTCAATGGCTTGGTCTGGCCGCATCTGGCGTTTCAATGGGCGCGCCGCGCCCGGGTTCCTTACCACGCTGAACACCGCAATCTGTTGATCGACGCCTTTTTCGGCGGCTTTTGGCTTGCCGCCATGCATTTCAATCCGCTGCCCACTGCCACGACCATTTCGATGATGGCAATGAACAACGTCGCAATCGGTGGTTCACGTTTTCTATTGGCAGGCTCTGCGGCGCAGTTGCTCGGGGTCGGCGTCGGGCTGGTGGTGTTTGCTCCGGCATTCATTCCGCAAACTACGCCTGCACAAATGTACGCCTGTTTCCCGTTACTGCTGCTGTACCCCTTGGCGCTGGGCTGGATCTGCTTTCGTCAGGCCTACACGCTTGGCTTGCATAAACGCGAATTGCTTGCCCTGAGCCGCACCGACAGTCTGACCGGGTTGCTCAACCATGGCGCCTGGAAGGATCAACTGGAGATCGCTTTTCAGCGCTGCAAGCGGCAGAAGCAGGGCGCGGCGATTGCGTTGATCGACATCGATCACTTCAAGGCAATCAACGACACCTACGGCCATGTTGCCGGCGACATCGTGTTGCGCCAGTTGAGCAAGTTACTTAAACAAAACCTGCGGGCGACAGACGTTGCCGGGCGCTATGGCGGTGATGAGTTCTGCGTGATTTTGCCGGATCTGCCGCTGTTCAACGCCGCGCAGGCGATGGAAGCGTTGCGTGAGCGCTTCGCGATTCTGGGTTATGAGCAGAATCCGGCATTGAAGGTCAGTTTGAGTATCGGCCTGGCGGCGTACGATCCGGCGCATGCCGACGCAACACGCTGGCTCAATGATGCCGATCAGGCGTTGTACGAAGCCAAGGCCAGCGGGCGTAACCGGGTGATCTGCAATTGCGATGACAAGTCCCGGCAGACGTTACTGGATTCGGTTTGACCGCTACACCGTAGATCCCCTGTGGGAGCGAGCTTGCTCGCGAAGGCGTCCTGCCAGGCTGTATCAATGTTGACTGATCCACCGCTTTCGCGAGCAAGCTCGCTCCCACAGGGGGTTGTGTGTTGTCGGTTAGATCAGTGTCGCATTCGGTGTAGAGCCTCGCGCCGATGTCGGGTACGGTTAAATCCCCCCGACGCGAAACAAGGATCGCTTCATGACGTGCTCATTTTCTCGCTCCCTGCTGGCCGCTAGCCTCGGCCTGTCTCTCGCCTTCTCGGCTGCCCACGCCTTTGCCGAACCGCACAAACAAGTGCTCGCTGATGCCGAGCAATACCAGCCAGAAGCGCTGAAATTGCTGGAACGGCTGGTCAATATCGACTCCGGTTCCGGTTACGAGCCAGGCCTCAAGCAAGTCAGCGACATCGCCATCGATGAGTTGAAAAAACTCGGCGCGACCATCGAACTGGTGCCGAACACGCCGGAAAAATCCAACCATGTACTGGCGACGCTGAAAGGCACCGGCAAGGCGAAAATCCTCCTGATGGCGCACATGGACACGGTGTTCAAGGAAGGTTCGGCGGCCGAGCGGCCGTTCCACATCAAGGACGGCCGCGCTTACGGGCCAGGGGTGATGGATGACAAGGGCGGCATCGTCGCTGGGATCTATGCGCTGAAAGTCTTGAAAAACCTCGACTTCAAGGACTACGCGCAAATCACCTTTCTGCTCGACGCCAGTGAAGAAACCGGTTCGGACGTCGCCACCGATCTGATCAAGAAAACCGCTAAACAGCACGACGTGACTCTCAACCTTGAGCCGGGGCGCCCGGCTGATGGCTTGGTGGTGTGGCGCAAGGGCAGCGCGACGGCGCTGGTCGAGGTCAAGGGCAAAGCCGCGCACGCTGGCGTCGCTCCGGAACTGGGGCGCAATGCCGCGATGGAAGCGGCGCACCAGATTCTTCAGTTGGGCAAACTGGGTGATGAGGCTAAGAAAACCACCATCAACTTCACTGTGCTCAAGGCCGGTGACCGCACCAACGTGATTCCCGATCAAGCCACGGCCAAGGCTGACGTGCGCGCGGCGGTGCCAGAGGAGTTTGACCGGATCGAGAAGGATCTGGCGCGGGTCTCGCAGGACAAGCTGATTGCTGAGACGGAAGTGAAGACTTCGTTGCAACGCGGGCTGCCACCGATGCCGCAGACGCCTGAGTCGGATCGTCTGATGGCCATGGCCCAGGGGATTTACGGCGAGATTGGCCGCAAGTTGACCGAAGAGGGCAGTGGCGGTGCGGCGGATGCGAGCTTGTCGGCCGGGGTTGGCACGCCGACGCTGGATGGCTTCGGGATTGTTGGCGGCAATATTCACACGCCGGAGGAGTACGCCGAAGTGGCGAGTGTGGCGCCGCGGATTTATCTGTTGTCGCGGATGATTATGGAGTTGGCCAAGCCGCGGTGAGTGGTTTTGTGGTGTGACTGATGCGGGTGGGGTGTCAGGTGCATTTGCCCTCACCCTAACCCTCTCCCAGAGGGAGAGGGGACTGACCGTGTTGTTTTTGGTCAATACAGCGACCTGAAAGATCGATTTTGAATTCAAAATCGGATTCAGCGCGGTATCACAAGTCGGCGTAGATCCCGAGCATCCCCCAATCGGTTCCCTCTCCCTCCGGGAGAGGGCTAGGGTGAGGGGCTTTTGTGGGAAAAGTGGAAGTCGCGGACGGCGTACAACTTTCCAAGACGTTTCCTACAACGTACCCTGTTGCCGCATTTCGGTATCGACCCCTATAGTTCGGGCTCGCGGAAAAACACCGCGAACGACCTTGGCCGGTCGATACAGAGACGTACAGTCTGCCCAACATATTCAGTCGATGCTTGTCTGTGATGTTGTGTTATGGCGGCTGTGCGTGGGACACCTTCGGGTGTGCCGGTTCCTGTATCCGGTCGGCCAACCCGCGTACGGCTGCCACCTTCCTCGTTTGGCCGCGACTGGTGGTAGCTCTCTCAATACAGGAGTTATACCAATGTGTGATCAAGTAATGCCCCGCTTCCTCCCCATCGACACCTACGACGCCGAATCCCCGGTGCTCTTCCTCAATACCCACTCAGAACTCAGCGACATGGCCGCCTGTGCGATGCACCGATTTGTGGTTGTGCGCGATCTGGCCGACACCTTTGCCAGCCTCAACCTCAAAGGCATTTCCGATTGTGATCTGACGCGGGTGACCAGCGCGGTGCATCTGTTGATGCGCGAGGGCTGTGCGATTCTGAATGTGATTCAGGCGCGGGCGGTGCAGCGGGAAGAGGCTTACAAGACGCCGGTTTAGCGGTGTAGCGGCAGGCCTCATCGCTGGCAAGCCAGCTCCCACAGGGTTTGGTGCTGAACCATCAATTGATGTCGAACCGCATAACCTGTGGGAGCCTGGCTTGCCAGCGATGGCGTCAGCCCGGTCAACCCATCACTCCTTGACGCTCATGTATTCCTTGGCCCAAAGAATGTATTCCTCCGGCTGGGTATAGGTGTGCGTCAACTCGGTCGCGCTCAGGTCGGAGGCCTGGGTAAAGATCTGCCGCTGTTCACGCAAGCTGTCATACGTCGCTTTGATCGCCGCAAAGTAAGCACCATGGCCATCAATGGTCACGCGTACACCGAGTTCGGCCAGACGTTTGTCGTCGCGCAGCGCCGGGTTGCCGTAGGTCACCAGCATCAGCGGTACGGTCAGGTGTTCGGCGATTTGCTCAAGCTGATCGAAATCCTGAATCCCGACCATGCAGATGCCGTCAGCCCCGGCCGCCTGGTACTGGCGAGTGCGGCTGATGATTTCCTGGTTCGGCAAAATGCCGGCATTGGTACGGGCGATGATCGCCATTTCCGTATCAACCCGGGCTTCCAGCGCCGCGCGGATCTTGCCGACGCCTTCGGCAACGGTGATCAAATCGGTGGATTTCCGGCCGAATTGGGCCGGCAGCAAGGTGTCTTCGATGGTCAGGGCAGCGACGCCGGCGCGTTCCAGTTCGACGATGGTGCGCATCACGTTGAGGGCGTTGCCGTAGCCGTGGTCGGCGTCGGCGATCACTGGCAATTGGGCGACGCGGCCGATGCGGGTGGCCTGTTCGGCGAACTCGCTGAGGGTGATCAGGGCAAAGTCCGGGGCTCCGAGCACCTGCAACGAGGCCACGGAACCACCGAGGATGCCCACTTCAAAACCCAGGTCAGCAGCGATGCGCGCGGACATCGGATCGAACACCGACGCGGTGTGGTAGCAGGTGTCGGAGGCCAGCAGTTGACGGAAGTTACGGCGCAAATCTTGATGGGAAAGCCGGGTCATACGAGTTCCACCAATACAAAGGAATGGAAAGGCTTGAACAAAGGTGTCAACGCCGAAGAATGAAAAGGCTATCACGCGAATGGGTCAAGGATCATGACGAATTTGCAAGGGACAGGTTGTCGCGGACTCTTTTGCTGAAAGGATTTACCTTTTTGCGGTGGTGACTGTCAGGCCGCCACCGCCTGTTGCTGTTGATTGGGCAGCATCACCGCGCGTACCGAATTGCCCGGTTGCAGTTGCAGGCGCTTGGCGGTGAGGCGATCGATCACCAGGCTGCTGCCGACCCGGCGGGCGCGGGCGACGGTGATGCGGCAGTTCTCCAGACGCCGGTTGTGAATCAGCCACAGCGGCGCCTGTTCGTCGGGGCTGCCGAGGCTCAGGGCCAGCTCGACGCTCTCGCGCACGGTGCGGATATTGCGCACGGGCGCTTCGATCACCGGGCCGCCGTCGAAGATGTCGATGTAGCCTTTGTGGGTAAACCCTTCGGCCTGGAGGATCTTCAGCGCCGGTTCGGTATTCGGGTGCGCCTGGCCGATCGCCGCCTGGGCCTGTTCGGTGAGCAGGCAGGTGTACAGCGGCTGGCGCGGCATCAGTTCGGCGATGAACGATTTGTTGCCCAGCCCGGACAAGTGGTCGGCATGGCTGAAGTCCATTTGAAAGAAATGCCGACCCAGGCTGTCCCAGAACGGCGAACAACCGTGTTCATCGGCACTGCCGCGCAGTTCGGCAATCATCTTCTCGCCGAACAAGTGCGGGAACTCGGCAACGAACAGCAATCGCCCCAATGACAACAAGCGGCCATTGCTGCCGTGGCGCTGGTCATGGCCGAGAAACAGCGAGCACAGCTCAGATTGGCCGGTGAGTTCGTTGTTGAGAAACAGCGTCGGGATCTGCCGTTGAATGCCCAGATCCGGCGCCGAACTGACGGTCAACCCGACCCGATAGTTGTACCACGGCTCACGCAGGCCGACCGCCCCGGCCAGTGCGCTGACGCCAACTACACGCATGTCATCGTCTTCGAGCACAAACAGATAATCAGCGTCGGCGCGTTCCACTTGTTCGGCGAACGCCCGTTGCGCCCAACGGACCCGGTGGGACAGGCGATCTTCGTTGGCCGGCAGGGTGGTGAACCCCGGGCCGGCCTGTTGTACCAGCGCGAGCAAGGCAGGCAGGTCGCTGACTTTGACCGGACGGACAATCATGCTGTAACTCCTTCTGCGCGCCTGTTCGGGCACTGTCGTTGACTGCGCAACCGGGCGGGTTTCACAGGGCAATCAGCCGGATCGGGCTGCCATCGGTCACGTTCAGCGCCGCACACATTGCAGGGGTGAGGGACAACGGTTGATCGGGTTGGTAATCAAGTTCGGCAATCATCGCCCGGAAGCCCGACAGTGCGTCATTGCTCAGCAAGAAACGGCCACGGGCATCGATCTGTGGTCGTTGCTGCACCGTTGCGGTCTGACTGCGGGCAATCGAACGGATATTGGCGGTACGCGCATACAGGGTCGGGCCGGCGTCGAACAGGTCGATGTAGCTGTTGGTTTCGAAACCCTCACGCTCAAGGATGTCGAACGCTTCCTGACCGTCCGGGTGAATACGACCGATACAGTCCTGCGCCGCTTGCGGCAGCATCGGCACGTAGATCGGGTATTGCGGCATCAGTTCGGCGAGAAACGTGCGGCTCTGCAGCCCGCACAGGCGTTCAGCTTCCGCGTAGGGCAGGTCGAAGAAGTGTTTGCCCAGCGCATCCCAGAACGGCGAATGACCTTGCTCGTCGCTGTAGCCGACCAGTTCAGTAATCACCGCCTCGGCAAAGCGCCGCGTGTGAGCGGCGATGAACAACAGGCGCGCACGGGACAACAATTCGGAGAACGGCGTACGCACCAGTTCGGCATTGATGTGAAACCCACGCAGCAATGTGTGGCCGCTGAGGTCATGGCACAGCGACAGCGCCGGCACGCCGTGTTCAATGTTCAGTTCGCGGGATGCACTGGTGAAATGGCGGTTGCGCAGGCTGTAGAACGGCTCGTCGAAGCCCGCCGTCGCGAGAATCTCCGAGCAGCCGACCAGCCGTTGGCGGTCCAGGTCTTCCAGCACGAAGAAGTAGTTCTCCGGGCCTTGGGATGCCGCTTCGCTGTCAAACGAGGCGCAGGAGCCGGCGATTTTCTCGCGCAGGCGTTCGCTGTCGTCCGGCAGGGAAGTTACGCCCACCAGACTGTCGCGGGCCAATTGTTGTAGCTGGGGCAGGTCAGTCTGTTCGACTGGGCGTAAGACCAGCATGGATGTACTCCTGTATCAAAAGGTTCGGCGATGTCGCCAAACCTGACTATCACTGTCGGTGTCCACGCGATAAATCGGCGGTCGCCTGATTTGTTGTCAGACGCCGCTCTTTTTCTTGTCAGCCGTTGCTCGGGTCAGGCAGCGCGGTACTGGCGCCGAGTTTATTCAGGAAGAACAGATACACCAGGCCCAGGGCAATCCAGGTCAGGCCGAGCTTCTGCGCATCGACGCCCATGTTGTACATGATGGCCGCGACGATGATGAAGCCGATGACCGGGCAGATCAGGTGACGCACCACTTGGCCGGACTTCTGCCGACGCCAGTAGTAGTTGATCACTGTCAGGTGCAGCAGCATGAAGCCGCTGAGCGCGCCGAAGTTGACCAGCGAGGTCAGGGTGTCGACCGAGTTGATGAACAGGTAGCAGATCACCAGCGACAGCACCGCCACCAGATAAATGCTCAGGTACGGCGTGTTGTGTTTCGGATGCACCTTGGCCAGCACTTTCGGCAGCTTGCCGTCGCGGGCCATGCCGAACAGCAGGCGCGAGACAGCGGCTTGCGAGGTGATCGCTACAGCCACGCCCCAGGCCAGCGCCGTCGCTACAGCGGTCAGGGTCGCCAGCCAGCTGCCGGCAGCGATTTCGGCGATTTCATAGAACGCAGTGTCAGCGGATTTGAAGCCCATGCCTGCCGCCAGGTCGGTGGCGATCCAGGTTTGTGCAACGAAAATCACCCCCATGACTACCAGCGTGATCAGCGCCGCTTTGCCGACGCTCTTGCCCGGATCGCCCTTGATTTCTTCAGCGAGTGTCGAGATCGCATCGAAGCCAAGGAACGACAGCACCGCAATCGACACCGCTTGCATCAGCAGGGCGAAGTTAAAGGTTTCCGCGTGATACAGCGGCGCCAGGGTCAGCTCGCCGTTACCGCCACCGTTGTGCAGGGCATTCCAGGCGTAGAACAGGAAGATCCCCAGCACCACCAGTTGCGCGAGCAGGAAGATGATGTTCATCCGTGCGGTGAAGGTGATGCCGCGCAGGTTGACGAAGGTCGCGCTGACCAGAAACGCGAGAATAAAGCCGACTTTCGGAATGTCCGGGTACAAATGGTTGAGGGCCATCGCCGCGTAGACATAGAGCAGCGGCGGGATCAGCAGGTAATCGAGCAGCATCAGCCAGCCGGCGATGAAGCCGACGTGTTGATTGAGGCCACGCTGCGCGTAGGAATAGACCGAACCGGCAATCGGAAAAGCCTTGGCCATGCTGCCGTAACTCAGCGCGGTGAACAGCATCGCCACCATGCCGATGATGTACGCCAGCGGCACCATCCCCGGTGCCTCGGCGTTGACGTAGCCATACACACCGAACGGGGCGATGGGGATCATGAAGATCATCCCGTATACCACCAGGTCGGTCAGCGTCAGGCTACGTTTCAACTCTTGCTTGTAGCCGAATTCTTCAATTTCCATGAAGCGCAACTCCTTGTCAGCCAGTCGGTCGTTTTAGTTGTTATCGATCCATCGTTTACAGCGTCAGCAGTCTTTCATTCATTACAGCAAAGGCGCGAGGTATCCGGCCCAGCGCGATACGGCTTCGGGGCTGCGCAGCAAATCGTTGCGCACCTCGATCAGCACCGAGTCGAGGCCACGGGCATCGCCGTGCACCGGCACGGTCATGTCGCCCAGCGGATCGATCTTGTACGGCTGATTACCGGCCACTTTCAGCGGGAGTTCGCCGAGGCCGTCGAGCAGGCGTTGCGCGTAGGCCTTGGCCTGACCGAACAGCACGCCGGCCTCCAGCGGTCGCGGTTGGCCGTAAAACACCGGGGTGAAACTGTGAATCCCCACCACACGCACCGCTTGGCCCTGAGCAACACGTTCGTCGATCAACGTTTGCAAGCGCGTGTGAAACGGTTTGAACAAGGTCTGGCGGCGGTATTCGCGGGTGGCTTCGTCCAGCTCGCGGTTACCCGGCACCTGATAGATTTCGCTCTGCGTCGGAATACTGTCCGGGGCGTGGCGTGGACGGTTCAGATCGATCAGCAGGCGTGAATAATTGGCACTCAACAGGGTGGCGCCGAGCCTTTCCGATAACTGTTCGGCGAGTTGCAGCGCACCAATGTCCCAGGCGATGTGTTCAGCGGCGGCGGCCTCGTCCAAGCCCAGGTTGTTCAGGGCGTCGGGGATGTAGCGGCTAGCGTGTTCGCACACCAGAATCAACGGATGCGTCGAGTCGGCGCGGCTCAGGTTGTAGGCCGGTCGGGTGTACAACCCCAGCTCGGCGGATTCAGTACAGGCGTGCATAGTGCTCACACAAGTCAGCGGGCGAGAGCTGTTCCGTCAGCGCCAGTTCCTCGGTTTTCAGGGCGTAGTAAGTGTCGAGCAGCGGCTTGGGCAGCCATTCGGTGAAGGTGCCACTGTTGCGCAGGCAATCCAGCGCCTGCGCTAGCGAAGCGGGCAGGGCAACGATGCCCCGCGCCTGGCGTTGCTCGTCGTTGAGTGAATCGGGAATTTCATCGGTGATCGCGTTCAGTGCCAGGCGTTGTTCGATGCCCAGCCGTCCGGCGATCAACAGCGCGGCCATCGCCAGATGTGGTGAGGCAGTGGCGTCCATGGCGCGGAATTCGAGGTTGAACTGGTTGGCCACGGACTTGCCGCCGAGGGTTACGGTCGGGCAGATGCGCAGCGCCGCCTCGCGGTTCTGCTGGCCCAGGCAGGCGTAAGAGGCGCTCCAGTGATGTGGCTGCAAGCGCTCGTACGACACCGGCGTCGGCGCAGTGAACGCACAGAGGGCCGGCAAGTAATGCAGGATTCCCGCCGCCCAATGCTGGCCAAGACTCGACAGACCGTTGCTGGTACCGGGGTCATAGAGCATTGGCTGGCCGGCCAGATCGAGCAGGCTGACGTGTAGATGCACGCCGTTGCACACCGCATCCGCCGCAGTTTTCGGCGCGAAGCTCAGGTCGAGGCCCATTTGCCGGGCGATCTCGCGGGTAATCTCGCGCACATTGACGGCGCGATCGGCCGCCGCTACGCCGAGCGTCGGGCGACAGGTGATTTCGTATTGATGCTTGCCGTATTCCGGCAGAAACATCTCCGGCTCGACACCGCCGGCGCGCAGGGCGCTGAGCAGCCAGCCGCCGAACTCGGCGCCCTGACGCTGGGCTTCGAGGGAAAATGCCAGATGCTCGGCGAAACCGGCGTGCAGGTTGAATTCGTGTTCGAACGCGGCGTTGACCTGCAAGCACAGCGCATCGCGATATCGCTCGATTTCATCACGCAGCAGCGTGCGCGGACAGGCGCCCCATGGGCGGCCATCGGTTTCGCGAATATCGCCGTGGATGAAATCCAGCGCCGGTGCGTCGGCGTCCGGGCCGTTGCCGACAGTGACGCGGCTGCTCAGATCGGGAATCAACCGCAGGTCGCCATAAGCGCCCCACGGATTGGTTGAAGCAATGATGTCCTGCGGCGTCAATGCGCTGTTGGCCGGCACCCAGCCGCAACCGGCGGCTTGATAGTGCTCAAGCTCATCAGTGGGAAAAGAGCGGCCCCGGGTGATGCCGATCAGGTCGGTGGTGACCAGCGTGGTCATCGGCAGCGGCGTCAGGCGCGTGCTCATGGCCGCATCTCCTGCAAGCGGGCGAGCACGGTGTCGGTGTCGGTAATCCAGCAGTAACCCTTGATCGCATTCAGGCAGGCGTGATGGCGTTCGGCGCTGTAGGTGGCGCAGGCGTCTTCGACCAGGGTGACCAGATAGCCGCGATCGGCGGCGTCGCGCACGGCCATGTCCACGCACTGGTCGGTGACGATGCCGGCGATGATCAAGTGACGGGTTTCGAGGTTGCGCAGCACGTAATCGATGTTGGTCGAGTTGAAGACGCCGGACGAGGTCTTCGGCAGGACGATTTCGTTTTCCACTGGGCTCAGGTCTTCAATGATCCGCGCCTGCGCGCTGCCTTTGGGCAGGTGCATGTCCGAGAGTTTGTGGTCGAGCGAGCGGTCACGGCCATCAGCCGTAAGGCTTTCGATAATGGTGTGCAGTACATTCTGCCGCGCTTCGCGAAAGGCACTGAGCAAACGACGTTGGTTGGGCACCACCTGCATGTGTGCACGGGTCAGGAAATACTCGGCGTCAGGCCCGTTGAGGTGCGCGTCGAACTGCGGTTCGAGCCAGGCACGCTGCATGTCCACCAGCAACAGTGCGGTGTGATCGGTGACAAACGGCAAGTCCCGCGGCGAGCGGTGGGGAAGGCTGAACATCCTTATTTATCCTCCAGCAGGTGGGTGTTGAAGTCATTGCGCAGGGCATCGATGCCTTCCAGGCGATCGGCGAGGTTTTCGGTGCGCAAGGTCAGGCAGGCTATCAGTGCTTCGACCTGAGCCAGCGCTGGCACCATGGTGTCGAACGGCGAAGCCGATTCCACCGGCGCGCTGATGATCAGATCGGCCAGTTCACGCAGCGGCGAGGCATAGATGTCGGTGAACAACACCACGCGCGCGTTGTTGTTTTTTGCCGCGCTGGCGACTCGCAAGGCCTGGGTCTGGTAGCGGCGATAGTCGAACAGCAACACCACATCCTGGCGTTGCAGATCGAACAGGCGATCGGGCAGTTGCGCGTTATCTTCCAGGGCAAAGCAGCCAGGCCGCAGCAGGCGCAGGTGATTGAGCAGGTAGGTGGCCATCAGGCTGCTGAAGCGCCCGCCGAAGCAATACACCTGATGCCGCGCGTCGAGCAGCCAGTCGGTGAGAATGCGCACGTCTTCGGGTTGGGTCAGCGATTGGGTTTCGACCAGCAGGCGATGGCTGTCGCCCAGATAGTGGCTCCAGGCGTCGTCCCTGTGTTGATGGGCGCGCGGTTGCAACAGCGTGCGCGGCGAGCGCAGGCGGTGGTCCATGTCACTGAGCAGGGCATCCTGGAATTCGGCGTAACCACCGAAACCGAGTTTTTTCACCAGCCGCACGATGGTCGGATCGCTGACGCCGGCATGTTCGGCCAGACGCGCCATCGGCCCCAGACCGTTGCGTGGGTACTGATCAAGCAAGGCGCGAACGACTTTGCGCTCCGACGGCGTAAGATCCAGGCCGGGATCGGTGATCAGGTCTCTGAGAGGGGGCATCCGGGCTCCTGCTGGATGGGGGGGGGTGTCGAATTCGCTTCATAATCCGTTAAAACAGTATTTATGTAACTGGCGTTACATGTCTAGTGAATTTTTCCGGGTGTTGAAAAGGCCCCAAAATGGGGCGAGACGCCTGTGTAACAAGGGCCACACGGACTTCGACAGGGCTTGTAGTCCATCGCCCACGTTAGTGTCAGAGATTGCCGTATTTTTGCTTTTGTCCGCACATGCCGGGGCGATCCAACAACCCTGCAACCCTCGGTTTACGGCACAATTGCCGACACAACGGCTTTGCGCCGCTGATTTTCATGAAGGCCCACCGGAGCGATCCCTGTGCAGACCACTCGTTTGACATTGATTTGCCATGCGCGAACCGTCGCACAGAAATTGGCGTGTTTTCCTACGAATGAACCTGTTGAAAATAGCCAGCTGGCATCGGGCGAATTGGCCGAGCGTTTCGACGCCGCGCGACGCTTGATTTGCGCGCCGGAGTTGCGCACGCGCCAGACAGCAGCATGGTTTGGCGCAGACGCGCAGATAGATGAGGCGCTGCGCGATTGTGACTGGGGACGCTGGCATGGCCAGTCGATCAAAGCCCTGCAAGCCTCGGAAGACGCCGCGCTGCAGGCCTGGCTGGAAGATCCCCACGCCACTCCGCATGACGGTGAGTCAGTGGCGCAGTTGTGCCAGCGCGTGGCGACTTGGCTAGCTAACCTGCAAGGCACGTCGGGACATGTCGTGGCGGTGACGCATCCGTTTGTCATCCGCGCCGCGCTGATCCACGTGCTGCGCGGTTCGGCGTTGCATGACATCGATGTCGAACCGTTGTCGCTGCTCGAACTGCGCTTCACCGGGCGCTGGCGCCTGTGTCTTAAAGGAGCTTTGTGATGAAACAACTGCTGGTGATCGGCATCGGTGCCGGCAATCCCGACTACATCACGATGCAGGCGGTGAAGGCGTTGAATCGGGTCGACGTGTTCTTTCTGATGGATAAAGGCCAGAGCAAGGACAAGCTGATCGACCTGCGCCGCGAGATTTGTGAGCGCTACATCGACAACCCTGACTATCGCTTCGTCGAGGCCCACAGTCCGGAGCGCGAACGCGGCGATGTCGACTACGCCGCCAGTGTTGATGAGTTGAACCGCGCCAAGCAGCAGACCTTCGAACGCCTGATCAATGACCAATTGTCTGACGGTCAGTGCGGCGGTTTCCTGGTGTGGGGCGATCCGGCGTTGTACGACAGCACCGTGCGCATCCTCCAGGCGATTCTGGCCTCGGGCGCGTGCGCCTTCGAGTTTGAGGTGATCCCCGGGATCACTAGCGTTCAGGCGTTGGCGGCGCAGCACAAGGTGCCGTTGAACACTATCGGTCGTTCTATCGAAATCACCACCGGGCGGCGTTTGGCGGCAGGGCAGGTGAGTAATGCGGACAGTCTGGTGGTGATGCTCGATGCTGAAGATTCGTATCACCGGGTGGCCGATCAGGATACCGAGATTTACTGGGGCGCCTACTTGGGCACACCGGACGAGATTTTGATCAGCGGCAGGCTGGCAGATGTTGCGGATGAGATCGAGCGGGTGCGCAAAAAGGCGCGGGCCGAGCATGGGTGGATCATGGATACGTATTTGTTGCGCAAGCCTTAGATTTTCGCTGGCCGGGCGGGCCTCTTCGCGAGCAGGCTCGCTCCCACAGGGGGCCGCATTTCAAATGTGGGAGCGAGCTTGCTCGCGAAGGCGCCGGAACATTCAACGCACATTTCGAACAGGCAAAAAAACACCCGGTGCAACGCAAGTCGCACCGGGTTTTTTGTTGCCAGCAAGCGGCGGATGTCGTGGATCCGCCATTCACTGTTGAACTCTGGTTATACGCGTTCCAGCGCCAGCGCCACGCCTTGGCCGCCGCCGATGCACAGGGTCGCCAGACCCTTTTTCGCATCACGCTTGATCATTTCATGCAGCAGGGTCACCAGCACGCGGCAACCCGATGCACCGATCGGATGGCCCAACGCGATGGCGCCGCCGTTGACGTTGACCTTGTCCAGATCCCATTGCAGGTCCTTGGCCACCGCCAGCGATTGCGCAGCGAAGGCTTCGTTGGCCTCGATCAGGTCGAGTTGACCGATGTTCCAGCCAGCCTTGTCGAGGCAGCGGCGAGTCGCCGAAACCGGGCCGATGCCCATGATTGCAGGATCAACACCTGCGTTGGCGTAGGCAGCGATTTTCGCCAGAACCGGCAGACCGAGGGCTTTGGCTTTCTCAGCGCTCATCAAGATGACCGCAGCGGCGCCGTCATTCAGCGACGAAGCGTTGCCGGCCGTGACGC
>NZ_JBQYFW010000007.1:0-226313 GCF_056313565.1 Pseudomonas sp. 3B-A001-10F
TTCTGTCACTATCTCTTCGTCTGGTAGACCGCTATCGCGAGCAGGCTCACTCCTACAGGGTTAGTGTTCGGCGGGTTTTCGGCGGTGGTGCAGGCGCCAAGCGATCAGGATCAGCAGCAACAAACCGATACCACCCGCACTCAACCACAACACCTGATCATCACTGACCAACGGTTTCTCGATCCGCAGATATCCCGGTTGCAACAGCAACTCACGCATGGCCTTGTTCGCTGCTTCCAGCGTCACCCCTTGCAGCTCCCGCGCCGGGTTGGCAAAACGGCCGTCCTGGTAATCGCCGAGGGCGCTCCAGTAGTAATCCGCCATCGCGCTATTACCCTGCACCGCCCAGGCCTGATGGGCGATGGAAGCCTGTTTGATCCGCGCGAAGGTGTCCGGGTCGAGACCGTTTTTCAGCAGGTCGGCCTTGAGGTCTTCCAGCACCTGAATGGCCTCGTCAACGTCATCACGATCCAGATCGGCATTCAGGCTCATGAAACCGACGCCGCCAAACACTTCGCGCTCGGCCCATGGCCCGTAGGACAAACCGTGGTTGAGGCGAATCTGCCGGTACAGCGCCCAGTCGAGGTAATCCTTGAGAATGTCGAAGGTCTGGTCGTACTGATCATCGATCACCGGCTCCGGCACCAGCCAGTGCAGTTTGGCGCTGTCGCCGATAAAGCCACGGGTGAGGGAGCGCTCATGGGCAGCGCTGGTGCTGATGTCCGGCAGTGCACGGTGTTCGCTCGGCTCAACGGCTTCGAGTGCACCCCAGGTACGCTCCAGATAGGCCGGCAGCAGTTTGTCGAGTTCGCCAACGACAATCAGGGTCATGTTGTTCGGCGCGTACCAGGCCTTGCGCACCTTCTCCAGTTGTTCCTGAGTCAGGTGACCGACCTCGGCACGTTGCGGGCATTTCAGGCCCAGTTCGACGGCGAGCTGATTGCTCGCGGTGTGGCCAAGATCCTGACGATCGAGAAAGCGTTGCAGCCGTGTGTAATGGCCGCCATCTTCACGTTCAACCACACGCTTGGCGGCGTTGATGGCGTTGTCGTCGATGCGCGTTTGTGTGAGCAGAGCGAGCAGCAGGTCGAGCACTTTGCGCTGGTTTTTCGCCGGGGCCTCGATGACGAACGTGGTGTCGGCGTTACTGGTGAAGGCATTCCAGTCACCGCCCAGTGCTTGCATGCGTTCTTCCAGGCCCCCTTCGCCAGTGGCATCGATGCCACTGAACAACAAGTGCTCGAGCAGGTGCGGCAACTCTTTTTCATCGCAGTCGAAATCATCAAGACCGACGCCGACCACCAGCCGGATCGCCACGTGCCCACGTTCGGTGCCGGGCTTGAGCATCAGTTGTAAACCATTGGGCAGCGCGTAGCCTTCAACCTGAAAACGATCCAGGGCGAAGGCGGGCAGGGAACCGAGCAACAGACAGGCGAACAACAGGCAACGCATAACAGGCTTCCGTACGGCTGATTTGGAGATCCGTGTCGTCAGTCAGGGCCCCATCGCGAGCAGGCTCACTCCTGCATTTGGAATGCGTCCCCCTGTAGGAGTGAGCCTGCTCGCGATAGCGGCCTGAAGGCTGAATCAATGTAACTGACTAAACCCAGCCCCAGTCGTTCAAGGCGAATGCGTAATGTCGGCAATATCATCCGCCGCCAGCGCCCCGGTATCCGCCGTTTCCAGCACCACATACGCACTGCCGCAAAACAGCGAATTGAGCCGCTTCATGTCGGCAATCAACTCCAGATGCAGCGAACTGGTCTCGATACTCTGCACGATCTTGCGTTGCAAACGGCTGACATGCGCATGGGCCAGACGACGTTCCTGCGCGCGAAAGCGGCGTTTCTCGCGCAGTAGCTGGCGGGCGCTTTCGCGGTCACCACTGAGAAACACCGACAGCCCCAACCGCAGATTAGCGATCAATTGCTGCTGCAATCCGGCCAGATCCTCCAGACCTTCCTCGGAAAACGAGCGCCGCTGCGAGGTTTTCTGCTGCTGGATCTTGCGCAGCATGCGTTCGATCAGGTCGGCGGCCAGTTTCAGATTGATCGCCAGCTCGATGATCTCGGCCCAGCGCCGACTGTCCTGCTCGCCGAGGTCTTCGCGGGGCATCTGCGCCAGGTACAGCTTGATCGCGCTGTACAGCGCTTCGACGTCGTCGGTCAGTCGGCGCATTTCCTGGGTGACGGCGGTCTGCTTGCCGCGCAACACATCAAGCGAGGCGTCGAGCATGTTGTCGAGCAGATCGCCCATGCGCAGGGTTTCCCGCGCGGCGTTGGCCAACGCCAGGCTCGGTGTGACCAGCGCGGTCGCGTCGAGATGGCGCGGTTTGGCGGTGCCGTTGACCTCCGGCCGTTCCGGCAGCAGCCACGCGCAGAGGCGCGCCATCGGCCCCACCGACGGCAGCAGAATCAGGCAGCGCGCGGTGTTGTAGAGCAAGTGGAAACCGATGACCATTTCTTGCGGGCTGAAATCGAGGCTGTCGATCCAGTGCACCAGCGGATCGAGTACCGGAATGATCAGCAGCAGGCCGATCAGTTTGTACAGCAGACTGCCCAGCGCCACTTGCCGCCCGGCCGCGTTCTGCATGCTGGTGCTCATGAACGCAAGAATGCCGCTGCCAATATTGGCGCCGATCACCAGGCCGATCGCCACCGGCAGACTGATCACACTGGCGCCGGCCAGTGTCGCGGTGAGCAACACGGCGGCGAGGCTCGAGTAGGAAATCATCGCGAACACCGCGCCGACCAAGGCGTCGAGAAGGATATCGCCGGTCAGCGAGGCGAAGATCACCTTGACCCCTTGCGCGTGGGTGATCGGTGCGGCGGCCTCGACGATCAATTGCAGCGCGAGAATGATCAGCCCCAGACCGATGCTGACCCGGCCCATCTGCCCGAGCCGCGTCTGTTTGCGCGACAGAAAGAAAATCACCCCGAGGAAAATCAGCAGCGGCGACAGCCACGACAAGTCAAACGTCAGCACCCGCGCCATCAGCGCGGTACCGACGTCGGCGCCGAGCATGGTCGCCAGCGCCGGGGTCAGCGCCATCAGGCCCTGGCCGACGAAGGAAGTGACGAGCATGGCCGTGGCATTGCTGCTCTGCACCATCGCGGTAACGACGATGCCGGCGACAAAGGCCAGCCAGCGCTTGGACATGTTCTGGCCAATCACATGGCGCAGGTTGGTGCCGTACACCCGCAGGATGCCGGTTCGAACGATATGCGTGCCCCAGATCAGCAGGGCGACGGCGGAAAGCAGATTGAGCAGGGTGAGCATACAAACCCCCTGTAGTAGCAGCGCCTCAGAGAGGCAAGTTGACGGTACCGCGCGGTTTCTACGTTTTTGATACTTAAGCTGTAGTTGGCTAACGGTCTGGGCGCCAGCATTGCACAGCTAAAGTGTCGATTGAAACAAAAGTGTCATGAAAACGGGTTCATTCACCCACCTGAATCCACCACAAACAAATGTAGGAGTGAGCCTGCTCGCGATAGGGCCATCAGGCTCAACATTGATGTTGACTGACAGACCGCTATCGCGAGCAGGCTCACTCCTACAAGGGGTGTTGCCTGAAGACTACCGGGTTACTGGCCCGGGATGTCCTTGCGCAGTTTCACCGGGTCTTGCTGCTGTTTTTTCTTGGCCATTGCGCCGCGCAGCTTGATGTTGATCACTTCCACGGCCAGCGAAAACGCCATGGCGAAGTAGACGTAGCCCTTCGGCACATGCACGTCGAACGACTCGGCAATCAGCACGGTGCCGACCACCAGTAGGAACGACAGCGCCAGCATCTTCAGTGACGGGTGCTTGTCGATGAACTCGCTGATCTTGCCCGAGGCCAGCATCATCACCAGCACCGCCACGACGATCGCCGCGACCATCACCGGCACGTGGGACACCATGCCCACCGCCGTGATCACCGAATCCAGCGAGAAGACGATGTCGATGATCGCGATCTGGATGATGGTGTAGAGGAAGTTGCCACCCTTGCCGCCCGGGGTTTCGTCGCTTTCGTCTTCGCCTTCCAGCGCGTGGTACATCTCTTGCGAGCTCTTCCACAGCAGGAACAGACCACCGAAGAACAGAATCAGGTCACGGCCGGAAATGCCTTGGCCGAACACCTCGAACAGGTCGGCGGTGAGGCGCATGACCCAGGTGATCGACAGCAGCAACAGGATGCGGGTGATCATGGCCAGGCCGAGACCGAAGATCCGGGTGCGCTGCTGCATGTGTTTGGGCATGCGGCTGACCAGGATCGAAATCATGATGATGTTATCGATGCCGAGGACGATTTCCAGGGCGGTCAGGGTGAAGAAGGCAACCCAGATTTCGGGGTTGGTCAGCCATTCCATGTGTATTCCTTTGAGCGATTGTTAAACCGAAAAAGGTCCGGGCTTCAAACAGCGAAGCCAGGACCCGAAACGGTGAGTCGTGGGCTTATAGAGTGCTGAACACCGGGAAAGTCCCCAACAGCAGTGCAGCAATCAGAATGCAGATACAAACCAGGATCGCCCATTTCAGGGTGAAACGCTGGTGGTCACCAAAATCGATGCCGGCCAGGGCCACCAACAGATACGTCGATGGCACCAACGGGCTCAGCAAGTGGACGGGCTGACCGACGATCGAGGCACGGGCCATTTCCACTGCGGTGATCCCGTAGTGACTGGCGGCCTCGGCCAACACCGGCAACACGCCATAGTAGAACGCATCGTTGGACATGAAGAAGGTGAACGGCATGCTCACCAGCGCCGTGATCACGGCCAGGTAAGGGCCGAGGAAATCCGGAATCACCGCCAACAGGCTCTTCGACATCGCATCGACCATGCCGGTGCCGCTCAGGATACCGGTGAATATACCCGCCGCAAAGATCAGCCCGACCACTGCCAGCACGCTACCGGCGTGAGCCGCAACGCGATCCTTCTGCATCTGCAGGCAAGGGTAGTTGACGATCATGGCAATACTGAACGCCACCATGAATAGAACCGGCAGCGGCAGCAGGCCAGCGATCAGGGTACACATCAGGCCGAAGGTCAGGGCGCCGTTGAACCAGATCAGTTTTGGACGGCGGGCATCCGGGAACTGCGACACGCTGATTTCGCTGTGATCGATATCATCGCCAATCAGATGCAGCTCACCCAGACGCGCACGTTCACGTTTGCCGTAGAAATAAGCGATAACCAGAATCGCGACCACACCCGCGGCCATCGCCGGGATCATCGGTACGAAGATGTCCGACGGGTCAACGTGCAGCGCACTGGCGGCGCGGGCAGTCGGGCCACCCCATGGGGTCATGTTCATCACGCCGCCGGCGAGAATGATCAGACCGGCCATGATCCGCGGGCTCATGCCGATGCGGCTGTACAGCGGCAGCATGGCGGCCACGCAGATCATGTAAGTGGTCGCGCCGTCACCATCGAGGGAAACGACGAGCGCCAGTACGGCGGTGCCGACCGAAACTTTCAGCGGGTCGCCCTTGACCAGTTTGAGGATCTTGCGCACGGCCGGGTCGAACAGGCCGGAGTCGATCATCAGGGCGAAATAGAGAATGGCGAACATCAGCATCACGCCAGTCGGCGCGAGCTTGGTGATGCCTTCGAGCATCATCGGGCCGATCTTCGGTGCAAAGCCGCCGAACAGGGCGAAGACGATCGGGATGATGATCAGAGCGATCAGCGCGGACAGGCGCTTGGTCATGATCAGGAACATGAACGTGATGACCATGGCGAAGCCAAGGAAAGTCAGCATGGGAATACTCCAGGCGTAGCGCGGCTAGTTAAATGAGCAGATCGGGCCGATCAGCGCAGAACGGGAAGCACGAGACGTACGGGCGGAGTGACAGCGTAAAGGCGGGCTACAGAGGACATCAGAATCACCATTGTTGTTGTTAATTGGGCCTTTAGTGCGAGGTATCACACGCATTGGCCAACCGGTCTGTTGCCGGAAGTGAGGCGATCCTAATCGGGCAAGCTTTCAGCTACCTTTCGCTGCAGAAAGCTTTGAATGAACGGTCAACCGGCCGTCGGATGCGATCTAGAGTCAATAAACACGGGAAGGGGAGCTTTCGAGATGAGCCAATCGCACAGCGGAGGCTGCCACTGCGGACACATTCGTTATCAGTTCAGCGGGGCGTTGCAGGACATCGCCCATTGCCATTGTTCGATTTGCCGCAAGGTCAGCGGCGGCATCGTCACGACGTGGATCACGGTGCCAGCCTCCAGTTTCCAATGGCTGGCTGGTACGCCGGCGCGTTATGACTCATCCGACAGTTGCGCGCGGTACTTCTGCCCGCAGTGCGGGGCGCAACTGGCGTTGGTGACGTTGCTCAGCCCACAGAGTATCGACGTGACCATCGCCACCCTCGATCAACCCGAGCTGGCGCCCGCCGAACGACACATCTGGACCGACAGCCAATTGCCTTGGCTGCATCTGGACGAGCATCTGCCGGGCGAAGCCGAAGAAACGATCTGATCAGAAAACAGACAGATCCAGCGACCGCATCGCGCCCATCCAGATTGCGTGTTCGGTGTGGTCGAGCAGGTCATCGCCGGTGTCCGGGTGCAGGAACACCACCAGACCTTTGCGGTTCAACACCAGCCACGGCAGCACATCGCTGATCAACTCGGGGCCGAAGGCCAACTGGCAACTCCAGTCCGGATGCGGACCGACCGGACGTTCGTGAACGCGGCCCATTTTCACTGCAAATAACTGCGCGGCCTGCTCGCACAAGGCCCGTGCCTGTTCAATGGTGCTAGCGTCGAAATAGACGTGGGCGTGGTAGCCCTTGATCGCTTGCATCTGAAGCCCTCGGAAATCGGTTCGAACCCTCGGCGTTGCCCGTATGTCAGACGCCATACAAGGGATAAGAAAAGGGATCAGCCATGAAAAATGCCGAAACCCCGGCGGTAAAAGTGGTGCTCTATGGTGCCATGAGTAGCCTGGGCAGCGCGTTGATGGCTGAGTTGCTGCGTCGTCAGCATGAAGTCATCGCCATTCTCGACGATCTGACCGCACTTGCGCCGCGTCCCGGACTACGCACCAAGAGCGGCGATCTGTTCGACTCCGAGAGGGTCAATCAAAGTGTGGCCGGCAGTTCGGTGGTCATCTGCTTATTGGATGCGCCAGGTTTGCCATTCAGCAGCGATCACGTTGAGCGCTCTGTCGTACTCGGCCCCGTCGAGCAGGTGCTGGCCGTCGATGCATTGGTCGATGGACTGCAAGCCGCCAACGTTTCGCGGCTGTTTCTGGTGGGGGATTTTGCCGTACTCGATGAGCCGGATGTCGATGATCGCCTGCAACGCCATGCCGCCGAAGAAATTCGCGAAGCCGTGCAAAGCAGTCCGCTGCACTGGACACTGGTCAATGCGCCACACGGCGTGGCCGGGCTGACCATTGAGCATTTCAGCCAGGTCGGCGGCAATCTCGAACCGGGTCTGGCCGAGCCACTGGAGCGGCTGAACCGCGTGGCGGTGGGGATTGCCGATGAGCTACGGCTGAATTTGCATCTAGGGCAGCATGTGAATTTCGTTGCGGCTTCAGATTCGTAAACGTTCTTCAAACCGCGATCGAAGGCAACGTCAAACCGTTGAGGGATTGCGCGCTGCTCGCCTGTTCCGCCATTAACCAATCGACAAACTGTTGAATCAACGCGCCCCGACGTTTGCGCTGGGGCAGCACCACGTAATAACCGAGGCGCGACAAGGTCGTTTCGGCGATGGGGCGGCACAGCAAACCCTGACTCAGCAAGTTATCCACAAGGTGCCGCCAGCCAATCGCTACGCCTTGACCGCCAATCGCCGCTTGAATCAACAGCGTGTAATTGTCGAAGCGCAATTGCCCCGGCGCCGGCGGCGTATTGATACCGAGTTCACGGAACAGACCACTCCAGTCAAACCAGTTGCTGCTGTTTTCCCCACGCAGGTGCAGCAACGGGAACTCCAGCAGTGCGTGAGCAGGCAAGGGCAGGGCGCGATCCTTGAGCAATTGCGGGCTGCACACCGGGAATACTTCTTCGCTGAACAACCAATGGCTTTCGCCCTGCTTGAAACGCCCATCACCGAACAGGATCGCCACGTCGATATCGGTGCGCAGCATGTTGTGGTTGCGTTCGCTGGTCACCAGGCTGACGTCGACCTGCGGGTTGGCTTCATGAAAGCGGTGCAGGCGCGGCATCAGCCAATAAGCAGCGAAGGCAAAGTCGGTGGCAACTTGCAGGACTTCATGTTGCTGCTGTGCGCTGATCGCGCTCAATCCTGCATCGATATTCTGCAAACCGAGAGTAACTTGCTCAAACAGTATCGCGCCGACTTCGGTCAGCTTGATCCCACGGTAAATGCGATCAAATAGTCGCGTGCCGAGTTGTTCTTCCAGCCGTTTGATCTGCTGACTGATCGCTGGTTGCGTGGTGCCAAGCTCTACCGCCGCTGCGGTAAAGCTGCGCTGGCGGGCTGCCGCTTCGAAGGCGCGCAGCAGGTCGAGGGACAGATCACCCAAGGCTTCATACATAAGCTGTGCTTATCCTAGTCATTGTCCGGCGCGGGCTTTACCTGATAAAGCATGGACTCCATGCTCGATCGCAGCAATGTCGCATAAATATTCACTATGGAATGCCGCGATCACATGAAGCGCAAGAATATTCTTTTCATCATGGCCGATCAGATGGCCGCGCCAATGTTGCCGTTTTACGGCCCATCGCCGATCAAACTGCCGAATCTTTCCCGCCTCGCCGCCCAAGGCGTGGTGTTCGATGCCGCTTACTGCAACAGCCCGTTGTGCGCGCCATCGCGGTTCACCCTGGTCAGCGGCCAGTTGCCGAGCAAGATCGGCGCCTACGACAACGCCGCCGATTTCCCTGCCGATGTGCCGACTTATGCCCATTACTTGCGCCGCCTCGGCTACCGCACCGCGCTATCCGGCAAGATGCACTTCTGCGGTCCGGACCAGTTGCACGGTTATGAAGAACGCCTGACCAGTGATATCTACCCGGCCGATTACGGTTGGGCCGTGAACTGGGATGAGCCGGATGTACGGCCGAGCTGGTACCACAACATGTCTTCGGTGCTGCAGGCCGGGCCATGTGTGCGCACCAATCAACTGGATTTCGATGAAGAGGTGGTGTTCAAGGCACAGCAATATCTGTTCGATCACATCCGCGAGGACGGCGATCAGCCGTTCTGCCTGACAGTATCGATGACACACCCACACGACCCGTACACCATTCCCAAGGCGTTCTGGGATTTGTACGACGATGCCGATATCCCGCTGCCTACAACTCCGGATCAACACGAACTCGATCCGCACTCGCAACGGCTGCTCAAGGTTTATGACCTGTGGGATAAGCCACTGCCTGTGGATAAGATTCGCGATGCACGCCGGGCGTATTTCGGTGCCTGCAGCTATATCGACGCCAACGTCGGCAAACTTCTGCAAACCCTCGAAGAAACCGGGCTGATCGAAGACACAATTATTGTCTTCTCCGGTGACCACGGCGACATGCTCGGCGAAAAGGGCCTTTGGTACAAAATGCACTGGTACGAAATGGCGGCCCGCGTCCCCCTGTTGATAAGTGCTCCAGGCCAGTTCGATGCCGGGCGTGTCAGCGCTGCAGTATCGACTGCAGACCTGTTGCCAACCTTCGTCGAATTGGCCGGCGGCACGCTGGAACCGGGCCTGCCACTGGATGGCCGCTCGCTGGTATCACACCTTCAAGGGCAGGGCGGTCATGACGAAGTGTTCGGCGAATACATGGCCGAAGGCACCATCAGCCCGCTGATGATGATCCGTCGCGGCGCCTACAAATTTATCTACAGTGAAAGCGACCCTTGCCTACTCTTCGACGTAGACAACGATCCGCGCGAACTGGAAGAACTCAGCCAATCGCCGCGGCATCGCCAGCTTTTCGACGATTTTCTCGCCGAAGCGCGGACCAAGTGGGACATTCCGGCGATTCACCGGGAAGTCCTCGCGAGCCAGCGCCGCCGCCGATTTGTCGCCGACGCGTTGACCATCGGCAAGCTGAAGAGCTGGGATCACCAGCCACTGGTGGACGCCAGTCAGCAATACATGCGCAACCACATCGACCTCGACGATCTGGAACGCAAAGCACGTTATCCACAACCCTGCCAAAACCAATAATGTTAAGGGGAAGTCCATGCGTAAGTTATCCACAGTAGTGACGATCGGCCTGCTCGCGCTGAGCAGCGCCTCGGCCTTCGCTGAGCAAAGCTGCGACACCGTGAAAATGGCCGATCCGGGCTGGAGCGATATCGCCGCGACCAACGCCATCACCGGGTTTCTGCTGGATGGCATGGGCTACAAGGCCAAGGTCGACACCCTCGCGGTGCCGATCACCTTCGGTGGTTTGAAAGACGGCCAGGTGGACGTGTTCCTCGGCAACTGGATGCCGGCGCAGCAGGGTTTCTATGACAAGTTCGTCGCCACCGGCGATGTCACGCAACTGGCGAAGAACCTCGACGGCACCGAATTCACCCTCGCCGTGCCGGACTACGTGTGGGACGCGGGTGTGCATAACTTTGCCGACCTGAACAAATACGCGGACAAGTTCGATCGTAAGATCTACGGCATCGGTTCGGGTGCGCCGGCGAATATCTCGCTGCAGGAAATCATCAAGAAGAACGACTTCGACATGGGCCAGTGGAAGCTGATCGAATCCAGCGAACAGGCGATGCTGGCTGAAGTGTCGCGGGCGGTGAAGAAACAGAAATTCGTCACCTTCCTCGGCTGGACGCCGCACCCGATGAACGTGCAGTTGAAGATGCATTACCTCAAGGGTGGCGAGAAGTACTTTGGCGACACCGGCAGCGTGTTTACGTTAACGCGCAAGGGCTACGCCGAGGCGTGTCCGAATGTGGGTAAATTGCTGACCAATCTTTCGTTCACTCAGGAGATGGAGAACAGCATCATGGCTGAGGTGGTGAACAAAAAGGTCAGCAATGCCGAGGCGGCGAAGGCTTGGATCAAGGCAAATCCGGCGGTGTTGAATAAGTGGCTGGATGGCGTCAAGACGTCTGACGGGAAGGATGCGTTGGCGGCGGTGAAAGCGAAGCTTTGATCGTGGGGTGGCTGGAATTGTGCTCGGCTCGAGATTTTTGCCCCCTCACCCCGGCCCTCTCCCCAGAGGGGCGAGGGGGAAAGGGAGCCGATATCTGTTGGATTCAAAACTTGCGTTCAACTCTGAAATCGCAGGTCGGTGAATCTTGAATAAACACCACGGTCAGTCCCCTCTCCCTTGGGAGAGGGTTAGGGTGAGGGGCCTTTCCCCTGGCACCCTGATAACCTTGAACAAAACCCAACCGCGAGGACCCATGGCCTTCCCCAGCCGCCACTCTCTCTTCCCCTTCCTCACCTGGTTGCCGCGACAAACCCGCGCCAGCGTCGGACGGGATCTGATCGTCGGCCTCAGCGGGGCGATTCTTGCGCTCCCCCAGTCGATTGCCTACGCGTTGATCGCCGGTCTGCCACCCGAGTACGGCCTCTACGCCGCAATCATTCCGGTGCTGATCGCCTGCCTGTGGGGTTCGTCGTGGCATTTGATCTGCGGTCCGACGGCAGCGATTTCGATTGTGCTGTTTGCCAGTGTCAGCCCTTTAGCGGTTCCAGCCTCGCAGGACTACATCACCCTGATCCTGCTGCTGACCTTGCTTGCGGGGATATTCCAGTGGCTGCTCGGTTTGCTGCGCTTTGGCGCGCTGGTGAATTTCGTCTCGCATTCAGTGGTGCTGGGGTTCACCCTTGGCGCGGCGGTGGTGATTGCTATCGGGCAATTGCCAAACCTGCTGGGCCTGGAGTTGCCGGCAAAAGCCACGGCGCTGGCCAGTTTGATGGATTTGCTGCAACACCTGCGGGCTGTGGATAAACCTTCGCTGGTGTTGGGTTTGGCCACGGTGGTCGTCGGTCTGCTGCTCAAACACCTGTTGCCGCGCTGGCCGACGCTGTTGATCACACTGGTGCTGGCCAGTTTGCTGGTGTGGTTGTGGCCGGGCGTGTTCGGCCATGTGCATCTGGTCAGCGCGTTTGTCGGGCGTTTGCCGCCGTTCAGTGGATTGCCGCTGGATCTGGATTTGATCCTGCGATTGCTGCCAAGTGCTGTGGCGGTGGGCATGCTCGGCCTGGTTACCAGTCTGTCGATTGCGCGCTCGATTTCGGCGCGGTCGCAGCAATTGCTTGATGCCAATCAGGAAGTCCGTGCACAGGGCTTGTCGAATATTCTCGGGGCGTTCTTTTCCGGGTCGCTGTCGGCCGGGTCGTTCACCCGCTCTGGCCTCAGTTACGAGGCAGGCGCTTGCTCGCCGCTGGCCGGAGTGTTTTCGGCAATCTGGGTGGCGTTGTTCGCAATTTTTGGTGCGGGGCTGATCGCGCACATTCCGATCCCGGCGATGGCCGGGAGCATTCTGTTGATTGCCTGGGGGCTGGTCGACCACCGAGGCATTCGCGCATTGCTGCGTGTCAGCCGCGCCGAGTTTGTGGTCATGGCGCTGACCTGCCTCGCGACTTTGCTACTGGAATTGCAGACGGCGATTTATGCCGGTGTGCTGGCCTCGCTGTTCGTCTACCTCAAGCGCACTTCGCAACCGCGCGTGCACCACTGGCGCGACGGCGAAGACGATGTGTTGCGTGTCGGCGGATCGATCTTTTTCGGCGCCAGCCATTACCTGCAAGTACGCCTGCAACGTATGCATGGCGCGCGGGTGGTGATCGAGGCGCAGCAGATCAACTTCATCGACTATTCGGGCGTGGAAATGCTGCATCAGGAGGCGCGGCGGTTGTTGCGCCAGAATCGCAGCCTGACCTTGCGCCGGGCGCGGCCGCAGGTGGTGGAGGAGTTGCGGAAGCTGGAAGGGCCGGAGAAATGTCCGATCCGGTTTGAAGACTGACCCAGAATCGGTGGTGAGGCCATTCGCGAGCAAGCTCGCTCCCACATTTGATCGCATTCCACTGTGGGAGCGAGCTTGCTCGCGAAGCTTTTTAAAGGGCCAGTTGTCGACGCAACTCTGTGAGCACGGGCGCAGTGTCCGGGCGCACACCACGCCACAGGAAAAACGCCTCAGCCGCCTGCTCCGCCAACATCCCCAAGCCATCCATCGCCACCGCCGCGCCATGTTCACGGGCCCAGCGGCAAAACGCCGTCGGCTCTTTGCCGTACATCATGTCGTAGCACAGGGTCTTGCCCGGCTCGATCAGGCTCGGTGCAATCGGCGGCACGTCACCAGTGAGGCTGGCCGATGTGGCATTGATGATCACGTCCACCGGCTCGCGCAACCAGTCGAAACCACTGGCCGAGACCGGCCCGAGGTCGCAGAACAACTCCGCCAGCAACTCAGCCTTGTCCACCGTACGATTGGCGATGATCACCGAGGCCGGTTGTTCCGCCAGCAACGGTTCCAGCGCACCGCGCACCGCACCACCGGCACCGAGCAGCAGAATGCGTTTGCCGGTCAGGCTGAACCCGGCGTTGACCGTCAGATCGCGCACCAGTCCGGCGCCGTCAGTGTTATCACCGAGCAGTGAGCCGTCGGCCAGTTTGCTCAAGGTGTTCACCGCCCCAGCCCGTTGTGCACGCGCGGTCAGGCTGTTGGCCAGACGATAGGCATCTTCCTTGAACGGCACAGTGACGTTGGCGCCGCGACCCTCCTGGAAAAACGCCGTGGCGCAGCCGGCGAAATCGTCGAGCGGCGCCAGCAAGGTGCTGTAGTCGAGGTGCTGGCCGGTCTGCTCGGCGAACAGCTTGTGAATCATCGGCGATTTGCTGTGGCCGATCGGGTTGCCGAAAACGACGTAACGATCCATCAGATGTCCTCAGGCCTCGGCCAGCCAGTCGCGGTCTTGCAGGAAGTACTCGGTCAGGCGTGCTTCTTCGCTGCCAGGCTCGGCTTTCCAGTCATAGCCCCAGCGCACTTGCGGCGGCAACGACATCAGGATCGACTCGGTACGCCCGCCCGATTGCAGACCGAACAAGGTGCCACGGTCGTAGACCAGATTGAACTCGACGTAACGGCCACGGCGGAATTCCTGGAATTCACGCTGCTGAGCGGTAAACGCATCGTTTTTGCGGCGCTGCACGATCGGCAGATAAGCATCGATGTAGGCGTCGCCGATGGCCCGCATAAAAGCGAAGCTGGTATCGAAGTCCCACTCGTTCAGGTCATCGAAGAACAAACCGCCAATGCCTCGCGGTTCGTGGCGATGCTTGATGTGGAAGTAGGTGTCACACCAGGCCTTGTAGCGCGGGTAGACGTCCGGGCCAAACGGCGCGCAGGCCTGCTCGGCGATGCGGTGCCAGTGAACGCAATCTTCTTCATTGCCGTAATACGGGGTCAGGTCGAAGCCGCCGCCGAACCACCAGACCGGCTCTTCACCCTCCTTCTCGGCGATGAAAAAGCGCACGTTGGCGTGGGACGTCGGCACATGCGGGTTGTGCGGGTGGATCACCAGCGACACGCCAAGGGCTTCGAAACCGCGGCCAGCCAATTCCGGGCGATGGGCGCTGGCCGACGGTGGCAGACCACTGCCGAAGACGTGGGAAAAGTTGACACCGCCCTTTTCGATTACCGTGCCGTTCTCGATCACGCGAGTACGACCGCCACCGCCGGCGGGCCGGGTCCAGGCGTCTTCGACGAAGCGCGTGCCGCCGTCTTCGGTTTCGAGAGCCGCGCAGATGCGGTCTTGCAGGTCGAGCAGATAGGCCTTTACGGCGTCGGTGCGGGTCGTCATGGCTTCACCTTGAATCGGGCGGCGCCCCGGCAGACGGGCGACGCAAATGGGCGCGTAGCATACCACCGCACAACAGCCCGCCGCAGTTGACGAAGATCAAGCATGGGAGTTGGATAGGGGGCTCACAAAAGACCCAAGGAGAGCAGGCAGATGGCAAAGCGTATCCAGTTCCGCGCCCACGGCGGCCCCGAAGTGCTCGAATATGTTGATTACCAACCCGCCGCGCCCGGCCCCAATCAAGTCCGCGTGGCGAACAAGGCGATCGGCCTGAACTTCATCGACACCTATTTCCGCAGCGGTCTGTACGCACCGCCCGCCTTGCCGTCCGGCCTGGGTGCTGAAGGTGCGGGGATCGTCGATGCCGTGGGCAGCGACGTCACCCGGTTCAAGGTCGGTGATCGCGTGGCCTATGGCAGCGGCCCGTTGGGGGCCTACAGCGAATTGCATGTGCTGCCCCAGGACAATCTGGTGCATCTGCCCGACGAAATCAGTTTCGAAACGGCTGCCGGTGTAATGCTCAAAGGCCTGACCGTGCAATACCTGCTGCGCCAGACCTATGAACTCAAGGGTGGCGAAACCATTCTGTTCCACGCGGCGGCCGGCGGTGTCGGTTCACTGGCCTGCCAATGGGCCAAAGCGTTAGGCGTGAAGCTGATTGGCACCGTCAGCTCCAAAGAGAAAGCCGAACTGGCCAAGGCCAATGGCGCCTGGGCGACGATCGATTACAGCCACGAAAACGTTGCCCAGCGCGTGCTGGAATTGACCGATGGCAAGAAAGTCCCGGTGGTCTATGACGGTGTTGGCAAGGACACCTGGCTGACGTCCCTCGACAGCGTGTCGCCGCGTGGCCTGGTCGTGAGCTTCGGTAATGCTTCCGGCGCGGTGGACGGCGTGAATCTGGGTATTCTCTCCGCCAAGGGTTCGCTGTACGTGACCCGGCCGACGCTGGCGACTTATGCCAACAACGCCGAAAACCTGCAGCGAATGGCCGATGAGCTGTTCGAGATGATCATCAGCGGCAAGTTGAAGGTGGACGTCAGCCAGCGTTATCCACTGGCTGATGCGGCGAAGGCGCAAACCGAGCTGTCGGCGCGGCGCACTACCGGTTCCACCATCCTGCTGCCTTGATACCTCCCGGCGTCCTGCCAGTCAGGGTTTCAGAACAATGACTGGCAGGACGCTTCGAGCGTGTTCAGTACTGCGGTGGATGAGCCGCCAACGGTCTTGGCGCCCAATGACCGACTGTGGCGGAATCAGGCTGTTGCAACGCGGCGAGGATTTGCCGCCACTCGGCTGACAACACCCAGTAATCCCCGCGTGCGCGCTGTTCGATATGCAAGGGATTGGAGGCGACCGGCATCAGACCGAAACGCTGGTACAGGCGCAGCTGCGATGCCCTGCACAACGCGGTGACACCTAGATAGCCCTGTTTTATGGCCCACTCGGCAGCGGCCGCCAGCAGACTGTCGACGGCAATGGGCTGTTGGCTGGGCGCGTACGATATCAAGCGACTGAGTTCGACATGGCGTGACAACGCCACCGTGGGCGAAACATGTTGCTGCGCCAGTGATGCCCACTCGAACGGCGCCGGAGTGGCCCTCAATACCGCCAGCAGTTGCTCGTGCCGATACAGCAGAAAGTGGGTACTGCGCGACCGTGTCGCCAGTCGGGTTTCGAGCATCCGCGCCCTGGACGTCAGCATGTAATGCTGCAGCCGAAGCCGAAATTGCCGATCGATAAACCGATCGAACACCTGGGTATCCGACCCCGCTTCAAGCATCACGATACGGCAACCCTCCTGATGACTGTTTAACGTCACCTGGAGCGCCTGCAGGTAATCCGTGAGTTGCAAATCCGTAGTGTCCATTCTTTCTCCGCAGACCTTAACTTATCGAAGTGTTTCGAGTGCAGGGAAAGGATGGTTGCTTTTGGAGATACCGCCACGAAATGCGGTCTGATAATCAGGTGGGAAAATTCATTTAATTCAGCTAGTTGACGATTTTTCCGACGCAACAACCAGCATCATTGCAGGATAAATCGCAGGCACGTGTAGTACTCCTCGCCATCAAGGCGAGGAGTACTCACGTTACAAATGTTCGAGGCTCAATCAGTCGGGACGAATGACTTTGCCGGTCGCCAGATCACGAATCACGCTGGGGTTCTTGCGCCCACCCAGTTGCCCGCCCAGTATCAGATCGATCTGCCCACGGAAATACTGCTCGACACGCAATCGCGTGCGCGCCGCCGGGCGGCCCTGCGGGTTGGCTGAGGTCGAAATCAACGGCCCGACCATCGAGCACAGATCGCGTACTTGCGGATGATCACTGACCCGCAGTGCGACGGTATCGTGCATGCCGGTCACCCATTCCGGGAGCAAGCCCTGATGCGGCACCAGCCAGGTGTTCGGCCCCGGCCAGGTGCTGGCCATGCGGTCGATCCATTCTTGCGGGAAGTCTTCGAACAGGAAGTCGAACTGGCGAATGTTGTCGGCAACCAGAATCAGGCCTTTGACCACCGAACGATTCTTGATCGCCAGCAACCGATCCACGGCCTCTTCGTTCCATGGGTCGCAACCCAGCCCCCAGACGGCTTCGGTTGGATAGGCAATCACCGCCCCGGCGCGAATCTCTCGTGCGGCTTGTTGCACACGCCAACTGTTAACCATGAAAAAACTCTCCGCAAACAGGTTTCGCGCAGTTTACCGATCTTCCTTGTAAAACCTAGCGTGTCCTGGCCAACCAGCGACCGTTTTCGCACACTGCACGGCCATCCATTTCCAGTTCGGTGAGTGCCGCCAGCACTTTGGGCAACGTCCAGCCGCTGCTGTCAGCCAAGCCTTCGCTGGTGTGCGGGGCGGCATGGAGCAGGATGAGCAACGGGTGATCGGCTTTCGCCGTGTCAGTGGATAGCGGCAGATGCTGCCAACCACGCAAGGCTTCGAGGATGTGCTCAATGGTTTCCACCAGCACCGCGCCATCGCGGATCAATTGGTGACAGCCGCGCGCGCCGGGATGATGGATCGAACCGGGAATGGCATAAACCTCGCGCCCCTGTTCTGCTGCCAGCCGCGCGGTGATCAGTGAACCGCTGGCCACACTGGCCTCGACCACCAGTACACCAAGGGATAAACCGCTGATGATGCGGTTACGTCGCGGGAAGTTGCTCGCCGTTGGCCCGGCATCCAGCGGAAACTCGGAAAGCACTGCGCTGCCGGACGCAATCATCGCGTCAGCCAGGCGGCGGTTGCGCTGTGGATAAAAATTTTCCAGCCCCGTGCCGAGGACACCGACCGTCAACCCGCCAATATCCAGCGCGGCCTGATGCGCAGCGGCATCGATGCCTAGCGCCAGGCCGCTGGTGATGACAAAACCGGCCCCGGCGAGACTGCGGGAAAATGCCGCTGCGGTGTCCATGCCCGGACGCGATGCCCGGCGACTGCCAACCATCGCCAGTTGCGGTTTTTCCAGAATCTGCGGATCACCGGCCACGAACAACATTGGCGGCGGGTCGGGAATCTGCGCCAGTAATGCGGGGTAATCGGGTTGGTCCCACATCAGCAAATGCTGATCCGGACGCTCTAGCCAGCGCATTGCATGGCTGGCGCCGTCGCGAACTTCGGGGCAGCGCCGCGCTTCGGCGCACGCCGCCGGCAAACCGAGAGAACGCCAGGCACTGGCCGGCGCGCTGATGGCTTTGGAGGCCGAGCCGAAGGCTTCGAGCAATTTGGCAAAACGCTTCGGGCCAACATCCGGCAAGCGGTGCAGGCGCAGACGCGCTTCCAGTTCCGCCGGGGAAACCGGCGTACAGACAGGCAACATGATGGATCATCCTTGATCGTTATAAGCCCCGAACCATTCGGAACAAGCTGTGGATAACTCTGTTGGTAACTTGTGAAACACGCTTACGGATTGCGCACCTTGTCGAGCACCGCGAGCGAGCGCGATGCGTTGAGGACGAGGCCGTAGCTGAGTTTGTCGTAAGTGCGGAACACCATCAGCAACCCGGCGCGTTCATCAGGAATTTTCAGCGGCTGGCCAGTGATGCGGTCGCGCACGGTTTCACCGGTTTTCATTACCACCAGCACGTTGCCTTCGGCCAGACCGTCGCGCTTGCCCTTGTTCAGGGTGACCACGTCCATCACGCCGATCTGGGTGACACCGCGCGGCACATCGATGATCACGCCGTTGATGCTGGTGGTTGGCGCGCTGGGCATGAAGGTCGAATTGATTGAACGCTCCTCGCCACTGAACAAGCGGTCGCCGAGGCGAACTTCCTGAGTGGTGCGTTGCAGGGCCAGGGTGGCAACGTCGCCTTCAGTGGCGACGATTTCGCCGCCGCCGATGTCATCGGCGTTGATCCCGAGGAACTCCTTGGTCTGCGGATCGGTGTAGACCTTGCCCTGACGGAAGATGCCGTAGACCGGTTGATCAGGATCAAAATGGCCGCGAGCGAAGATCCGGTCGCCAGTGCCGCTGAGCACGCGTTCGGCATCGCCGGCAACGATGTACGGCGCCTTGTCGAAGTCCTCGACCTTGTCGACGATGCGGTTGCTCAGCAAAAAGCTGTTGATGGATTTCAGCGGAATGCTCGGAATCGCCTCGGCCACCGGGCTGGTGCGAATGCGTGGCGAGAGCTTGATGGTGCCGCGCGACTCGCCGCGATTAAGGGTCAGACGTGGCTGGCCATCGACATAACTGAGCGTCAGCGTGTCGCCGGGATAGATCAGGTTGGGGTTTTCGATTTGCGGATTGGCCCGCCACAGTTGTGGCCACTGCCAGGGCTCGCGCAGGTATTTGCCGGAAATGTCCCAGAGCGTATCCCCCGAAACCACCGTGTATTGCTGTGGAAAACCATCCCTGAGTTGCACTTGCCCTTGCGCCACGCCTCCCGAGGCCAACAGCAGCAGGGCGAGTAGTGTTTTCCTCATGCAGTGAATCCCTTTATCATGTGCATTCGCGTGAACCGTCAGAGCCCCCGTGGCTCGCTTGTGCAAAATGCACAAGCTACGCTTCACAACGGTAGCCTGCATCTTCGGACCTGCCAGGCCATCGCCCGACTTTACTCAACGTGTGCAGCAATCAAAGCCTATGGCCATTTTAAACATCCTCGAATTCCCGGACCCGCGTCTGCGCACTATCGCCAAACCTGTGGCTGTAGTGGACGACGAAGTGCGTCAGTTGGTCGATGACATGTTTGAAACAATGTATGAAGCGCCGGGCATCGGCCTTGCCGCGACCCAGGTCAACGTGCACAAACGTATCGTCGTGATGGACCTTTCCGAAGACCGCACCGAACCGCGGGTGTTCATCAACCCCGAGTTCGAATCGCTGACCGACGAAATGGACCAATACCAGGAAGGTTGCCTGTCGGTACCGGGTTTCTACGAAAACGTCGACCGCCCGCAAAAGGTCAAGATCAAGGCGCTGGACCGCGACGGCAAGCCCTATGAACTGATCGCCGAAGGCCTGCTCGCGGTGTGCATCCAGCACGAATGCGACCACCTCAACGGCAAATTGTTCGTCGATTACCTGTCCACGCTCAAACGCGACCGGATCAAGAAGAAACTGGAAAAGCAGCACCGCCAGAACGCTTGATGCCCCTCTTCAAAGGCTTGCTGCGGCAAGCCTTTTTCTTTTTATGAGACTCCCTTCATGACTGAGCCACTGCGCATCGTTTTTGCCGGCACCCCCGAATTCGCCGCCGAACACCTCAAGGCCCTGCTGAACAGCCCTTACGAGATCGTTGCGGTCTATACCCAACCGGATCGTCCGGCCGGTCGCGGGCAAAAACTGATGCCAAGCCCGGTCAAACAACTCGCCCTGGAAAACCATATCCAGGTGTTGCAGCCGCCGACCTTGCGCAACGCTGACGCTCAGGCTGAACTGGCCGCACTGAAGCCGGACTTGCTGGTAGTGGTCGCCTACGGCCTGATCCTGCCGCAAGTGGTGCTGGATATCCCGCGTCTGGGCTGCATCAACAGCCACGCCTCCTTGCTGCCACGCTGGCGCGGTGCGGCGCCGATTCAGCGCGCCGTCGAACACGGCGACGCGGAAAGCGGCGTGACCGTGATGCGCATGGAAGCGGGCCTCGACACCGGACCGATGCTGCTCAAGGTCGTCACGCCGATCACCGGCGAAGACACCGGCGGCACGCTGCACGACCGCCTCGCCGAAATGGGCCCGCCCGCCGTGGTCCAGGCGATTGCCGGTCTGGCTGCAGGCACGCTGGAAGGCGAAGTGCAGAACGATGAGCTCGCCACTTACGCGCACAAGCTGAACAAAGACGAAGCACGCATCGACTGGAGCCGTCCGGCCGTTGAGCTGGAACGCCTGGTGCGCGCCTTCAACCCATGGCCGATCACCCACAGCACCCTCAACGGTGAAGCGCTGAAAGTACTGGCGGCGACACTCGCCGAAGGTAAAGGCGCGCCGGGTGAAATCCTCAGCGCCAGCAAGGACGGTTTGGTCGTCGCGTGCGGCGAGCAGGCGCTGTGCCTGACCCGCCTGCAATTGCCCGGCGGCAAGGCGCTGAACTTCAGCGACCTGTTCAACAGCCGTCGAGAGAAATTCGCTGTCGGCACCGTGCTCGGCGCAGCGGTGGACGCGCAATGAACCCGCGCCTGGCCGCCGCCAAGGCACTCGCCGCCGTGCTCAGCGGCAAAGCCTCGTTGAACAGCTCCCTGCCGACGCAACTGGACAAGGTCGAGGATCGTGATCGCGGCTTCACTCAGGATCTGGCCTTCGGCACTGCGCGCTGGCAGCCACGCCTGTCGGCACTGGCCGAGAAGCTGCTGCAGAAACCGTTCAAGGCTGCCGACGCCGATGTCGAAGCGCTGCTGCTGGTCGGTCTCTACCAATTGCTCTACACCCGCGTACCGGCCCATGCCGCCATCGGCGAAACCGTCGGTTGCGCGGACAAGCTGAAGAAGCCGTGGGCCAAAGGCCTGCTCAACGCCGTGCTGCGCAATGCCCAGCGCGAAAGCGAAACGATTTTCGCCGAGCTGGAACGTGACCCAGTGGTGCGCACCGCTCACCCGCGCTGGCTGCAAAAATCCCTGAAGGCCTTCTGGCCGGAACAGTGGGAAGCGATTTGCGAGGCGAACAATGCGCATCCGCCGATGATCCTGCGGGTCAACCGCCGTCACCACCGCCGCGACGCCTATCTCGGCTTGCTGACTGAGGCCGGGATTGCCGCGACGCCATGTGTGTACAGTCGCGACGGCATCATTCTCGAAGCCGCCGCCGACGTACGCAGCCTGCCAGGTTTCGCCGAGGGCTGGATCAGCGTGCAGGACGAAGCGGCGCAACTGGCCGCCGATCTACTCGATCTGGCGCCGGGCCAACGCGTGCTCGACGCCTGCTGCGCGCCGGGCGGCAAGACTTGCCACATCCTCGAAGCCGAACCGGCGCTGGCCGGTGTAGTGGCGGTGGATCTGGAAGCCAAGCGTCTGGTGCGAGTGAAAGAAAACCTCGAACGCCTTGGTCTGAACGCCGAACTGATCGCCGCCGACGGTCGCGATACCGAAAAGTGGTGGGACGGCAAACCGTTCCAGCGCATTCTGCTAGACGCGCCGTGCTCGGCCACCGGCGTGATCCGCCGCCATCCGGACATCAAGCTGACCCGTCAGCCGGACGACATCGTCGCCCTCGCGCAACTGCAAGGCGAACTGCTCGACGCGATGTGGAAAACCCTCGAAGTCGGCGGCATCCTGCTATACGCCACCTGCTCGACGCTGCCGACCGAGAATACCGAAGTCATCGCTGCGTTCCTTGAGCGTACCCCAGGCGGCCGTGAACTGGATCTGGCCACGTCGGCCGGAATCAAACAGCCCCATGGTCGCCAACTGCTGGCCCAGCAAGGTGGGCATGACGGGTTCTACTACGCCAAGCTGATCAAGATCGCTGCCGCGCGCAGCTAAACGGATTTAACGGAGTGACTGGATGAAAATCATCATCCTCGGTGCAGGACAGGTCGGCGGTTCGCTGGCAGAACATCTGGCCAGCGAGGCCAACGATATTACGGTAGTCGACACCGACGGTGAGCGCCTGCGCGACCTCGGCGACCGCCTCGACATCCGCACCGTGCAGGGCCGGGGCTCGCTGCCGTCGGTGCTGCGTCAGGCCGGCGCCGACGACGCGGACATGCTGGTGGCGGTGACCAACAGCGACGAAACCAACATGGTCGCCTGCCAGGTCGCCCACACGCTGTTCCACACCCCGACCAAGATCGCCCGGGTGCGCGAAGCGTCCTACCTCAATCGCGAGGAGCAACTGTTTCAGAACGAAGCGATTCCGGTCGACGTGCTGATCAGCCCCGAGCAGGTGGTGACCAACTACATCAAGCGCCTGATCCAGCATCCGGGCGCCTTGCAGGTGATCGACTTCGCCGAGGGTGCAGCGCAACTGGTGGCGGTGCGCGCCTATTACGGCGGTCCGCTGGTGGGTCAGCAACTGCGGCAGTTGCGTGAGCACATGCCGAATGTCGAGACTCGCGTCGCCGCAATTTTCCGCCGTGACCGGCCGATCCTGCCCCAGGGCGATACGGTGATCGAGGCGGATGACGAAGTCTTTTTCATCGCCGCCCGTGAGAATATTCGCGCGGTGATGAGCGAAATGCGCCGCCTCGACGAAACCTACAAACGCATCGTCATTGCCGGTGGCGGGCAGATCGGTGAACGTCTGGCCGAGGCCATCGAAAGCCGTTATCAGGTGAAGATCATCGAGATGAATCCGGCGCGTTGCCGTTATCTCTCCGACACCCTCGACAGCACCGTGGTGCTGCAGGGCAGTGCATCAGATCGTGATTTACTGATGGAGGAGAACATTGCCGACGCCGATATCTTCCTCGCCCTCACCAACGATGACGAAGCCAACATCATGTCGTCGCTGCTGGCCAAACGGCTGGGGGCGAAGAAGGTCATGACGATCATCAACAACCCGGCCTACGTCGATCTGATTCAAGGCGGCGATATCGACATCGCCATCAGCCCGCAACTGGCGACCATCGGCACCTTGCTGGCGCACGTGCGTCGTGGCGATATCGTCAGCGTGCACTCACTGCGCCGCGGTGCGGCAGAAGCCATCGAGGCGATTGCCCACGGTGATGCGAAGTCGAGCAAGGTCATCGGCAAGCCCATCGAGAAGATTGGCCTGCCGCCCGGCACCACCATTGGCGCGGTCATTCGCAACGAGCAAGTGATCATCGCCCACGACGACACGGTGATCGAAGCGGGCGACCATGTGATCCTGTTCCTTGTGGATAAAAAGCATATTCGCGATGTGGAGAAGCTGTTTCATGTGGGGTTGAGCTTCTTCTGAGGTTGATCGTTCCCACTCTCTGCGTGGGAATGCAGCCCGGGACGCTCTGCGTCCCAAGAGCGGACGCAGAGCGTCCATTGAGGCATTCCCACGCGGAGCGTGGGAACGATCACTGAAACGAGGGTGCAAAAAATGCTCGAATCCCTGGAAAAAATGCTCGCCAAGGGTGTGGATAACTCTCTGCTGCGCTTCGGCCTGGGCAAGGGTTATCTGGATCTGGGTGAAAACGCCAAGGCCGCCGAGCACTTCCAGCGATGTGTTGGTTTCGATCCGAAGTATTCGGCGGCATGGAAACTGTTAGGCAAGGCGCAACTCGCGCTAGGCGATCACGCCGCCGCACGTAATGCGTGGGAACACGGTCTGGAAGCGGCCCGCGCCCATGGCGACAAGCAGGCCGAGAAGGAAATGACGGTGTTTCTGAAGAAGCTTGATCGTCAGGCGCTATAAGTCAAAGGTAGCGAAGACCGATCCCGTCGGCATCTACCGTCACCACTTCCATCCGCACCCGCGGCGCGCCTGTGGGTAAACCCTGCACCTCGCCGTAAACCACTGCGCCTTTGGGCAAAGAAGCCAAAACCGGATGCTGCACAAACACCCCGGTAGGCGACAAGTTGCGCGTCTGCCCGAGGCATTCGCCAAAGCTGTCGTGGGTAATCTTGATGCGGAAGGATTTGCGTTGTTCGGACATCTTGTTGCGCCCTTTGATGAACGGTTGTGGATAACCTCGCCAGTGAGGTTATCCACAGATCATGCCAATCAGCTCAGTACCAGCGCTCTTCGCCCGGCGGACGCTTCTTGAAGCGCTTCATGCTCCACATGTACTGGCTCGGGTACGCGGCGACGTAACGCTCGACGACTTTACTCATCGCGGCGCAGGATTCGGCGGTATCGGTGCTGTACATGGCTTCTGGCGCGGCTTCGAGGATCACTTTGTAGCCAGAACCGTCGGGCAGGCGCAGCGCATGCAGGAATACACCGACCGCTTTACCGCCCGCCAGCATGTTCGGCACGAATTTGCTGGTCAGCGCCTGGGTGGCGAAGAACGGCACGAAGATCCCGGCGGATTCGGCCGGTTCCGGGTCAGCAGGAATGCCCACTGCACCACCTTTGCGCACTTCCTTGATCACACTGAGGATGCCTTCCTTGGTGGAAGCAGCGACTTTGTTGCCCAGTTGCACGCGCTGTTTGCGCAATAACTCATCCACAGCCTTGAGCTTCGGCGGACGGTAGAAAATGATCGGTTTGCACTGGCTGCAATAGAAGTGATTGAGCACTTCCCAATTGCCTAAATGGCTGGTGATGCCGACCACGCCTTTGCCCGAGGCCAAGGCATCCTTGAGGATGTCGAGGCCTTCAACTTCACGCACCAGGTCGATCGAGCGCTGCGCCGGCCAGATCCACGCGCAGGCGCTTTCGGTCAGCGACTTGCCGATGTCTTTCAGGCTTTGGCCGACCAGACGTTCACGTTCGGCGGCATCCATCTGTGGAAAACATTTCGCAAGGTTGATCCGCACCACTTCGCGGGAACGGTTGGGGGTTTTCCACATGATCCAGCCGATCGCCGAACCTACGGCCTGCACGGCCCGCCATGGCAGCAGGGCAAACAGCCGCAGAGCGCCTACCAGCAAGGCGCCTTTAAACTTTTCCACAGGTCACTCCTGATCTTGTGCGGTGCGCGAGGCGGCCATTCTAACCGGCGTTGACGAGCTGCGCGTAGCGGTCGCAGTCCTGAGTGTGGTCCATGACCATGCCCGAGGCCTGCATCAGTGCGTAGCAAATGGTCGGGCCGACGAACGTGAATCCGGCCTTTTTCAAGGCTTTGCTCATCGCCAGCGCTTCGGGGGTGATCGCCGGGACTTCGCTGCGATCCTTGAAATGATTGATGATCGGTTGGTCACCGACGAACGACCAGAGGAACGCCACCGGGTCCTCCAGCGCCAGCCAGGCCTGGGCATTACGCCGGGCGGCGTTGAGTTTCAGGCGGTTGCGGATGATCCCAGGATCGAGCATCAATTCGTCGATTTCAGCGTCGCTCATCTGCGCCACGCGCTGTACGTCGAAGCCGAACAACACCTCGCGATAACGCTCGCGCTTGCGCAACACGGTGATCCAGGACAGCCCGGCCTGGAACCCTTCGAGCAAAAGCAACTCGAACAAACCCTGCGCATCGCGTAGCGGCGTGCCCCACTCCTGATCGTGATAAGCCATGTACAGCGGATCTTCGGTACACCAAAAGCAGCGTGGCATAAGGCTCCAGGGGGTGGAGGTGCGACTGAATCGGGTATACTCCCGCTCTTTAAATCGCAGCCCAAGAAACAGGTGAATTTCGTGAGCCAGCCTACGCCAGCCGTGCGTACCTTCCAAGACTTGATCCTCGCGCTCCAGCAATACTGGGCCGAGCAAGGTTGCGTGGTACTTCAGCCCTACGATATGGAAGTAGGCGCCGGCACTTTCCACACCGCGACCTTCCTCCGCGCCATCGGCCCGGAAACCTGGAACGCCGCCTACGTGCAGCCAAGCCGCCGTCCGACTGACGGCCGTTACGGCGAAAACCCGAACCGTCTGCAGCACTACTATCAGTTCCAGGTCGTCCTGAAACCGAACCCGGACAATTTCCAGGAACTGTATCTGGGCTCGCTCAAGCATGTTGGCCTGGACCCGCTGGTCCACGACATTCGCTTCGTCGAAGACAACTGGGAATCGCCGACCCTCGGCGCCTGGGGTCTGGGCTGGGAAGTCTGGCTCAACGGCATGGAAGTGACTCAGTTCACTTACTTCCAGCAGGCGGGCGGCATCGAGTGCTACCCGGTGACCGGCGAGATCACTTACGGTCTCGAGCGTCTGGCCATGTACCTGCAAGGCGTGGATTCGGTCTACGACCTGGTCTGGGCTGACGGCCCGTTCGGCAAAGTGACCTACGGCGACGTGTTCCACCAGAACGAAGTGGAGCAGTCCACTTACAACTTCGAACACGCCAACGTCGACAAGCTGTTCGAACTGTTCGACTTCTATGAAAGCGAAGCCAAGCGCCTGATCGAACTCGACCAGCCGCTGCCGTTGCCGAGCTACGAAATGGTGTTGAAGGCGTCGCACACCTTCAACCTGCTGGATGCGCGCCGGGCGATCTCGGTGACCGCGCGTCAGCAATACATTCTGCGCGTACGCACCCTGGCGCGTTCCGTTGCGCAAGCCTACCTGCTGGCGCGCGCCAAGCTGGGCTTCCCGATGGCGACCCCGGACCTGCGTGACGAAGTACTGGCCAAGCTGGAGGCAGCACAATGAGTGCGCAAGATTTTCTGGTTGAACTGGGCACCGAAGAACTGCCACCGAAAGCCCTGAACACCTTGGCTGAAGCGTTCCTCGCCGGTATCGACAAAGGCCTGCAAGCCGCTGGCCTGAGCTACGAGACTAAAACCGTCTACGCCGCACCGCGTCGTTTGGCCGTGCTGATTACTGCACTGGCCACTCAACAGCCGGATCGCAGCATCAACCTCGACGGCCCACCACGTCAGGCGGCGTTCGACGCTGACGGCAATCCAACGCAAGCAGCACTGGGCTTCGCCAAGAAGTGCGGCGTCGATCTGAGCGAAATCGACCAGAGCGGCCCGAAACTGCGTTACAGCCAGAGCATCGCCGGCAAGCCGACCGCGAGCCTGCTACCGACCATCGTCGAAGACTCGCTGAACGACCTGCCGATCCCGAAACGCATGCGTTGGGGTGCGCGCAAGGAAGAGTTCGTGCGTCCGACCCAATGGCTGGTGATGCTGCTCGGTGACCAGGTCATCGACTGCACCATCCTCGCGCAGAAGGCTGGCCGTGATTCCCGTGGTCACCGCTTCCATCACCCGGAAAGCGTGCGCATCGGTTCGCCGTCGAGCTACCTCGCCGACCTGCGTGCCGCTTATGTATTGGCCGATGCCAATGAGCGTCGCGAGATCATCAGCAAGCGCACCGAAGAGCTGGCCACCCGTCAGGAAGGCACGGCAATCGTTCCGCCGGCGCTGCTCGACGAAGTGACCGCGCTGGTTGAATGGCCGGTGCCGCTGGTGTGCTCGTTCGAGGAGCGTTTCCTCGACGTGCCGCAAGAAGCCCTGATCACCACCATGCAGGACAACCAGAAGTACTTCTGCCTGCTGGATGCCGACGGCAAGTTGCTGCCACGTTTCATTACTGTGGCCAACATCGAAAGCAAAGACCCGCAACAGATCATCGCCGGTAACGAGAAAGTGGTTCGTCCACGTCTGACCGACGCCGAGTTCTTCTTCAAGCAAGACAAGAAGCAGAAACTCGAAGCCTTCAATGATCGCCTGAAGAACGTGGTGTTCCAGGAAAAACTCGGCAGCGTCTACGACAAGGCCGAGCGCGTTTCCAAACTGGCTGCGTACATCGCCGCGCGCATCGGTGGCAACGCCTCGTGGGCTGCGCGCGCAGGTCTGCTGTCGAAGTGTGACCTGGCCACCGAAATGGTCGGCGAGTTCCCGGAGATGCAAGGTGTCGCCGGTTACTACTACGCCCTCAATGACGGCGAGCCGGAAGACGTCGCGCTGGCGCTCAACGAGCAGTACATGCCACGTGGTGCCGGTGCGGAACTGCCAGCCACCCTGACCGGTGCGGCCGTCGCGATCGCTGACAAGCTCGACACTCTGGTCGGTATCTTCGGTATCGGCATGCTGCCAACCGGCAGCAAAGACCCGTATGCCCTGCGCCGTGCGGCCCTCGGTGTGCTGCGCATCCTGATCGAGAAAAAACTCGATCTGGACCTGAACGACGCCGTGGCTTTCGCCGTGACTGCGTTCGGCGCCAAGGTCAAGGCTGCCGGCCTCAACGAAGCCGTGCTGGAGTTCATCTTCGATCGTCTGCGTGCACGTTACGAAGACGAAGGCGTCGATGTTGCCACTTACCTGTCGGTGCGTGCCCTGAAGCCGGGTTCGGCGCTGGACTTCGACCAGCGTGTGCAAGCAGTGCAAGCCTTCCGCAAACTGCCGGAAGCAGCAGCGCTGGCGGCGGTGAACAAGCGTGTGTCGAACCTGTTGAGCAAACTCGAAGGCGCGGTACCGACCGAGGTGCAAGCCAAGTACTTCGACAACGCCAACGAGTTCTCGCTGTACTCGGCGATCCAGCAAGCGGATCAAGCGGTGCAGCCAATGGCGGCAGCGCGTCAGTACAACGAATCGCTGGCACGCCTGGCGGCATTGCGTGAGCCGGTGGATGCGTTCTTCGACGCGGTGATGGTCAATGCCGACGACGCCAATGTGCGGGCCAACCGTTACGCGCTGCTGGCGCGTCTGCGTGGTCTGTTCCTCGGTGTTGCCGACATTTCGCTGCTGGGTTGAGGGATTGCTGTTGAAACTGCTGATTCTCGATCGGGACGGAGTGATCAATTACGACTCCGACGCTTACATCAAGTCAGTGGCGGAGTGGATTCCTTTGCCCGGCTCGATCGAGGCGATTGCGCAGTTGAGCAAGGCCGGCTGGACGGTGGCGGTCGCCACCAACCAGTCGGGCATTGCTCGCGGCTACTACGACCTCGCCACCCTCGATGCCATGCACGCGCGACTGCGTACGCTCGTGGCGGAGCAGGGCGGTGAAGTCGGGCTGATCGTGTATTGCCCGCATGGGCCGGACGAAGGCTGCGATTGCCGCAAGCCGAAACCGGGGATGCTGAAAACCATCGCGGCGCATTACAACGTGACGCTGGCCAATGTCTGGTTCGTCGGCGACAGCCTTGGTGACCTGGAAGCTGCCAAAGCCGTCGATTCACAGCCAGTTTTGGTAAAGACCGGAAAGGGCGCAAAGACTCAGGGCAAAACCCTGCCGGTTGGCACTCTGATTTTTGACGATCTGGCGGCGATTGCCGCAGAACTTATCCACAACTAGAGTACTTCTGAAGTTCCTGACCAGGGATTGATCGGGAGTGCGCTTGAACATTCGGGCATTGCCCCGTAACGGTAAACGTCACTATGTCGATACTGCGGGCCATCAGGATTTTTCTCTTTTACCTGCTGCTGGGCACCACCTCCCTGCTGTGGTGCAGCTTGAGTTTTTTCATCGCGCCGTTTCTGCCGTTCAAGGCGCGTTATCGTTTTATCAACGTGTACTGGTGCCGTTGCGCCTTGTGGTTGACCAAGGTGTTTCTCGGTATCCGTTACGAAATCAAAGGCGCGGAAAACGTACCTGATCGGCCCTGCGTGATTCAGTCGAACCACCAGAGCACTTGGGAGACGTTCTTTCTCTCCGCTTATTTTTCGCCGTTGAGCCAGGTGCTCAAGCGCGAACTGCTTTATGTACCGTTCTTTGGCTGGGCCATGGCCATGCTGCGGCCGATCGCGATTGATCGCGACAACCCGAAAGCGGCGCTGAAACAAGTCGCGGCCAAAGGTGATGAGCTGCTCAAGGACAACGTTTGGGTGCTGATCTTTCCGGAAGGTACACGCGTTCCTTACGGCACTGTCGGCAAGTTCTCCCGCAGTGGTAGCGCTTTGGCAGTGAATGCGGCGCTTCCGGTCCTGCCGATTGCACACAATGCCGGCAAATTCTGGCCGAAAATCGGCTGGGGCAAGAAGTCTGGGGTGATCACCGTGGTCATCGGTGAGCCGATGTATGCCGAAGGCACAGGGCCTCGCGCCATTGCTGATCTGAACGACCGCGTACAAGCGTGGAACGAGAAGACTCAACGGGAAATGGGTTCGCTGCCACCGGCACCGCAAGCACCGGCTGCAAGCGATCAGATCGCTGTCTGAGATTTTGTGGATAACCTGTGTACGGTTTTGTTGAAAAAGCCTGAATATTGAAATTAAGTGATTGATTTACTTATATATTTCTCAAGCTCATAAAACACCGTAAAACGTGCATAAGTTTTTTTCGGATGTAAAAAGACCGGCTGATATAGCCGGTTTTTTTGTGCCTGTTCACTCGGCGATCAACGGTAATTCGAAAAGAAATGTGGTGCCTTGATCGACCATGCTGTGGCACGAGATTTTGCCGCCGTGGTGATCAACCACCGCTTTGACCATCGACAAGCCCAGGCCAACGCCGTCGATGCCTTGTGCGGAGGAAAAACGTCGGTACTGACTGAACAGGTCAGGCAACTCTTGTTCGGCGATGCCTCTGCCTTGATCGGTCAGTTCGCAACGTAGCCACTCTCCTTGGCAACTGACTCGTAGTTCAATCGTGGTATCTGCCGGGCTGTACTTGATCGCATTCTCCAGCAGGTTGAACAGCGCACGCGTCAGTAATCCCTGGTCAGCCATGATCAGGCGCTCTTGGGATTGCTCATCCATGTCATGCAGCAGTTCGATGCGTTTCTGCTGGGCGATGGGCAATGCCTGGTCCAGCACGTCCAGCACCAACATCGCGAACAGACTGGGCTGGAACTGATAGGCTTCGGACTCGGCCCGCGCCAGCAAGACGAAACCATCGGTGAGATCCAGCGCGCGACGCACCTGCCGCTCAATCTGTTCGAATAACGGCGAGTCCGCCCCGGCCTGATGGCGGTGAACATCGAGCAGGGCGAGTATCGCCGAATGCGGAGCACGCAAGTCGTGGGAAAGAAAGCGCAGCAATACCCCGCGTTGTTCCTCGGCGGCACGTTCGGCGCTGAGGTCGGTGAGGCTGAGCAGCCAACCAATCGGCGTGTCTCCGTCCACAGGCAGCAGGGCGGCACGCTCCAGGCGCAGGCTGCGTTCCTTGTGATCGCGAAACTCCAACAGCGGAATGGCCGACAGTGACGGGCGCAACTCTGTGGACAACTCCGGGTAACCGAGGCTGGCCAGTTGATCGAGGACGTCGTCCCCCACCAGATTGTGATCGAATAGCTGGCGAGCCTTGCGATTGCCCAGCAGGATCTGGCCTTTGGGATCGCTGATCAGTGTGGCGACGGGCAAGTACTCCAGACCGTCGGCAATAAAGCGCCGGGTATCACGGGTGCGACTCATAGCCTGTTCCAGCGCCATGATCTGGCCCTGCAAGCGATCAGCCCCGGTGAATTGCGCGCGACGGCGTTCGGGGAAAACCTTCGGCTCGCTGTCCAGTCGTGCCAGCTCCCAGCCGAAATAAGTCAGCACTACGCTCAGGCGCCGCCAGTTCCAGATCAGATAACCGAACAACATCCCCAACACGGCTGGCGTCGGCGACCACCAGCGGCGCGATTCCGCTAAACCTGCACTGGTCAGCAACGCGCACGCCATGCTGATCAACGTGACCCAGAGCGCCCAGCGCGGGCGCCACAACAGCAGGCCAAGACTGCCAGCCACCAAGGCGACCGACAACAGGGCGCCTTTGGCGGCAGACGCATCATGCAGGTTAATCTGCGCGCGATAAGACAGCAGCGCAGTCAGCGGCAACAGCACTAGACTTATCCACAACCATTCGCGCACCAACTGTCGAAACAATCGCTGCACCTGGCTCGGTTCACGGCTTTCACGCCGACGCTGATTGTTCATGGGGAAAAAGGGCAGGGCAGTGTGAATGGTTTCATGGGCCACAGGTCTGAGACGTAGACCCGAAGAATCATAGCGGACGTCGACCAACGGCGGGCCGCTTACTTTCACAGCTTGGGCCGAGCGACTATGGTTGTCCGCCAACTGCCCCAGCAACAAGGAATAACCGCGAATGCGCGTTGCGATTCTGGACGACGAACCCGCCGAACTGCGCCGGGTCGAGCAAACCCTGCAGCAAATGGCCGATGCCGGCGATCAGCCATGGTCGCTGCACAGCTTCGAGCGTGGCGAAGACTTGCTGCGCCAGTTGCGCCGGGAAACCTTCGACCTGCTGATCCTCGACTGGCAACTGCCAGACCTGACCGGCTTGGCCCTGCTGCGCTGGACTCGCGAACACATGGAAGCACCGCCGGCGGCGATCATGCTCACCAGTCGTGATGGCGAGAGCGATATCGTCCAGGCGTTGAATGCCGGGGCCGACGATTATGTAAGTAAACCGTTCCGCCCCAATGAACTGAAAGCCCGAGTCGCCGCAGTACTACGTCGGCATAGCCAGCCACGCAGCACGGCGACCGAAGTGCTGAGCTTCAATGACCTGACGTTTGATGATGCAGAGCTGACCGTTACCCGGGAGGGAAAGCCGATCGTCATGACCGAGCGTGAATATCGGCTGGCGCGGTGTCTGTTCAGCAATCTGGGCCGGCCGTTGTCGCGGGATTATCTATATGAGCGGTTTTGGCCGCATGAGGAGATGGCATCATCGCGACCGTTGGATACGCATATCTATCGGCTACGTAACAAGCTCGGGCTGACGGCGGATCGGGGTTGGCAGTTGCTGACGATTTATGGGTATGGGTATCGTTTAGAAAGTGTCGCATCTGCGGTCGAGTAGACCATTCCGAGCACATGCTCGGAATGGTTGACAGTGGCAAACCGGGAAAATAAAAAAAGGCCAACGCAATGCGTTGGCCTTTTTCGTTGCAGCTGATATGGATCAGAAATCCAGGTTCGAAACCGCCAACGCATTGCTCTCGATGAAGTCACGGCGAGGTTCGACCGCATCACCCATCAGGGTGTTGAAGATCTGGTCTGCGCCAATGGCGTCTTCGATGGTGACTTTCAGCATGCGGCGCACGCTTGGGTCCATGGTGGTTTCCCACAGCTGATCCGGGTTCATTTCGCCCAGACCTTTGTATCGCTGAATGGTGTGGCGCTTAGTGCTTTCCGCCATCAGCCAGTCGAGGGCTTCCTTGAACTCGGTGACTGCCTTCTTGCGCTCGCCACGCTGGATGTACGCGCCGTCGTCGAGCAGGGTGCTCAGTTGAGCGCCAAGGGTGACGACGGTTTTGTAGTCGTTGCTGCCGAAGAAGTCGCGGTTGAAGGTGACGTAGTTCGACAGGCCGTGGGAGATCAGTTCGACCTCCGGCAGCCACACACCACGTTCACGGTCTTCACGCAGGCTGGCCTTGTAGACCAGACCGGACTTCTCGACGGTGCGCAGACGGACTTCGTACTGGGCCAGCCAGTCCTGCATCTTTGCGTGGTCGCCAAGCATTTCCAGGCTCACGGCCGGCAGGTAGATGAAGTGCTCGGTCAGCTCTTGCGGGTACAGGCGCGAAAGACGCTTGAGGGTCTTCATCACCATGCGGAAGTCGTTTACCAGACGCTCGAGTGCTTCACCGGAAATGCCCGGGGCTTCTTCGTTCAGGTGCAGGCTCGCATCTTCCAGAGCCGACTGCGTCATGTACTCTTCCATGGCGTCGTCGTCTTTGATGTATTGCTCTTGCTTGCCTTTCTTGACCTTGTACAGCGGCGGCTGGGCGATGTAGATGTAGCCGCGCTCGATCAGCTCCGGCAACTGACGGAAGAAGAAGGTCAGCAGCAGGGTACGGATGTGCGAACCGTCGACGTCAGCATCGGTCATGATGATGATGTTGTGATAACGCAGCTTGTCGATGTTGTATTCGTCGCGACCGATGCCGCAGCCCAGCGCGGTGATCAAGGTGCCCACTTCCTGGGAAGAGATCATCTTGTCGAAACGCGCTTTCTCGACGTTGAGGATCTTGCCCTTCAACGGCAGGATCGCCTGGGTCTTGCGGTTACGTCCCTGCTTGGCAGAGCCGCCCGCGGAGTCACCTTCCACGAGGTACAGTTCGGACAGCGCCGGGTCTTTTTCCTGGCAGTCAGCGAGCTTGCCTGGCAGACCGGCAATGTCCAGCGCGCCTTTGCGGCGGGTCATCTCACGGGCTTTACGCGCCGCTTCACGGGCACGGGCGGCGTCGATCATCTTGCCGACGACCAGCTTGGCTTCGTTCGGGTTTTCCAGGAGGAAGTCGGAGAAGTACTTGCCCATCTCCTGCTCGACCGCAGTCTTCACTTCGGAAGAGACCAGCTTGTCTTTGGTCTGCGAGCTGAACTTCGGATCCGGCACTTTCACCGAAATGATCGCGGTCAGGCCTTCACGGGCATCGTCGCCGGTGGTGGCGACTTTGTGCTTCTTCGCCAGACCTTCCTGCTCGATGTAGTTGTTCAGGTTACGCGTCAGGGCCGAGCGGAAGCCCACCAGGTGGGTACCGCCGTCGCGCTGCGGAATGTTGTTGGTGAAACACAACAGATTCTCGTTGAAGCTGTCGTTCCACTGCAGGGCGATTTCCACGCCGATGCCGTCTTCACGCTGGATGTTGAAGTGGAACACCTGGTTGACCGCAGTCTTGTTGGTGTTCAGGTATTCAACGAACGCACGCAGGCCGCCTTCGTACTTGAACAGCTCTTCCTTGCCGCTGCGCTCATCCTTGAGGACGATGCCGACACCGGAGTTGAGGAAGGACAGTTCACGAATGCGCTTGGCCAGGATGTCCCAGCTGAAGTGAATGTTCTTGAAGGTTTCGCTGGAAGCCTTGAAGTGGATCTGGGTGCCGGTGGTTTCGCTGTCGCCAACGATGGCCATCGGTGCCTGAGGTACGCCGTGGACGTAGGTCTGTTCCCAGATCTTGCCGCTGCGGCGAACAGTCAGAACCAGCTCTTCGGACAGTGCGTTCACTACCGACACACCTACACCGTGCAGACCGCCGGAGACCTTGTAGGAGTTATCGTCGAACTTACCGCCAGCGTGGAGGACGGTCATGATGACCTCGGCGGCGGAAACGCCTTCCTCTTTGTGTACGTCTACCGGGATGCCACGGCCGTTGTCTTTAACGGTGATGGACTCATCCGGGTGGATAATGATGCTGATGTCATCGCAGTGGCCGGCGAGGGCTTCGTCGATCGAGTTGTCGACCACCTCGAACACCATGTGGTGCAGACCGCTGCCATCGTCGGTGTCACCAATGTACATACCGGGACGTTTGCGTACGGCATCCAGGCCTTTCAGCACTTTAATGCTCGTTGAGTCGTACGTATTTTCTTCGCTCAATGCCTTCACTCCCGATGGTCGTGGGTCTGGGTGATACGGCCCTGTTCCACGTGGAACAGAGCGACTGGCGTTTCCGTCTGCCAGCCTTCCCTCAATAATTCGTGATCTACACAGGTGATAAAAACCTGGCAGCGTAAGTCTTCCAGCAAACGGCACAGCGCGCGACGATGGCCCTCGTCCAGCTCGGACGGCAAGTCATCCACCAGATAAATACACTGACCGCGACGGGCCTGGCTGACCAAATGCCCTTGGGCAATCCGTAGTGCACAGACCACCAACTTCTGCTGACCCCGGGACAAGATGTCCGCGGCGTTGTGAGCGCCCAATCTAAGACGCAAATCAGCCCGTTGTGGTCCGGCCTGGGTATGACCCATTTGCTGATCCCGTTGCACGGATCCAGCCAGTACGGCGCTCAATTCCCGGTCTTTGTCCCAGCCTCGGTAATAGCTGAGCGTCAAACCTTCAAGCTCAACCAGTTCGCTCAAGGTTTGTTCAAAGACTGGTTTCAAGGCTTTGATGTAGGCGCGGCGGTATTCATCGATTTCAGCGCTGGCCTGGCACAGTTCCCTGTCCCAAACCGCTTGCGAAACGGCGTCAAGTGTACCATGTCGCAGCCAAGAGTTTCTCTGGCGCAGGGCCTTCTGCAACCGCTGCCAGGTGGCCATAAAGCGCGGCTCGACGTGGAACACGCCCCAGTCGAGAAACTGTCGACGAATCTTCGGCGCACCTTCAAGCAAGCGGAAGCTGTCGGGGTTGATCAACTGCAGCGGCAGGATCTCCGCCAGCTGCGCAGCACTGCGGGCGTTCTGGCCGTCGATGCGTATCTGGAACTCGCCCTGACGATCGCGCGAGATCCCCAACGCACTGTGCCCACCCTCAGCCAATTCGACCTGACCGAACACGGTGCAGGCGAGTTGCTCGTACTGAATGACCGGCAACAGCCGCGTGCTACGAAACGAACGGGCAAGCCCCAGCAGATGAATGGCTTCCAGAACACTGGTTTTGCCGCTGCCGTTGGCGCCGTAAAGAATGTTGATGCGGGGGGAGGGGGAGAAGGTCACCGGGTGCAGATTGCGCACCGCGGTGACCGAAACACGACTTAAGGACATCCAGGGTCAGCTGATTACAGACGCATCGGCATGACAACGTAAGCCGAATCGTCGTTGTCGGACTCTTGCACCAGTGCACTGCTGTTGGAGTCGGACAGGATCAGACGAACCTGCTCGGTGGTCATCACGCCCAGCACGTCGAGCAAATAGCTCACGTTGAAGCCGATTTCCAGAGAGCCGCCGTTGTATTCAACGCCCACTTCCTCTTCCGCTTCTTCCTGTTCCGGGTTGTTGGCCTGGATCTTCAACTGACCGCTGGCCAGTTGCAGACGGATACCACGGTACTTCTCGTTGGACAGAATCGCGGTACGGCTGAACGCTTCACGCAAGGCCTGGCGATCGCCCAATACCAGCTTGTCGCCGCCCTTTGGCAGAACGCGCTCGTAGTCCGGGAACTTGCCGTCAACCAGTTTCGAGGTGAAGGTGAATTCGCCGGTGGTGGCGCGGATGTGATGTTGACCCAGCACGATGCTGACATTGCCGTCCGGCTCGGTGAGCAGACGCGCCAGTTCCAGAATACCTTTGCGCGGCACGATCACCTGATGGCGATCTGGCTGGCCGATATCGGCCTTCATCGAGCACATGGCCAGACGGTGACCGTCGGTGGCCACAGCGCGGATGATGCCTTCGGACACTTCCAGCAGCATGCCATTGAGGTAATAACGCACGTCCTGTTGGGCCATGGCGAAGCTTGTGCGTTCGATCAGGCGACGCAGTTTGCTTTGTTCAAGACTGCAAGTCAGCGAGCCCGGACCTTCTTCAACGGTCGGGAAATCGTTGGCCGGCAGAGTCGACAGGGTGAAGCGGCTACGGCCAGCCTTCACCACCAGCTTCTGCTCGTCGACCTTGATGTCGATCAGCGCGTCGTTGGGCAGGCTTTTGCAGATATCCATCAGCTTGCGCGCAGGCACCGTGATGGAACCTGTTTCAGCCGGCTCTTCAAGTTGCACACGACCGACCAGCTCGACCTCGAGGTCGGTACCGGTCAGCGACAGTTGCTGGCCTTCGACAACCAGCAGCACGTTGGAGAGTACCGGCAAGGTCTGTCGGCGCTCGACGACGCCTGCGACCAGTTGCAGGGGTTTCAACAGGGCTTCGCGTTGAATGGTGAAATGCATGGTCTAGTCCCTTGCCTTAATAAGCTGCGCTGGTGTTCATCAAGTGGTCAGTGTACGCAGCAGGTTCTTGTAGTCCTCGCGGATGTCCGCGTCGGATTCCTTAAGTTCGTTGATCTTGCGGCAGGCGTGCAACACCGTGGTGTGGTCGCGGCCGCCGAACACATCGCCGATTTCCGGCAGGCTGTGGTTGGTCAGTTCCTTGGACAGGGCCATGGCGACCTGACGCGGACGAGCCACCGAGCGCGAACGGCGCTTGGACAGCAGATCCGAGATCTTGATCTTGTAGTACTCGGCGACGGTGCGCTGAATGTTATCCACAGAGACCAGTTTGTCCTGCAACGCCAACAAGTCTTTCAGGGATTCGCGAATCAGCTCGATGGTGATGTCGCGGCCCATGAAGTGCGAGTGGGCGATCACGCGTTTCAGCGCACCTTCCAGCTCACGGACGTTGGAGCGAATGCGCTGGGCAATGAAGAACGCGGCGTCATGCGGTAACTCGACTTTGGCCTGGTCGGCCTTCTTCATCAAGATCGCCACGCGGGTTTCCAGTTCCGGCGGCTCGACGGCAACCGTCAGGCCCCAGCCGAAGCGGGATTTGAGGCGTTCTTCAAGGCCTTCGATTTCTTTCGGGTAGCGGTCACTGGTGAGAATGACCTGCTGGCCACCTTCAAGCAGGGCGTTGAAGGTGTGGAAAAACTCTTCCTGCGAACGCTCTTTGCGGGCGAAGAACTGAATATCGTCGATCAGCAAAGCGTCTACCGAACGGTAGAAACGCTTGAACTCGTTGATCGCGTTCAGTTGCAGCGCCTTGACCATGTCGGCCACGAAACGCTCGGAATGCAGGTACACGACCTTGGCATTCGGATTCTTCTTTAATAGATGGTTACCCACCGCATGCATCAAGTGGGTTTTACCCAGGCCAACGCCACCATAAAGGAAGAGTGGGTTGTAGCCGTGCTTGGGATTGTCCGCCACCTGCCAGGCTGCCGCGCGGGCGAGCTGGTTGGATTTACCTTCGACGAAGTTCTCGAAGGTAAAGGTGCGGTTCAGGTAGCTGGTGTGCTTGAGGGCACCTTCGACCTGCACGGTACGCTGTTCGGCGCGAACCGGCGCCTGTTGCGAAGCAGCGCCGGACATCGGATCGAAACTGTCGCGAGACGGTTCATCGCTGACCTCGGGGCTTTTCTGCGTCGAGCGCTTGGCCGTCGGTGCGGGCGTCTGCGTCGGTGCCTGCACGTTCGCAGGTGCGGCATTGACCTGAGCCTGGGAAACCTGAGCGGCGGCCAGCGGTGCATTCGGTGCGGCACGCGGTGCCGAGCTGCGCTTGCTGCCTATTAATAAGGAGAGCGCCGGCGCCGTGCCGTTGCCATGCTCATCCAGCAGTTCAAGGACGCGGCCCAGGTACTTTTCGTTGACCCAGTCCAGCACAAAACGGTTCGGTGCGTAGACGCGCAACTCGTCGCCTTCGGCTTCGACCTGTAGTGGACGGATCCAGGTGTTGAATTGTTGGGCAGGCAGCTCCTCGCGCAAAAGCTCCACGCACTGCTGCCAAAGTTCCACTGACACGGATATCCCCTAAGTTGAAAGCCGGTGAGGCAAAAACAAGCGGCCATTGTAGCGGCGAGCCGTCCACTTATCCACATGCAGGTTGCCCGGTGAACATGATTTATCAATGCGTTAAATCGGAAAAAGGCGACCAACGGTGTGTGAATAAGCTCTGTGGATAACCGCCTCTAAGGCCACTGGACAACTGGGGGCTGAACTCGGTGGATAACCTGCCTGTGGATAACAGGCCATTCCACACACAGGTTATCCGACAGCGCAGCACAGGCTGAACACGGTTTTCCACTGTAGTTGTCATTCTCTGTACATCACGTCAGACAAGGCCTAATGCTACTTATCCACAGAAGAAGGTGTGCCTAGCTTTTATAAGCTTTACAGAAAAGCTTTAAATAATTCCCTTCTTTATTTTTATGTATGGCGAGCAGGTGATCAGGCAAAGAACACCTAGAGATCTATTTATAAGGAAACGCTGGTTGGAAATTGACCTGAAGGCTTGCTTTCTCTAGAATCCCCGGTCTCTTAAAACGGGGGCCATTCCGGCCCGTTGTGGACGAACCAGGTAACACGACATGAAACGTACTTTCCAACCAAGCACTATCAAACGCGCCCGTACCCACGGTTTCCGTGCTCGCATGGCTACCAAGAACGGCCGTGCTGTCCTGTCGCGTCGCCGCGCCAAAGGTCGTGCGCGTCTGGCAGTTTGATAATCCGGTACTGGAGGTGAGTCAGGACTTCAGTCGGGAAAAGCGTCTGCTTACTCCCCGGCATTTCAAGGCAGTCTTTGACTCCCCTACCGGCAAGGTTCCGGGGAAAAATCTCCTGCTCCTTGCACGCAACAACGATCTTGATCACCCCCGTCTCGGGCTGGTTATCGGGAAAAAGAGCGTAAAGCTCTCCGTTGAGCGCAATCGCCTCAAACGTTTGATGCGCGAATCATTCCGTCTGCACCAGGATTCACTGGTCGGCTGGGATATCGTTATCGTCGCGCGCAAAGGTCTGGGCGATGTAGAAAACCCCGAATTGATTCAGCATTTCGGCAAGCTCTGGAAGCGTCTGGCACGCAGCAAGCCAGTTCCAGAAGTCAAAACCGAAACTGTAGGGGTAGACAGTACCGATGCGTAAACTGGCCCTCGTTCCGATCCAGTTTTATCGCTATGCCATTAGTCCTTTGATGGCCAGTCACTGTCGTTTCTACCCCAGTTGTTCCTGCTACGCGTATGAAGCCATCGAAAATCATGGCCTTCTGCGCGGTGGCTGGCTGACCTTTCGTCGTTTAGGTCGCTGTCATCCGTGGAATCCCGGTGGTTATGACCCGGTTCCACCTATCCCTACCTCCCGTTCTTCTTCGATGGCCGAGTAATCATGGATATCAAACGCACGATCCTGATCGTCGCCCTGGCAATCGTGGCCTACGTTATGGTTCTTAAATGGAACCAGGACTATGGCCAGGCTGCCCTGCCGACTCAGAATGTTGCTTCCAGTACGACTACATCCGGTTTGCCGGACACCGCCACTGGCAATAATGCTGCCGCCAGTGACGATATTCCGCGCGCCGCTAGCGATACCAGTGCACCTGCCGAAACTCCGGTAGCCGCCAGCAAGGATCTGATCCAGATCAAAACCGACGTGCTCGATCTCGCGATCGATCCACAAGGTGGTGATGTTGCGCAACTGACCTTGCCTTTGTATCCACGTCGTCAGGATCGTCCTGATGTGCCGTTCCAGCTGTTCGATAACGGCGGCGAACGTGTTTATCTGGCCCAAAGCGGTCTGATCGGCACCAATGGCCCGGATGCAAATCCGGCCGGTCGTCCGGTCTACTCTTCGGAGAAGAAGACTTATCAACTGGCTGACGGTCAGGACCAACTGGTCGTAGACCTGAAGTTCAGCAAGGACGGCGTCAACTACATCAAGCGTTTCACCCTGAAACGCGGCCTGTATGACGTAGCCGTTTCCTACATTGTGGATAACCAGAGCGCTCAGCCCTGGAACGGCGCAATGTTTGCTCAGTTGAAGCGTGATAACAGCGCTGATCCTTCGTCCACTACTGCTACTGGCACCGCGACTTACCTGGGCGCCGCCCTGTGGACAAGTTCGGAGCCGTACAAGAAAGTGTCCATGAAAGACATGGACAAGGCGCAGTTGAAAGAAACCGTCACCGGTGGCTGGGTAGCCTGGCTGCAACACTACTTCGTGACCGCGTGGATTCCGGCCAAGGGCGAAAACAACATCGTCCAGACCCGTAAAGACAGCAAAGGCAACTACATCATCGGTTACACCGGTCCTACACTGACCGCTGCTCCGGGTGCCAAAGTTGAAACCAGCGCTGTGCTGTACGCCGGTCCGAAAAGCCAGGCTGTGCTGAAAGAGTTGTCCCCAGGTCTGGAACTGACCGTCGACTACGGCATTCTGTGGTTCATTGCCCAGCCAATCTTCTGGCTGCTGCAACACATCCACGCCATCGTCGGTAACTGGGGCTGGTCGATCATCTTCCTGACCATGCTGATCAAGGGTATTTTCTTCCCGCTGTCGGCTGCCAGCTACAAATCGATGGCGCGCATGCGTGCTGTTGCGCCGAAACTGGCTGCTCTGAAAGAGCAACATGGCGATGACCGGCAGAAAATGTCGCAAGCCATGATGGAGCTCTACAAGAAAGAGAAGATCAACCCGCTGGGCGGCTGCTTGCCGATCCTCGTACAGATGCCGGTTTTCCTTTCGCTGTACTGGGTTCTGCTGGAAAGCGTGGAAATGCGCCAGGCGCCGTTCATGCTGTGGATCACTGACCTGTCGATCAAGGATCCGTTCTTCATTCTGCCGATCATCATGGGCGCAACCATGTTCATCCAGCAGCAGCTGAACCCGACTCCGCCGGATCCGATGCAGGCGAAGGTCATGAAAATGATGCCAATCATCTTCACCTTCTTCTTCCTGTGGTTCCCTGCTGGTCTGGTGCTGTACTGGGTTGTGAACAACTGCCTGTCGATTGCACAACAGTGGTACATCACGCGTAAGATCGAAGCGGCGACGAAAAAAGCCGAGGCGTAACTTGCACTGTGGATAACACCACTCAAAACGCCCCCTAGTGGGGCGTTTTGCTATCTGCCACTTTTGTCTGGATTCCGGTTTATGAGCACACCTCGTGAAACCATCGCCGCCGTCGCCACCGCTCAGGGTCGCGGCGGTGTGGGCATTGTTCGTATTTCCGGGCCGCTGGCCAGCGTTGCAGCCAAAGCTATAAGCGGCCGCGAGCTGAAACCGCGTTACGCCCATTACGGGCCATTTTTCAGTGATGACCAGCAAGTGCTCGATGAAGGTCTGGCGCTTTATTTCCCGGGGCCAAACTCGTTCACCGGCGAAGACGTTCTGGAATTGCAGGGCCACGGTGGGCCGATCGTTCTGGACATGCTGCTCAAACGCTGCCTGGAACTGGGCTGCCGTCTGGCGCGTCCGGGGGAGTTCAGCGAACGTGCCTTCCTCAATGACAAACTCGACCTGGCCCAAGCCGAGGCGATTGCCGATTTGATCGAGGCGAGTTCTGCACAGGCGGCGCGCAATGCCCTGCGTTCTTTGCAAGGCGCGTTTTCCCAGCGTGTGCATAACTTGACCGAACAACTGATCGGCCTGCGCATCTACGTCGAAGCCGCCATCGACTTCCCGGAAGAAGAAATCGACTTCCTCGCCGATGGCCATGTGCTGAGCATGCTCGACAAAGTCCGTGATGAATTATCCACAGTATTGCGCGAAGCCGGGCAGGGCGCGTTGTTGCGCGATGGCATGACCGTGGTGATTGCCGGTCGTCCGAATGCCGGCAAGTCCAGCCTGTTGAATGCGTTAGCCGGTCGCGAAGCGGCGATCGTCACCGAGATTGCCGGCACCACCCGCGATATTTTGCGTGAACATATCCACATCGACGGTATGCCGTTGCACGTTGTGGATACCGCAGGTTTGCGTGATACCGAAGACCAGGTGGAAAAGATTGGCGTTGAACGCGCACTGAAAGCCATCGGCGAAGCGGATCGCGTCCTGCTGGTGGTCGATGCAACCGCTCCGGAAGCACTGGATCCGTTTGCCTTGTGGCCTGAATTCCTCGAAACCCGCCCGGATCCGGCCAAGGTTACGTTGATCCGTAACAAAGCAGACCTGACTGGTGAATCCATTTCCCTGGAAGTCAGTGAAGATAGCCACGTGACGATCAGTCTGAGCGCCAAATCTGCAGGTGATGGCCTGGAACTCCTGCGTGATCACCTCAAGGCCTGTATGGGCTACGAGCAGACTTCGGAAAGCAGCTTCAGTGCTCGTCGTCGCCATCTGGAAGCGTTGCGCCATGCCAGTGCAGCCCTTGAACACGGTCGTGCGCAACTGACTCTGGCGGGTGCGGGCGAGTTGCTGGCCGAAGACCTGCGTCAGGCTCAGCACTCTCTAGGGGAAATCACCGGGGCATTCAGCTCTGATGATCTGCTGGGACGGATCTTTTCCAGCTTCTGTATCGGTAAATAAACCCTCCGCTTTCCACAGACAGGTCCATTCGCGACCTGTCTGCGCCTCCTCTTTCTCAAACCTTTCTCCAGTGCCGGGCAGATTTCGTCTCCCTGCGCGGATTTCTCGCGCCTGTTATTTCTTCATTCACCGTATTTCTGTGGATTAAGCCCTGTGAATAACTGCCACTAAGGGCAGTTGATAACAGGGCCTGAAAACTGGACATAACCCCCTCTGTGGATAACCAACCCTTTAATCCACAGGCTTAAACCGGTTATCCAAGGCCCTCATTGGCACATGGTCACAGGGTTTTGAATCTCTGTACATATTGTATATAAAGGCCTGTATCAATCTATCCACAGAAAATGGCCTTAGTAGAAATAAACATAAAAACAAAGGTTTTATAAATTTCTCTCTTTTTTATTCTTTTAACCTCGAGTTCTCCACAGCTGGTTAAATTTTGTGCAAAGGGTTCTTTAGGAAGGGCGAAGTCCCTATACTTGTCGACCAGGTTCAGAAACCTGATCTCAAACTATTCCTGAATTACCTACTTAAGCAGGCACGAGGTGCGTGGTGGATTTCCCTTCCCGTTTTGAAGTGATCGTCATCGGCGGCGGTCATGCCGGTACCGAGGCAGCACTGGCCTCAGCACGTATGGGGGCAAAAACCCTGTTGCTGACGCATAACGTGGAAACCCTCGGTGCCATGAGTTGCAACCCGGCCATCGGTGGCATTGGCAAAAGCCATCTGGTCAAGGAAATCGATGCCCTCGGCGGCGCGATGGCCACCGCTACCGATTTGGGTGGCATCCAGTTTCGCGTGTTGAATAGCCGCAAAGGCCCCGCCGTTCGGGCGACCCGTGCGCAAGCTGACCGGATTCTGTACAAAGCCGCTGTCCGCGAAATCCTGGAAAACCAGCCGAACCTGTGGATATTTCAACAAGCTGCTGACGACCTGATCGTCGAGCAGGAACAAGTCCGTGGTGTTGTCACGCAAATGGGTCTGCGGTTCTTCGCCGATTCCGTGGTGTTGACCACCGGTACGTTCCTCGGCGGACTTATCCACATCGGTTTGCAGAATTTTTCCGGCGGTCGTGCCGGTGATCCGCCGTCCATCGCACTGGCTCACCGTCTGCGTGAACTGCCGCTGCGTGTCGGTCGCCTGAAAACCGGCACACCGCCGCGTATCGACGGCAAGTCTGTGGATTTCTCGGTAATGACCGAGCAACCAGGCGATACGCCGATCCCGGTGATGTCGTTCATGGGTAACAAAGAACAGCATCCACGTCAGGTCAGTTGCTGGATTACTCACACCAACGCCCGCACCCACGAAATCATCGCGGCGAACCTCGATCGTTCGCCGATGTATTCCGCTGCCGGTGAGATCGAAGGCATTGGCCCGCGCTACTGCCCGTCAATCGAAGACAAGATCCACCGCTTTGCCGACAAGGAAAGCCATCAGGTGTTTATCGAACCGGAAGGTTTGACCACCCATGAGCTGTACCCGAACGGAATATCCACAAGCTTGCCTTTCGATGTGCAATTGCAGATCGTGCAATCGATTCGCGGCATGGAAAACGCGCACATCGTGCGTCCGGGTTATGCGATCGAGTACGACTACTTCGATCCGCGCGACCTGAAGTACAGCCTCGAAACCAAGGTCATCGGCGGTCTGTTCTTTGCCGGACAAATCAACGGCACCACCGGTTACGAAGAAGCTGGCGCCCAGGGTTTGCTGGCCGGGGCCAACGCGGCACTGCGCGCCAAGGGCAAAGAAGCCTGGTGTCCGCGTCGCGATGAAGCGTACATCGGTGTGTTGGTCGACGACCTGATCACCCTCGGTACCCAAGAGCCGTACCGCATGTTCACTTCCCGTGCCGAGTACCGCCTGATACTGCGCGAGGACAACGCTGACCTGCGTTTGACCGAAAAAGGTCGCGAGCTCGGATTGGTCGATGACGCACGTTGGGCAGCCTTCTGCAAGAAACGCGAAAGCATCGAACTCGAAGAACAGCGCCTGAAAAGCACTTGGGTTCGCCCGAATACGCAGCAGGGCGATGCGATCGCGGAAAAATTCGGCACGCCGCTGACCCACGAATACAACTTGCTCAACCTCTTGAGCCGTCCGGAAATCGACTACGCTGGTCTGGTCGAAGTGACCGGCAATGGCGCCGAAGATCCACAGGTCGCCGAACAGGTTGAGATCAAGACCAAATACGCCGGTTACATCGACCGTCAACAGGACGAAATCGCCCGTCTGCGCGCCAGTGAAGACACGAAATTGCCTGTGGATATCGATTACACCAACATTTCCGGTCTCTCCAAGGAGATCCAGAGCAAGCTCGGCGCGACTCGACCAGAGACGCTGGGCCAGGCTTCGCGGATCCCGGGTGTGACCCCGGCAGCGATTTCGCTGTTGATGATTCATTTGAAAAAACGCGGCGCGGGCCGTCAGTTGGAGCAAAGCGCTTGAGTTCTAAGGTCACTTCGCAACACGCCGAAGAGTTATCCACAGGAGCCCGCGAGCTCGGTGTCAACCTCACTGAAGCCCAGCATGAATTGCTGCTGGGTTATCTGGCCCTGTTGATCAAATGGAACCAGGCATACAACCTGACCGCTGTACGCGATCCGGACGAGATGGTGTCGCGTCACTTGCTCGATAGCCTGAGCGTGATGTCGTTCATCGAAAACGGCCGTTGGCTCGACGTCGGTAGCGGCGGCGGCATGCCGGGAATCCCGTTGGCGATCCTGTATCCGGACTCGCAAGTGACTTGTCTGGACAGCAACGGCAAGAAAACCCGCTTCCTGACCCAGGTCAAACTCGAACTCAAACTGGATAACCTGCAAGTTATCCACAGTCGTGTCGAAGCGTTCCAGCCTGCGCAGCCGTTCAACGGGATCATTTCCCGGGCGTTCAGCAGCATGGAAAACTTCACCAACTGGACTCGCCACTTAGGCGACGCCGATACACGTTGGCTGGCAATGAAGGGCGTTCATCCGGCCGATGAGCTGGTAGCATTGCCGGCAGACTTCAAACTCGATAGCGAACACGCCCTGGCCGTACCCGGTTGCCAAGGCCAACGCCATCTGCTGATACTGCGCCGCACGGCATGATTGGGAACACAAGCAAGAATGGCTAAGGTATTCGCGATAGCGAACCAAAAGGGTGGTGTGGGCAAGACCACCACCTGCATCAACCTCGCAGCATCCCTGGTCGCGACCAAGCGCCGGGTGCTGTTGATCGATCTCGATCCACAGGGCAACGCCACCATGGGTAGCGGTGTGGATAAACACGGCCTGGAAAACTCGGTCTACGACCTGCTGATCGGCGAATGTGATCTGGCTCAGGCCATGCACTATTCCGAACATGGCGGTTACCAACTGCTGCCGGCCAACCGCGATCTGACGGCGGCCGAAGTCGTGCTGCTGGAAATGCAGATGAAGGAAAGCCGTCTGCGCAGCGCGCTGGCGCCAATCCGCGAAAACTACGATTACATTCTGATCGACTGCCCGCCGTCGCTGTCGATGCTCACGCTGAACGCACTGGTTGCTGCTGACGGGGTCATTATCCCCATGCAGTGCGAGTACTTTGCGCTCGAAGGTCTCAGCGACCTTGTGGATAACATCAAGCGCATCGCTGAACTGCTGAATCCGAACCTGAAAGTCGAAGGGTTGCTGCGGACCATGTATGACCCGCGCCTGAGCCTGATGAACGACGTTTCGGCGCAGCTCAAGGAGCACTTCGGCGATCAGCTGTACGACACGGTGATCCCGCGCAACATCCGCCTGGCCGAAGCGCCGAGCTACGGCATGCCGGCGCTGGCCTACGACAAGCAATCGCGCGGCGCCCTGGCTTATCTGGCCCTGGCCGGCGAGATGGTTCGCCGTCAGCGCAAAAACTCACGCATCGCCGCCGCTCAGGCAACTTAAGGAATCCCCATGGCCGTCAAGAAACGAGGTCTCGGACGTGGACTGGATGCACTGCTGAGTGGTCCGACCGTCAGCGCGCTGGAAGAACAAGCGGCGCAAGCTGACACCCGCGAACTGCAGCACTTGCCGTTGGATCTGCTGCAGCGCGGCAAATACCAGCCGCGCCGCGACATGGATCCGCAGGCGCTGGAAGAACTGGCAGCGTCGATCAAGGCGCAAGGCGTGATGCAGCCGATCGTGGTGCGCCCGATTGGCGGTGGCCGTTTTGAGATCATTGCTGGTGAACGCCGCTGGCGCGCGAGTCAACAGGCCGGGCAGGAAACCATCCCGGCGATGGTCCGCGATGTGCCGGATGAAACCGCAATCGCCATTGCGCTGATCGAGAACATCCAGCGCGAAGACCTCAACCCGATCGAAGAAGCGGTGGCCCTGCAGCGTTTGCAGCAGGAATTCCAGCTGACGCAGCAGCAGGTCGCCGAGGCTGTGGGTAAGTCCCGTGTCACTGTGGCTAACCTGTTGCGGCTTATTGCACTGCCGGAAGTCATCAAGACCATGCTTTCCCATGGCGACCTGGAAATGGGGCATGCCCGTGCTTTGCTCGGTCTGCCGGACAATCAGCAGGTGGAAGGGGCGCGACATGTTGTCGCACGCGGTCTCACCGTGCGCCAAACTGAGGCACTGGTTCGCCAGTGGTTGAGTGGCAAACCGGAGCCTGTGGAAGCGACCAAACCCGACCCGGATATCGCCCGCCTTGAACAGCGTCTGGCCGAGCGCCTAGGCTCTGCGGTGCAGATTCGCCATGGGAAGAAGGGAAAGGGCCAGTTGGTGATCGGTTACAACTCCCTCGATGAGCTTCAAGGTGTGCTCGCACACATCCGCTGAAACATTTCCTCATGTAGCGCGCAGTCGGAAATCACTACCTGACAGTTGAATAGGGGCAGAACCGCCCCTATACTCTGCGCGCATTTTGTCGGCACAAATTATGCCAAGTTAATGAATTCTGGCAGCCGACCATTGGAGAGCAAACGTGATGGAAACCCGCAAGCCAAACCGCCTGCCGTTCCATCGCCTGGCGGTTTTTCCGGTGTTAATGGCTCAGTTTGTCATTTTGCTCATTGCCGCTTTGGCGCTCTGGCAATGGCACGGAGTCGTTGCCGGATACTCGGGACTTTGCGGAGGCCTGATAGCCTTGCTGCCCAATGTTTATTTCGCTCACAAGGCATTTCGGTTTTCCGGCGCCCGAGCAGCCCAGTCTATCGTCCGGTCTTTTTATGCCGGCGAGGCAGGCAAACTGATTTTGACGGCAGTGCTCTTTGCACTGGTGTTTGCAGGTGTGAAGCCACTGGCGCCGATAGCTGTATTCGGCGCGTTCGTGCTGACTCAGTCGGTCAGCTGGTTCGCTCCCCTGCTGATGAGAACAAGACTTTCGAGACCTTAGGGCGTTTGAGGCAACCATGGCAGAAACAACCGCTTCGGGCTATATCCAGCACCACTTGCAGAACCTGACCTTCGGTCAGCTACCTAACGGCGGCTGGGGCTTTGCCCATACCGCAGCAGAAGCCAAAGAAATGGGCTTCTGGGCTTTCCACGTCGATACCCTCGGCTGGTCGGTCGCGTTGGGTCTGATCTTCGTACTTCTTTTCCGCATGGCGGCAAAGAAAGCGACTTCGGGTCAGCCGGGTGCTTTGCAGAACTTCGTTGAAGTATTGGTCGAATTCGTCGATGGCAGCGTGAAAGACAGCTTCCATGGCCGTAGCCCGGTGATTGCACCGCTGGCACTGACCATCTTCGTCTGGGTGTTCCTGATGAACGCCGTCGACCTGGTACCGGTCGACTGGATTCCTCAGCTGGCCATCCTGATCACCGGCGACCACCACATCCCGTTCCGCGCCGTGTCGACTACCGACCCGAACGCGACTCTGGGCATGGCGTTCTCGGTTTTCGCACTGATCATTTTCTATAGCATCAAGGTCAAGGGCTTCGGCGGCTTCATCGGCGAACTGACCCTGCACCCGTTCGGCAGCAAGAACATCTTCGTTCAAGCCCTGCTGATCCCGGTGAACTTCCTGCTGGAATTCGTGACCCTGATCGCCAAACCGATCTCTCTGGCTCTGCGTCTGTTCGGCAACATGTATGCCGGCGAGCTGGTGTTCATTCTGATCGCTGTGATGTTCGGCAGCGGCCTGCTCTGGCTGAGCGGCCTGGGCGTTGTTCTGCAGTGGGCGTGGGCTGTGTTCCACATCCTGATCATCACGCTGCAGGCGTTCATCTTCATGATGCTGACCATCGTTTACTTGTCGATGGCGCACGAAGAAAACCATTAAGGCCAGTCTCGACTAGTCTGATGTCCTTCCCGGTCAAACGGGAAGGGGCTCTTCACAGGGCACCTGAAACGATTTGTTTTACCGCTTTAATCTAAAAAACCTAAACCATACGACGTAAAAGTCGGGAGGAAAGATGGAAACTGTAGTTGGTCTAACCGCTATCGCTGTTGCACTGTTGATCGGCCTGGGCGCACTGGGTACCGCAATTGGTTTCGGCCTGCTGGGCGGCAAGTTCCTGGAAGGCGCAGCGCGTCAGCCAGAAATGGTTCCAATGCTGCAAGTTAAAATGTTCATCGTTGCCGGTCTGCTCGACGCCGTAACCATGATCGGTGTTGGTATCGCTCTGTTCTTCACCTTTGCGAACCCGTTCGTTGGTCAGATCGCTGGCTAATTACCCGGATTCTTCCGAGTAATTTGATGTGATGGACAACGTAACTGCGAGGTGTTGGCGTGAACATTAATGCGACCCTGATTGGCCAGTCCGTTGCGTTCCTGATTTTTGTACTGTTCTGCATGAAGTATGTATGGCCTCCGGTCATCGCTGCTCTGCACGAACGTCAAAAGAAGATCGCTGATGGTCTGGACGCTGCCAGCCGTGCAGCTCGCGACCTGGAGTTGGCCCAAGAAAAAGCGGGTCAGCAACTGCGCGAAGCGAAAGCTCAGGCAGCTGAAATCATCGAGCAAGCCAAGAAACGCGGTAACCAGATTGTCGAAGAGGCCGTTGAAAAGGCCCGTGTCGACGCTGACCGTGTGAAGGTTCAGGCTCAAGCCGAGATCGAACAGGAACTGAACAGTGTCAAAGACAAGCTGCGCGCCCAAGTGGGTTTGCTGGCTGTCGGCGGCGCCGAGAAGATCCTGGGTGCCACAATCGATCAAAACGCGCACGCAGAGCTGGTTAACCAACTGGCTGCTGAAATCTAAGCGAGGGCGATCATGGCAGAACTGACCACGTTGGCCCGACCTTACGCTAAGGCGGCCTTCGAGCACGCTCAGGCCCACCAGCAACTGGCCAATTGGTCAGCCATGCTCGGCCTGGCTGCAGCGGTGTCGCAAGACGACACCATGCAGCGCGTGCTCAAGGCCCCGCGACTGACGAGCGCAGAAAAGGCCGCCACGTTTATTGACGTGTGCGGCGACAAGTTTGATGCCAAGGCACAGAACTTCATCAATGTCGTTGCCGAAAACGACCGTCTCCCGCTTCTGCCGGAGATTGCCGCTCTTTTCGACCTGTACAAGGCCGAACAAGAGAAGTCGGTAGACGTTGAAGTGACCAGTGCTTTTGCATTGAACCAAGAACAGCAAGACAAACTCGCCAAGGTTCTCAGTGCACGACTCAACCGGGAAGTGCGCCTGCAAGTTGCGGAGGATGCTGCCCTTATAGGTGGTGTCGTCATCCGCGCCGGCGACCTGGTTATCGATGGCTCGATTCGCGGCAAAATCGCGAAACTTGCCGAAGCATTGAAATCTTGAGTTTGAAGGGGCAGCAGAGCAATGCAGCAACTCAATCCTTCCGAAATAAGTGAAATTATCAAGGGCCGCATCGACAAGCTCGATGTGACCTCCCAAGCCCGTAACGAAGGCACTGTCGTCAGCGTATCTGACGGCATCGTGCGGATTCACGGTCTGGCCGACGTTATGTACGGCGAGATGATCGAGTTTCCGGGCGGCGTCTACGGTATGGCCCTCAACCTGGAGCAAGACTCCGTAGGTGCCGTTGTACTGGGCGCTTACCAGTCTCTGGCTGAAGGCATGAGCGCCAAGTGCACTGGCCGCATCCTCGAAGTTCCGGTTGGTAAGGAACTGCTGGGTCGCGTAGTCGACGCACTGGGTAACCCTGTTGACGGCAAAGGTCCACTGGGCAACACCGAGACCGACGCGGTCGAGAAAGTTGCACCGGGCGTGATCTGGCGTAAGTCGGTAGACCAGCCTGTACAGACTGGCTACAAGGCTGTCGATGCCATGATCCCTGTCGGCCGTGGCCAGCGTGAGCTGATCATCGGTGACCGTCAGATCGGTAAAACCGCTCTGGCGATCGACGCGATCATCAACCAGAAAGACAGCGGCATTTTCTGCGTCTACGTAGCTATCGGTCAGAAGCAATCGACCATCGCCAACGTGGTTCGCAAGCTGGAAGAAAACGGCGCCCTGGCCAACACGATCATCGTGGCTGCCAGTGCTTCGGAATCTCCTGCGCTGCAATTCCTGGCACCGTACTCCGGTTGCACCATGGGTGAATTCTTCCGCGACCGCGGTGAAGACGCGCTGATCGTTTATGACGATCTGTCCAAGCAAGCAGTGGCTTACCGCCAGATTTCCCTGCTGCTGCGCCGTCCACCAGGCCGTGAAGCTTACCCAGGCGACGTGTTCTATCTCCACTCCCGTCTGCTGGAGCGCGCATCCCGCGTTTCGGAAGAATACGTAGAGAAGTTCACCAACGGCGCAGTGACCGGCAAAACCGGTTCCCTGACCGCACTGCCGATCATCGAAACCCAGGCTGGCGACGTTTCCGCGTTCGTTCCGACCAACGTGATTTCCATCACCGACGGTCAGATCTTCCTGGAATCGGCCATGTTCAACTCGGGCATCCGCCCTGCAGTGAACGCCGGTGTTTCGGTATCCCGTGTGGGTGGTGCCGCTCAGACCAAGATCATCAAGAAGCTCTCCGGTGGTATCCGTACCGCTCTGGCTCAGTACCGTGAACTGGCGGCATTCGCCCAGTTCGCTTCTGACCTGGACGAAGCGACCCGTAAGCAACTTGAGCATGGTCAGCGCGTTACCGAGCTGATGAAGCAGAAGCAATACGCACCAATGTCGATCGCTGACATGGCGCTGTCGCTGTATGCCGCTGAGCGTGGGTTCCTGACTGACATTGAAATCGCCAAGATCGGCAGCTTCGAACAAGCGCTGATCGCTTTCTTCAACCGCGATCACGCCGATTTGATGGCCAAGATCAACGTTAAAGGTGACTTCAATGACGAAATCGACGCTGGCATGAAAGCCGGTATCGAGAAGTTCAAGGCCACCCAAACCTGGTAAGCCGCAGCGGGAGCCGCGAGGCTCCCGCTTGCTAACCTGATAGGTGTTACATGGCAGGCGCAAAAGAGATTCGCAGTAAGATTGCGAGCATCAAAAGCACGCAAAAGATTACCAGCGCCATGGAAAAAGTGGCGGTCAGCAAAATGCGCAAGGCACAAATGCGCATGGCTGCTAGCCGTCCTTATGCGGAGCGTATCCGCCAGGTTATTGGGCATCTGGCCAACGCCAACCCGGAATACCGCCACCCGTTCATGATCGACCGCGAAATCAAGCGCGTTGGTTATGTTGTGGTGAGCAGTGACCGTGGTCTGTGCGGCGGCTTGAATACCAACCTGTTCAAGGCCCTGGTCAAGGACATGGCGGTAAACCGCGAAAACGGCGTCGAGATTGATCTGTGTGTTGTTGGTAGCAAGGGTGCGGCCTTTTTCCGCAACTTCGGCGGTAACGTTGTTGCAGCTATCAGCCACCTGGGTGAAGAGCCGTCGATCAATGATCTGATCGGCAGCGTCAAGGTGATGCTGGATGCCTACCTGGATGGCCGTATTGACCGCCTGTCCGTGGTGTCCAACAAGTTCATCAACACCATGACGCAACAGCCTACTGTGGAGCAGTTGATTCCACTGGTGGCCACCCCGGATCAGGATCTCAAGCACCACTGGGACTATCTCTACGAACCGGATGCCAAAGAGCTGCTTGACGGCTTGATGGTCCGCTACGTTGAGTCGCAGGTCTACCAGGCGGTGGTCGAGAACAACGCGGCTGAACAAGCTGCGCGGATGATCGCGATGAAGAACGCTACCGACAACGCCGGTGATTTGATCAGCGATTTGCAGCTGATCTACAACAAGGCGCGTCAGGCTGCGATCACCCAAGAGATCTCGGAAATCGTCGGCGGCGCTGCCGCGGTTTAACGGTTCAAATATTCAGAGGATCCAGCTATGAGTAGCGGACGTATCGTTCAAATCATCGGCGCCGTTATCGACGTGGAATTTCCACGCGACAGCGTACCGAGCATCTACAACGCGCTGAAAGTAGTGAGCGCGGCTGAAACCACTCTGGAAGTTCAGCAGCAGCTGGGCGACGGCGTGGTTCGCACCATTGCGATGGGTTCCACCGAGGGCTTGAAGCGCGGTCTGGAAGTTACCGACTCTGGCGCAGCCATCTCCGTACCGGTCGGTAAAGCGACCCTGGGCCGGATCATGGACGTCCTCGGTAACCCGATCGACGAAGCTGGCCCGATCGACACCGAAGAGCGTTGGGGCATTCACCGTCCAGCGCCTTCGTTCGCTGAGCAAGCAGGCGGCAACGACCTGCTGGAAACCGGCATCAAGGTTATCGACCTGGTTTGCCCGTTTGCCAAAGGCGGTAAAGTCGGTCTGTTCGGTGGTGCCGGTGTAGGCAAAACCGTAAACATGATGGAACTGATCCGTAACATCGCCATCGAGCACAGCGGTTATTCCGTGTTCGCCGGTGTGGGTGAGCGTACTCGTGAGGGTAACGACTTCTACCACGAGATGAAGGACTCCAACGTTCTGGACAAAGTGGCCCTGGTTTACGGTCAGATGAACGAGCCGCCGGGTAACCGTCTGCGCGTAGCACTGACCGGCCTGACCATGGCCGAGAAGTTCCGTGACGAAGGTAACGACGTTCTGCTGTTCGTCGACAACATCTATCGTTACACCCTGGCCGGTACTGAAGTATCCGCACTGCTGGGCCGTATGCCTTCGGCAGTAGGTTACCAGCCGACCCTGGCTGAAGAGATGGGCGTTCTGCAAGAACGTATCACTTCGACCAAGGAAGGTTCGATCACTTCGATCCAAGCGGTATACGTACCTGCGGATGACTTGACCGACCCGTCGCCAGCGACCACCTTCGCCCACTTGGACGCCACCGTCGTTCTGTCCCGTGACATCGCTTCCCTGGGTATCTACCCAGCGGTAGATCCACTGGATTCGACTTCGCGCCAGCTGGACCCGAACGTAATCGGCCAGGACCACTACGACACCGCTCGCGGCGTTCAGTACGTTCTGCAACGTTACAAAGAGCTGAAGGACATCATCGCGATCCTGGGTATGGACGAGCTGTCGGAAGCCGACAAGCAGTTGGTAAACCGTGCTCGTAAGATCCAGCGCTTCTTGTCGCAGCCGTTCTTCGTGGCTGAAGTCTTCACCGGTGCTTCGGGTAAATACGTTTCCCTGAAAGACACTATTGCTGGCTTCAAAGGCATCCTCAACGGTGACTACGACCACCTGCCAGAACAAGCGTTCTACATGGTTGGCGGCATCGAAGAAGCGATCGAGAAAGCCAAGAAACTGTAATCCCGGCGCCCGGCAACGGGCGCTAATTTAGGTTGAGGCAATCAGATGGCTATGACAGTCCATTGCGATATCGTCAGCGCGGAAGGGGAAATCTTTTCCGGCCTGGTCGAGATGGTGATTGCGCACGGTGCACTGGGTGATCTTGGTATCGCTCTGGGTCACGCGCCGCTGATCACTAATCTGAAGCCAGGTCCGATCCGCCTGATCAAGCAAGGCGGGGAAGCCGAGGTGTTCTACATCTCCGGTGGTTTCCTCGAGGTTCAGCCGAACATGGTCAAGGTGCTTGCCGATACCGTGCAACGCGCCGCCGACCTGGATGAAGCTCAAGCCCAGGCCGCTCTCAAGGCTGCCGAGGCTGCTCTGCACGAGAAGAGCGCAGATTTCGACTACGGAGCTGCGTCCGCACGACTGGCCGAGGCTGCAGCTCAGCTGCGCACCGTCCAGCAGATCCGCAAGAAGTTTGGCGGTTAATCCGTCATCCGCTTGTTGTGCGATTGATAAAAAAGGGTAGCCTCGGCTACCCTTTTTTCTTTTCCGAATTCCCGAAACCCGGTCGCAGTTGCTGACCACCCAGGATTGGTAGCCAGTCATGTCTCTTGAAATCGTTATCCTCGCGGCCGGTCAAGGCACTCGTATGCGTTCGGCACTGCCGAAAGTGCTGCATCCGATTGCCGGCAACTCCATGCTGGGTCATGTTATCCACAGCGCCCGGCAACTTGATCCGCAACGCATTCATGTGGTGATCGGTCATGGTGCCGACGTGGTGCGCGAGCGACTGGCTGCCGACGATCTGAATTTCGTCCTGCAGGACAAGCAACTCGGCACCGGCCACGCCACCGCTCAAGCGGTGCCGTTCATTACTGCCGACACCGTGCTGATCCTCTACGGGGACGTGCCGCTGATCGAAGTCGAAACCCTGCAGCGTCTGCTCAAGCACGTCGTGCCTGGACAGATGGGCTTGCTCACCGTCGAGCTGGATGACCCGACCGGTTACGGCCGCATCGTGCGTGATGCCGACGGTAAGGTGGCCGCGATCGTTGAGCACAAAGATGCCAGCGAAGCGCAACGCGCAATTACTGAAGGCAACACCGGCATTCTTGCTGTCCCGGCCAATCGTCTGGCTGACTGGATGAGCCGTCTGTCGAACAACAATGCTCAGGGCGAGTACTACCTGACCGACGTGATCGAGATGGCTGTCAGTGATGGTCTGGTGGTCGCCACCGAGCAACCGCACGACCCGATGGAAGTGCAGGGCGCCAATGACCGCAAGCAGCTGTCTGAGCTGGAGCGTCATTACCAGTTGCGCGCTGGTCGTCGGTTGATGGCGCAAGGCGTCACTTTGCGTGATCCGGCGCGCTTTGACCTGCGTGGTGAAGTGACCGTCGGTCGCGATGTGCTGATCGACATCAACGTGATCCTCGAAGGCAATGTGGTCATCGAAGATGACGTGGTGATCGGCCCGAACTGCGTGATCAAGGACAGCACCCTGCGCAAAGGCGTGGTCATCAAAGCCAACAGTCATATCGAAGGTGCCGTACTGGGCGAGGGCAGTGACGCCGGCCCGTTCGCGCGTCTGCGTCCAGGCACCGTGCTTGAAGCACGCGCGCATGTGGGTAACTTCGTTGAGCTGAAAAATGCCCGCATGGGCGAAGGCGCCAAGGCGGGACACCTGACTTATCTGGGCGATGCCGAGATCGGTGCGCGTACCAACATCGGCGCCGGCACCATCACCTGCAACTACGACGGCGCCAACAAGTGGAAAACCGTGTTGGGTGCAGATGTGTTCATCGGTTCCAATAATTCGCTGGTCGCGCCTGTGGATATCTCCGACGGTGCATCCACGGCGGCCGGCTCGACGATTACGCAGAATGTGGATAACGCGCAGTTGGCCGTGGGCCGAGCGCGGCAGAGAAATATCGACGGCTGGAAGCGGCCGGAGAAGATCAAGAAGAGCTGAGTTATCCACAGTTTCTTTTTAACGACGAAAATCCAATGTGGGAGCGAGCTTGCTCGCGAATGCCGTAGATCATTCAACATTGATGTTGACTGACACGATGCCTTCGCGAGCAAGCTCGCTCCCACATTTTTGTTTGTGTCGTTTTCAAAAAAGCCTTGCTGCCGCTTGACGATTTAGAGCCGATAGGTTTTGATTGCTTCCGTTATCTTTCGAAACGAAACTTAAGTCGCCATGTCGAAACGCAACACGCCGCAACGCCGCCACAACATCCTCGCCTTGCTCAACGAGCAGGGCGAAGTCAGTGTGGATGAACTGGCCAAGCGCTTCGAAACCTCGGAAGTTACGATCCGCAAGGATCTCGCCGCCCTGGAAAGCCACGGTCTGTTGCTGCGCCGCTACGGCGGGGCGATCACCATGCCGCAGGAACTGGTCGCGGAAACCGCGCAGAGCGTTTCCAAGTACAAACAGGCCATCGCCCGTGCGGCGGTGAAACGCATCCGCGAGCACGCGCGGATCATCATCGACAGCGGCAGCACCACTGCCGCGATGATCCCCGAACTTGGCCAGCAGCCGGGTTTGGTGGTGATGACCAATTCCCTGCACGTCGCCAACGCCCTGAGCGAACTCGAGCACGAACCGGTGCTGTTGATGACCGGCGGCACCTGGGATCCGCATTCGGAATCCTTTCAGGGCCAGGTCGCCGAGCAGGTACTACGCTCTTACGACTTCGACCAGTTGTTCATTGGCGCCGACGGTATCGATCTGGTGCGCGGCACGACGACCTTCAATGAGCTGCTCGGTCTGAGCCGGGTCATGGCTGAAGTGGCACGGGAAGTCATCGTCATGGTCGAGGCCGACAAGATCGGTCGCAAAATTCCCAATCTGGAACTGCCGTGGAGCAGCGTCCATACCCTCATTACCGATGATCGCCTGCCTATCGAAGCGCGCGATCAGATACAGGCCCGCGGTATCACCGTGATTTGCGCGGCTGTCAGTCAGGAGAAATAAGCATGTGTGGAATTGTCGGCGCAGTTGCTGAACGTAATATCACCGCCATCCTGCTCGAAGGCCTCAAGCGCCTTGAATACCGCGGCTACGACAGCGCCGGTGTCGCGGTCTTCACCAACGACGAAACCCTCGAGCGCATGCGTCGCCCGGGTAAAGTCAGCGAGCTCGAAGCGGCGCTGGCCGAACACCCGCTGGTGGGCCGTCTCGGCATTGCTCACACCCGTTGGGCCACCCACGGCGCTCCTTGCGAGCGTAACGCGCACCCGCATTTCTCCGGCGACATCGCGGTGGTGCACAACGGCATCATCGAAAACCACGAAGCCCTGCGCGAACAACTGAAAGCGCTGGGTTACGTGTTTACTTCGGACACCGATACTGAAGTCATCGCCCACCTGCTCAACCACAAGCTCAAGGACCAGCCAGACCTGAGCGTTGCGCTAAAAGCGACGGTCAAGGAATTGCACGGTGCTTACGGTCTGGCGGTGATCAATGCCAAACAGCCTGATCGTCTGGTCGCCGCGCGCAGTGGCAGCCCATTGGTGATCGGTCTGGGTCTGGGCGAGAATTTCCTCGCCTCTGACCAATTGGCCCTGCGTCAGGTCACGGACCGCTTCATGTACCTGGAAGAAGGCGATATCGCCGAAATTCGCCGCGATAACGTGCAGATCTGGGACATCAACGGTAATGCCGTCGAGCGCCAGACCGTGCAGTACAGCGATGGTGCCGAAGCTGCCGACAAAGGTGAATACCGCCACTACATGCTCAAGGAAATCCACGAGCAACCGGCCGTTGTACAACGCACCCTCGAAGGTCGCCTGAGCAACGATCAGGTGCTGGTGCAAGCGTTCGGCCCACAAGCGGCCGAGTTGTTTGCCAAAGTCCGCAACGTGCAGATCGTCGCGTGCGGCACCAGTTATCACGCGGGTATGGTCGCGCGGTACTGGCTCGAAGAATTGGCCGGCATTCCGTGCCAAGTCGAAGTCGCCAGCGAATTCCGCTACCGCAAAGTCGTGGTGCAGCCGGACACCTTATTCGTGACCATCTCGCAGTCCGGCGAAACCGCCGACACCCTCGCGGCGCTGCGCAATGCCAAGGAACTGGGCTTCCTCGCCAGCCTGGCCATCTGCAACGTTGGCATCAGCTCACTGGTGCGCGAATCCGACCTGACCCTGCTGACCCAGGCCGGCCGCGAAATCGGCGTCGCCTCGACTAAAGCCTTCACCACGCAACTGGTCGGCCTGTTGCTGCTGACTCTGTCGCTGGGTCAAGTACGCGGCACGTTAGCCGAGGGCGTTGAAGCACGTCTGGTCGAGGAACTGCGTCGTCTGCCAACCCGTCTCGGTGAAGCATTGGCCATGGACAGCACCGTGGAAAAAATCGCCGAGCTGTTCGCCGAGAAGAACCACACGCTATTTCTCGGTCGTGGTGCGCAATTCCCGGTAGCAATGGAAGGCGCCTTGAAACTCAAGGAAATCTCCTACATCCACGCCGAAGCCTATCCGGCCGGCGAACTGAAACACGGCCCGCTGGCGCTTGTGGATAACGATATGCCGGTGGTCACTGTGGCGCCGAACAACGAACTGCTGGAAAAGCTCAAATCCAACCTGCAGGAAGTCCGCGCCCGTGGCGGTGAACTGATCGTGTTCGCCGATGAAAAAGCCGGGATGACCAACGGCGAAGGCACCCACGTGGTGCAGATGCCGCACATCCACGACATCCTCTCACCGATCCTTTACACGGTTCCGCTGCAGTTGCTGTCGTACTACGTGGCGGTGCTTAAGGGCACGGACGTCGATCAGCCGCGTAACCTGGCGAAGTCGGTGACGGTGGAATAAGTTATCCACAGCTGACCTACGCACAAAAAAATCGCAGCTTCGGCTGCGATTTTTGTATCTGACTCGAGAGGCACCATGGACCGCTTCCAGGAAATGCACATCTTCACCACCGTCGCCCAAGAGCAAGGCTTTTCCTCTGCCGCGCGGCGTCTGGGTTTGTCAGCGGCCAGCGTCACGCGTGCGGTGGCGGCGCTGGAGTTGCGCATCGGCACGCAGTTGCTGATTCGTACTACGCGCAGTGTGCATTTGAGCGAAGCCGGGCAGCGTTATCTGGAGGATTGTCGGAGGATTCTCGCTGAGGTGCAGGAAGCCGAGGATTCGGCAGCGGGCAGTCATGCCGAGCCGCGTGGGCAACTGACGGTCACGGCGCCGGTGTTGTTCGGTGATTTGTTTGTGACGCCGCTGATGGCGCGTTATCTGGCGCAGTATCCGGATGTCACGATCAACGCGGTGCTGGTCGATCGGATCGTCAACATGGTCGAGGAGGGCATCGATGTGGCGGTGCGCATCGGTGATCTGCCGGACAGCAGTCAGCATGCTGTTCGCGTGGGTGAGGTGCGTAGGGTCGTTTGCGGCTCGCCGGACTACTTTGCCAAATATGGCCGACCGGCTCATCCCCACGCGTTGGCGGGCGCGCCAGTGGTGGCGACTTCAGCGATTAGCCAGCAACGCAGTTGGCCGTTTCTCGACGCGGGCGAACCGCTTAGCGTGCGTCCTGAGCCGCGTCTGATCGTGACCGCCAATCAGGCAGCGATTACCGCAGCCTGCATGGGGCTGGGCTTGACTCGGGTGCTGTCTTATCAAGTTGCCAGCAAAATCGCGACCGGTGAGCTGGAAATCGTCCTCGCTGAATTTGAACTGCCGACATTGCCGATCCATGTGGTTTATCAGGGCGGGCGTAAGGCGCCGGCGCGGATTCGCAGTTTTGTCGATTTCACCGTCCACGCTTTGCGCGAACATCCTGCTTTGAAAGGCGCTGCGTTATTGCACCCAATGAAATAATCGATTGCAGTTAATGGTTATTCTGTTGTTTTTGCGATCAGCGCAAGATGGCCTCCATCGGCGCTCTCATTCCCGCAGTGGCGCCCCTGTTCAGCGGAGTCGACCATGCAAGCGATCAAACTCTACAACTTTCCACGTTCCGGCCACGCCCACCGTGTCGAGCTGATGTTGTCCCTGCTGCAACTGCCGACCGAGCTGGTTTTCGTCGATCTGGCCAAGGGTGAGCACAAGCAGCCGGCGTATCTGGCGATCAACAGTTTTGGTCAAGTACCGGCGATTGATGACGGCGGCGTGGTGCTGGCCGACTCCAACGCGATTCTGGTGTACCTGGCGCAGAAATACGGCAACGGCCGTTGGTTGCCAACGGATCCTGTCGGCGCCGCACGTGTGCAGCGCTGGTTGTCGGCCGCAGCCGGACCGATAGCTTTCGGGCCCGCTGCAGCGCGACTGGTCACGGTGTTTGGCGCACAACTGAATGCGGACGAGGCAATCAGCCGGGCGCACAACCTGCTCAAGGTGATGGACATCGAGTTGGGCAAAACTGCGTACCTGGCCGGCGACGAACCGACCATTGCCGACGTTTCTGCCTACAGTTACATCGCCCACGCACCGGAAGGCAACGTGTCGCTGGACGACTACGGTAACGTCCGCGCCTGGCTGGCGCGGGTTGAAGCCTTGCCTGGTTTCGTCGGCATGCCGCGTACGGTTGCCGGTCTGCAAACCACTGCCTGATTTTCGCAATCGACACTGTGCCGACGGTGCAGGGGAGAGGTCGTGATGGAACGTTCACCGTGGCACGCTGGCGAACAGCAATTGCAGGCCCATGTCGGCGTTGCCGATCGTATGGAAGCCTTCGGGCGTAAGGTGATTCGCACCTGGATGCCGGATCAGCACCGTGAGTTCTATCAGCAACTGCCCTTCATGCTGTACGGCGCAGTCGATGCGCAGGGGATGCCGTGGGCCAGTGTGCTCGAAGGTGCACCGGGGTTTGCCCGGTCGACGGATCCCGAGCATTTGCATTTCGCCAGCCAGCCTGCTGCCGATGACCCGGCGCAACTGCGCAATGGCGAGCCGATCGGTTTACTCGGCATCGAATTGCATACCCGCCGGCGCAATCGCCTCAACGGCCATGTCGGCAATCTGAGCGCTGATGGTTTTGAAGTAAGCGTGGATCAGGCCTTCGGCAACTGCCCGCAATACATTCAACTGCGTCAGTTTCAGCGGGTGCCGCTGACGGATCCGCAGACACGCCCGGCTGAGCATCTGCACGGCCTCGATGACGCGGCCGTTGCGCTGATCACTGGCGCCGATACGTTTTTTGTTGCCAGTTATGTCGATGTCGACGGCCAGCGTGCGGTGGATGTTTCCCACCGGGGTGGCCAGGCCGGTTTCGTCCGTGTGAAAGGCAATCGTCTTACCATCCCTGACTTTGCCGGCAATCTGCATTTCAACACCCTCGGCAATCTGCTGCTCAATCCCAAGGCCGGCTTGCTGTTCATCGACTTTTCCACAGGTGATCTGCTGCAACTCAGCGGGCGTACCGAGATCCTTCTCGATGACCCGCAGATCGAAGCCTTTCAAGGTGCGGAACGGCTGTGGACATTTGAGGTGGAAAAACTGGTGCGGCGTCCGGCCGCTCTGGCGTTACGCTGGCGCTTCGACGGCATGTCGCCGACCAGCCTGCTGACCGGCAATTGGGCCGAGGCGGACGCGCGTTTGCAGGCGCAGGCACTGGGTAATCAATGGCGGCCGTTGCGCGTGGCGAAGATCGAAGCAGAAAGTCGCAGCATCCGTTCGATCTATCTGGAGCCAACCGATGGTGCCGGGTTGCCAGTGTTTCTCGCGGGTCAGCATTTGCCAGTGCGTTTCACTATTGATGGCGAGGTGCATATCCGCACCTACAGTCTTTCGAGTGCGCCATCGGATGGTTTCTACCGGATCAGCGTGAAGCGCGAAGGGCTGATTTCCTCGCACCTGCATGAGCAGATTCGCGTTGGTGATGTGCTTGAGGCGCGGGCGCCGCAGGGACATTTCATCGTGGCGCCGCTGGAACAGCGACCGTTGGTGCTGCTGGCTGCCGGGGTCGGCATCACGCCGTTGCTGTCGATGTTGCGCGAGGTGGTTTACCAAGGCTTACGCACGCGGGGGATTCGTCCGACGTTGTTGCTGCAGAGTTCGCGCAGTCTGGCGGATCAGCCATTTCGAAAGGAGCTGGATCGTTTGCTCGAAACCGCAGGCGATTCTGTACGAGTGCTGCGTCTGCTCAGCCAGCCGGAAGCCGATCTGCAAGAGGGCGAGGATTTCGATGTGCATGGGCGCATCGACGGCGCGGTGCTGAGGAACCTGCTGGAGGCCGAGGATTTCGATCAGCTCGACTTTGTGCTCTGCGGCCCCGGTGGTTTTACCCAAGGGCTGTACGACACTTTGCGCGAACTGGATGTGCGCGACACGCAGATTCACGCGGAAACCTTTGGCCCGTCGACCCTGAAACGTCAGGCCGATCCGGATGCGATCGTGATCGAGCAACCGCCCGCAGCGACCACTTCGGTGCCGGTGGTGTTTGAGCGCTCGGCGAAAGAGGCACGTTGGCAACCCGATGGCGGCAGTTTGCTGGAACTGGCAGAAAGTCGCGGACTACACCCGGAGTTCAGTTGCCGTGGTGGGTCGTGCGGTACCTGCAAGACCCGGCTGGTCAGTGGCGCGGTGAATTATCCACAGGTGCCGGCGGATATTCCGGAAGCGGGGCATGTGCTGATTTGCTGCGCGGTCCCGGCGCAAAGCACGCAGCCGCTGGTACTGGATCTGTAACCTGACCCTGTAGGAGTGAGCCTGCTCGCGATCGCGTCGGGTCAATCAACATCATTGTTGCTGACAGACCGCTATCGCGAGCAGGCTCACTCCTACAATGAATCTGTGTTGAATAGCATTAAGCGTAAGACAGGGATTTCTCTTCCAGCAATTCCTGATACAGCTCTGTCCACTTGCGGCCCATGTCATCGGCTGTGAATAACTGCCGGTAACGCGCTTCGGCTTTCACCCCCATCGTTGCGGCACGCACCGGGTCTTCCCACAGCGTGCGCATTGCCTCGCGAAACGCCTGCGGATGACTGGGCGGGACCACTAGCCCGGTTTCGTTGTGGATATTGATGTAGCTGGTGCCAGTGCCGATCTCGCTGGAAATCATCGGCTTGCCGTACATCGCACCTTCCAGCAGGGAGATGCCGAAAGCTTCCGAGCGCAGGTGCGAAGGGAAGACGATGGCGTAACTCAGTTGCAGCAGTGCGACTTTGTCTTCGTCACCCAGGCGCCCGAGGAAATGAATGTTGCGCAGGCCCAGCGCCCGAGCCTGAGCGTGCAGTTCCAGTTCCAGAGGCCCGGCGCCGACAATGACCACGGGATAGTCCACGTCTTTCAGGGCCTCAAGCAGGATGTGCAGGCCTTTGTAGTAACGCATCACGCCGACAAACAGAAAAAACTTGTCCCCAACCTGCTGGCGCCAGCGATTCATTCGTTCGGTATCAGGCTGTGGATAACCGGCCTTGTTCAAACCGTAGGGAATCACCCGGGTCTTGTCCTGGAACTGCTGCAGCACATCGCTGGTGTGCAGGTAGTTCGGTGAAGCGGCAACGATGCGGTCGGCGCTGGCGAGGAAGCGATTCATCAACGGGCGATAGAGTTTGAGCAGGTGCTTTTGGCGAATGATGTCCGAGTGGTACGTCACCACGCTCGGTTTATTCGTCGTGCTGGCGAAATGCACCAGGTCCATGAACGGCCACGGGAAGTGGTAGTTGACTACATCGGCCTCGGCCGCCATTTCGCGAAACTGTTTGAACACGCTCCAGGAAAAACCGGTGGAGGCGAATTGAATATCCAGTTTGGCGCGGTGCACTTCGTGCTGACCGAGTTGCACCACAGGTGGATTGGGGTCGGCGCTGAGCGTCAGCACCTGGCCGTCGATGCCGTGTTGGGCGCCGCTCTCGCACAGTTGGAAGATCACTTGCTCAATGCCGCCGACCGAGTCAGGCAGGTATGTCTTGAAAAAATGAAGAACCCGCATTCAACCTCCCATGGCCTGGCGGTAGGCACCGGCCGTGGCCTGTGCACAACGCTCCCAGGAAAAAAGCTGCGACTGCTGCAACCCGGCTTCTTGGCATGCCTGCCAATGCGCTTGATCGTCGATCAGTCGGCTCAGCGCGTCACGCAGGCCTTCTGCATCGTCAGCTTCAATATAGTTGCCCGCCGCGCCCGCGACTTCCGGCATCGCTGAAGAACGCGTGAGCACCACCGGTGTGCCGCTGGCCATGGCCTCCAGTACCGGCAGACCAAAACCTTCGTACAGCGACGGAAAAATCAACGCCCGGGCACCGGCCAACAGCTGCGCCACCTGTTCATCGGGCAGATAACCGAGCAGGCACACGTGCCCGCTGGCCAGTGCCTGACGCAAGGGTTCGCTGAACTGTTCGCGCTCCCAACCGGCCATACCGACGATCAACAGCGGAAAGCGCTGGCGCACAGCCTCCGGCAACAGGGCATGGGCACGCAGGGCCAGGCCAAGATTTTTGCGCGGCTCCAGCGTGCCCACACTCAGGAAATACTCCCGCGCCTCGACCGCGTGCGCCTTGAGCACCGCGTCAATGGTGCTCGCCTCGCGCGGATGAAAGCGCTCGGCGACGCCCAGTGGCGCCACCACAAAACGCTCGGCAGGCAGGCCGAAATAAGCTTGAGCTTCCTCAGCAATGGCTTGCGAGTCGGCGAGAATCACCTGCGCCTGTTGCACACCCTGAGCCAATCGACGCTCGATTTCCTTGAGCCGCGCCGGGGGCTGGGTCTCGGGGAAATGCAGGTGTGTCAGGTCGTGGAGGGTGATTACGGTCGGGCCGTCGAAGGCCAGCGGCCACAGACTCGGCTCGTGATAGAGGTCGATACCTTGCGCGCGCCCCTGATCGAAGCGTTTCTGCTCCAACCAGCGGCGCGCCTGATAGGCACCGGGGATTTGCCGCAGCAGTGGCGTCAGACGCGAGTAACCGGGCATGGCCGCTTCTGGCAGCGCCGAACTCCAGCCCCAGCCATGGAATAACGTCACATCCATATCAGTCTCGCTGCGCAAGGCGTTGACCAGTTCGGCGACGTAGTGGCCGATGCCGGTACGTGGCGCCTGGAGAATTCGTGCGTTAAGGGCAATGCGCATGCAGCCTCGCTGGCGCCGCCGGCGCTTGCAGAACGTTACGCACGCTGCGTTCGGCCAGTTGCAGACTGGCTTCGCGCCAGCCGATCCACTGCCAGTCCGCGACATCGCGTGCAGCGGGGAACTGGCCGCTGCGCTGGAATTGATTGATCAGGTCGGCAAGACTTTGCGGATCCTGCAGATCAAAGTACGCCATGAACTCGCCGCCGATTTCGCGGAACACCGCGATATCGCTGCCCATCGCGGGCAAGCCGCGCTGCATGGCTTCCACCAGGGGCAGACCAAAGCCTTCGACGAACGAGGGGAACACCAGCGCACTGGCGTGGGCGTAGGCGTGTTCAAGGCTGGTGTCACTGAGGTCGTTGAACATGAACAGACGCTGGTTCAGCTCGGGATGATTGCGCACCCGGGCGAGGAGGGTGTCGCATTTCCAGCCGACCCGCCCGGCGATGCACAGCCGGGCCGTCGAGCCTGTGGCCCAGGCACGCTCGAAGGCATCGAGCAGATACGCATGATTCTTGCGTGGCTCGATGGTACTGACCATCAGGTAAACCGGGTCTGTTGTGGCGAACAATTGTCTCAGGCGTGGATCAACCGTGGCCTGGTCGTTGTGCAGATCCAGTTCGGAACCCAAGTAAAAGAAATCGAACCAGCGTTTATTGGTCTGCTCGGCACCGATTCTGCGCTGCATCTCTTCATGCACTTGATCGCGCACCGTGGCGGAAATCGCCATGTAGCCATCCGCTGTGCGGGTGATCCAGTCGAACCATTCGCTGAAGACCTCGACCAGACGCGTATCGTAAAACTGTGGGTGAGTCAGCGGGATCAGGTCGTAGATCACCGCAATCATGCCGACGCCGTCGCGTTTCAGTCGCTCGACGTGGGCAAAAAAATCCGAGTGCCAGGATGAATCCAGCAGCACCAATTGATCGCCCGGCTGATGTTGCAGTGGTGAACAACGCTTGAGCAATTGCCTGCGGTTGATTCTTCGGATCAGGCGGATCGGCAGGCCGAATGCGCCGAAGATTGTGAGCCGGTATCCGACATACAAAATTCGTCGCGCCAGCTTCGAGGTGCATTGGGCGTCACGCCGCTGGTGCCATTGCCAGAAGCGATGGGCGAGGCGCTCCAGGCGTCCACCGAAGGTTTCCAGCGCGTTGAAAAAAGGCGTATCGAGCGATGCCAGTTGCAATACGCGATAGAGTTCGCCATTGAGCACCACCACCGGCATGCACTCCACACCTGCGGCGCTGGCGGGCAGTTGCTTGATGACGTTGCGCACCACCCGCTGAATACCCGAATTGATGGCCGGGTGTTTGAACACATGGGTGCATTCGACGAGCAAGCGGGTCATGGCAAGCGCTCGGCAGGCCGGGCTTCGGTGTCGCGCATGATAGTGGTCTTGGCGCCGAGCCATGAGCAGCCAACGAAATCTTCCTGACGGTTGTTGATCACGTGGAACACCAACCCGTAGTCGCGCCATTCGAAATTGCGATCGAGGTGCGAGTCCAGACGCGACAGGCTCAGCGACACGGAATAATTGCCTTTGCCCAAACCCATGATGAACGAGAAGCGGTAGGTAAAGCGCTCGCCGGCGTGCAGGTCGGTCAATGCCTTGTCGAGGCGATGGGTGTTGATGCCGTACATCATCTGGCCCAGGCGATCCTTGAGGATAAAGCCCAGCACCAGTCGTTCGATGTCCTTGCGTACTTCGACCTGAACTTCGAGCACCACCGGTTGGCCGACTTCGGCGGCGTCGATGCTGCGATCGTTTTCATCGAGCAGGCGCACGCCGAGAATCGCCGCTTCGCCGGTGCCTGATATCGTTTGCACTTCGCCGCCGGCGAGCATTTCCTGACGGACGATCTGGCCTTCGCGTTCGGCCATCAGCGCGTTGTAGTAGTCGAGCACCGGTTCCGGTTTGCCGTACATGGCCATGCGGCCGTCCTTGAGCAGGATGGCCGAGTCGCAGATCGACTGAATCGCCGAGCGGTCGTGGGACACGATCAGCAGCGTGGTGCCGGATTTGCGGAAACTGCGGATGCGTTCGAAGCTTTTGTGCTGGAAGTAGGCGTCGCCCACCGACAGTGCCTCGTCGACGATAAGAATGTCCGGGCGCCGGGCTGTGGCAACGCTGAACGCCAGGCGCATCTGCATGCCGCTGGAGTAAGTGCGTACCGGATGGTCGATGGCGTCGCCGATCTCGGCGAAATGCTCGATGTCGGGCATCAGTGCTTCGATTTCTTCGAGCTGCATGCCCAGCAACTGACCGGCCATGATTGCGTTCTGGCGACCGGTGAAATCCGGGTGGAACCCCATGCCCAGTTCCAGCAGCGCGGCCACGCGGCCTTGCAGTTCGATCTTGCCGGTGGTGGGTTGGGTGGTGCCGGTGATCATCTTCAGCAGGGTGCTTTTGCCCGCGCCGTTGGCGCCGACGATGCCCACCGCTTCACCGGGGGCGATTTCGAATTCGACGTCCTGCAGCACCCAGTGCTGGTGGTGGCGGATTGGCGAAAACGGAATCAGCCACTCAGCCAGTCGGCTCCAGCGGTTGGGATATTGTTTGTAGGCCTTGCTCAGGCCGGTGACGCGAATATGCCCCATCAGAGTTCATCCACCATTTCGCCAACGCGTTGGCGAAACAGCCGCAGACCGATCAGACAAAACAGCACGCCCGTAACGAAGATCGGCAGCAGCGAGTTCCAGACCGGCCACTGTCCGTAGAGAAACAGGTTCTGATAACTGCTGAACAGGTTGGTCAGCGGATTGAGTTGCAGCAGGCGCTGCACCCATTCCGGCAGGATCGTGATCGGGTAAACGATCGGCGTCAGCCAGAACCAGAATTGCAGGCAGATGCCGAAGAGCTGGCCGACATCGCGGAAGAACACGTTCAATACGCCGAGCACCATGCCTAACCCGGCGCAGAACATCATTTGCAGGGCGATCAATGGAATCAGCGCCAGCAGCGCCATGCCCGGCCAGCGCCCGGTGATCAGCAGAAAGCCGAGAAACAGACTGATGATGATCGCGAAATTGATCCCGGCATTGCACAGCACAATCACTGGCAGACAGATACGCGGGAAACTGATTTTCTTCAGCAGGTTGGCGTTTTCCAGAAACATGTTCTGGCTGCGCAGGGTGATTTCGGAAAACAGTCCCCACGCCAGCAACCCGGCGCAGAGGTAAACACTGTAGGCCATGCTGTCATCCACACCCGGCAAGCGGGCGCGCATGATGTGGGAAAAGATCACGGTGTAAACAATGATCATCGACAGCGGATTGAAAATCGGCCACAAGGCGCCGAACAGCGAATTGCGGTATCGCGCTTGAAACTCTCGCTGCACGCTGCCGAGGATGAAACCCCGGTAGCCATGCAACGAGCGATACAGGGAAAGCAGCATTTAAACCGTCCTGCCGTACTGGTCTTCGAAGCGGACGATGTCGTCCTCTCCCAGGTATTCGCCGCTTTGCACTTCGATGATCACCAGATCGATCACCCCAGGGTTTTCCAGACGATGCTTGTGGCCGGCGGCGATGAAGGTCGATTCGTTCTTGGCCACCAGCGTCGTGCCGGAGCCGTTGTTGGTGACCTTGGCCATGCCTTCGACCACCACCCAGTGTTCGTTGCGGTGATGGTGCATTTGCAGCGACAACTTGCCGCCAGGCTTGACCACGATGCGCTTGATCTTGAAGCGCGGACCTTCTTCGAGAACCGTGTAAGTACCCCACGGGCGGCTGACGGTACGATGCAACCGATAGGCTTCGTGGGATTTGTCCTTGAGTTGCTTGGCCACGCGGCGTACGTCTTGCGCACGGTCGGCGTGGGCCACCAGCACCGCGTCGGCGGTGTCGACCACGATCAGGTTATCCACACCCACCGTTGCTATCAGTCGGCCTTCGCTCTGCACGAAGTTGTTGTGGCTGTCGATGAAGATGGCTTCGCCGCTGGCGCGGTTGTTGTCGGCATCGGCCGGGATCAGTGCCGCGACGGCCCCCCACGAACCAATGTCGCTCCAGTCGAATCCGGCGGGAACAACGACGACTTTTTCCGAGCGCTCCATCAGCGCGTAGTCGATCGAGATGTCAGTGATTTCCGCGAACAGTGCCGGCGACAGTTCCTGTTGCAGGCAGCCGACGGTTTCAATCGGCGCGCTGACATCTATGCAGGCGCGGGTCTGCTCCAGCAACTCGGGCGCGTGCAATTGCAGTTCAGCAATCAAGGTCGCGGTGGTGAAGCAGAACATCCCCGAATTCCACAGGAAGTTGCCGCTCTCCAGATAATGCGTGGCAGTTTGCAGGTCGGGTTTCTCGACGAAGCGCTGCACTTTCGCCGCGCCTCTGGCGTCCAGCGGGGCACCGGTTTCGATGTAGCCGAAGCCGGTTTCCGGCGCCGTCGGGATTACGCCGAAGGTCACCAGATAACCGTCTTTGGCCAGATTGACCGCGTGCTCGACGGCCGTTTTCAGCGCGTCCTGATTGACGATCAAATGATCGGCGGGCATCACCACCATGATCGCGTCGTCACCGTGCAGTGCTTGCAGCGACAACGCGGCAGCAGCAATGGCCGGCGCCGTGTTGCGCCCGCTCGGCTCCAGCAGGAAATGCCCGCGATGACGCGAGACATGTGCGGCGCAATAATGATCCTTGCTCTGGAAGTAGTACTCGCGGTTGGTCACCGTGACGATATCACCCCAGCCGTCGAGCAACGCTGCCGCACGCCGGTAGGTCTTGCCCAGCAACGACTGGCCGTCGGGCAGGGTCATGAACGGCTTGGGATGGCCCTCGCGGGACACCGGCCACAAACGGGTGCCGGCACCGCCGGACAGAATCACGGGGATCAGCATGGCCTACTCCTTGGCGACGCGTTTCATGTCCGCATCCATCATCATGCGGATCAAGGTATCCAGGTCGGTTTTCGGCTTCCAGCCCAGCACGCGCTGAGCCTTGGCCGGATTGCCGAGCAGCACTTCGACTTCGGCGGGGCGGAAGAACGCCGGGTCGATCTTCACGTAATCGCGGTAGTTGAGGCCGACGTGATCGAAGGCGATGCGGCACATTTCCCGCACGGTGGTGGTGACACCAGTGGCCACCACGAAGTCGTCAGGTTTGTCCTGTTGCAGCATCAGCCACATGGCTTCGACGTAGTCGCCGGCAAACCCCCAATCGCGTTTCGCATCGATGTTGCCCAGGGCCAGCTCCTGCTGTTTGCCTTGCTTGATGCGTGCGGCGGCATCGGTGACCTTGCGGGTCACGAACTCGATGCCGCGCAGCGGCGATTCGTGGTTGAAGAGGATGCCGCTGTTGGCGTGCAGGTTGAAACTTTCGCGGTAGTTGACGGTAATCCAGTGACCGTAGAGTTTGGCCACCCCGTAAGGGCTGCGCGGGTAGAACGGTGTGTTTTCGTCCTGCTGCTCAGCCTGGATCAGGCCGAACATTTCACTGGTCGAGGCCTGATAGAAGCGGGTGTGCGGGCTGAATTGACGGATCGCTTCGAGCAGGTGGGTAACGCCCAGGCCATCGACGATGCCGGTGGTCACCGGTTGACTCCACGACGCGGCGACAAAGCTCTGCGCGGCGAGGTTATAGACCTCGTCCGGCGCTGATTGAATGACTGCTCGCTGTACCGAACAGGCATCGGCCATGTCACCGTCCAGATAGACGATGTCGGCTTCGACGCCCATTTCGCGCAGACGCCAGCGCGAGTCGCTGCTGCGTCGTGCGACGAGGCCGTGAACCTTGTAGCCCTTGTCGAGCAGCAACTTGGCCAGATACGCGCCGTCCTGGCCGGTGATCCCTGTGATGAGTGCACTTTTTGTCATTCTTGTCGTACTCGCGTCTCCCAGTCGGACAGGATCGTCCGCAGGGATTGTTGTGTGGTGATGGCTGGCGACCATCCGGTGGCTTTGGCCAGTTTTGCGTGGCTGCCGCAAACGCGACGCTGATCGGCGCGGCGCATGCGCGCGGGGTCTTGCACCAGTTGCATCTCCACTTCGGCCAGGTCGCCGAGTTGCTCGATCAGGCTGCGGATGCTTTGCTCACGACCCGAGCAGATGTTGTAGACCTGGCCGGGTGCGCCTTTTTCCAGCAGCGCGAGATAGGCCGAGATCACATCGCCGACATCGAGAAAATCCCGCGTCACGTCGATATCGCCGACTTCCAGCTGCGGGGCTTGCAGGCCCTGTTTGATGCGATTGATCTGGCGGGCGGCACTGGCGATGACGAAACTTTCTTTTTGCCCTGTGCCAATGTGGTTGAACGGCCGTGCGACGAGTACCGGCCAGCCCTCACTCAAACCCCATTGCAGGCTGAGAAACTCGGCCGAGAGTTTGCTCACCGCATACGGATTGCGCGGGCAGGGCGCTTGTCGTTCGGTGATCGGCAGATCGCTTTCGCTGACCTGGCCGTAAACGTCGCCGGAGCTGACGTACAGGAAGGTGCCCTGAAAACCACGGGCCTTAAGAGCCTGCAACAGATTGAGGGTGCCGAGCAGATTGATGTCGAAGGTACGTGCCGGGTCGCGGAAGGCTTCGGGGACGAAAGTCTGGCCGGCCAGATGAATGACCGCGTCAGGCATTTGCGGCCACTGGTCGACAAGGCTGTCCGGATCCGTCAGGTCGTAACGTGAAGCTGCAGGCAGCAGTTCCCACGCTGAGTCAGGCGAGGCCAAACATGACTGAATATGTTGTCCAACGAATCCACTGAGACCCGTGACGAACAGACGCTTTTTCAAACAGCGACCCCTTGGTCTTGAACTTGCGCCACTTTCTCACAGGCTTTAAGGAGAGGTCTGTCAGACCGTAGGAAAAACCGGGTGAAAGACAGGCGAAGTCAGTTGTTGTAGTTGTTTGTTACCAATCTGTGCCAATTACTCGGCAATTTCAACAGGCCAAACCGTGACCGGTCAGTTCTCGTTAGCGTAGTCCGATTTATTCCCGTCCGGCGGTTCCCGGATCGTTGATGGATGTGTTTAGAATGGCCCTCGTCGCTATTCCCAAGGTTCGCCGTGGGCGTAGCGCAACGGGGTGAAACTGACCACTAAAACAAAAACGAAGACGTTCCCGAGGATGATGGACAAGCAGCAGCGATGCCGACTTGAACCAGCGCCCGGTCGTCATAGCATGAGGTTGCCAGGACGGCAGCTTCATCGTGGGATGCCATGAATTTCATTCTTTACTCGGACGTCAACGACCGCTCCATCAGCCAGAGTCTCGGGCGTCCCGAATACAGTTATTACTTCGTGCTCAAGGCCTATCGCCCGGTGCTGGAAAGCCTTGGACGCGTGCACGTGGTTGCGTCCACCGCCGACGTCGATCCGCTGTACCGACAACTGCTCGCCGCTGGCGAAGACAGCTTGTTCCTGTCGTTCACTCCACCGCAGAAAACCCCGGTCGAACTCGAATGCCCGACGGTGTGTGTGGTGGCCTGGGAGTTCGACTCGATTCCTGACGAACAATGGGACAACGACCCGCGTCAGGACTGGACGCAGATGCTCGCTCGCCATGGGCGGGTTATCACCCTGTCGAGCCACACCGCCCGGGCCATTCGTCGTGCCATGGGCGAAGACTTCCCAGTGTTGGTATTGCCCACGCCGCTGTGGGAAAACTTCGCGGCGATCCGTCAGCAGGCACTGGGTGCGCCAGTCAATCCAGGCACCACGCTGACGATCAAGGGCTGTATTTTCGATACTCGCACCCTCGGCCTCTGCGCCGACGCACTGATCCCGAGGCCGATCACGCCTGAAGAGGAAGCCGCGCTGGCGGCCGAAATCGAAGCCGCGCGTCCGCCACCGCTGACCCTCAAACGCCGCTTCGTCATTGCCCGGCATTACCTGCGTCTATGGGCGCTGGATCTGGGACACGCGCAGGCAAAGCCGGTGCCACGGGTGAAGTTTCTCTATCACTGGTATTGGGAAGGTATTCGCGATCTGGTGCCTGACACGATGCACGGCTGGCTCGAACAGCGCCTGCCGGCTGTGTGTGGGCCGCTGCCGGTGCCCGTAGTCGAACCAGTGACGCTGGACTTGCCGGACACCACATCGGTGGCCGAAACCACAGTCGACGGCGTGGTTTATGTCACCGTGTTCAATCCCAAGGATGGCCGCAAGAACTGGCACCAACTGATCACCGCGTTCTGTTGGGCGTTTCGCGAAACGTCCGACGCGACGCTTGTGTTGAAGATTACCCAGAACGATCTGGCGTCCTACTACAGCGAGTTGATGACATTGCTTGCGCAACTCACGCCGTTCGCCTGCCGGGTGGTGGTGATGCACGGTTACCTCGACGACGCGCAGTACGCCAGGCTGTATCAGGCCGCGAGTTTCTACGTGAACGCGTCGCGCTGTGAAGGCCTGTGCCTGCCGCTCATGGAGTTCATGTCCAGCGGCACACCGGTGATCGCCCCCGATCACACGGCGATGGAAGACTACATCGATGACGCGGTGGCATTCGTGATCAAGTCCAGCGAAGAGCTGACGATCTGGCCGCAGGACACCCGCATCATCTACCGCACATTGCGTTATCGCCCGGACTGGGGCTCGCTGAAAAACGCCTACGAACACAGCTATCGGATGGCCAGGACCCAGCCTCAGGACTATCAGCGGATGTCCATGGCCGCCATCGAACGCATGCACGATTACTGCGCGTTCGCCCCGGTGCAAAAACGCATGGCGGACTTTTTCGCGCTGGCACCCAGGACTGCCGATGCCGCGCCCGTGACGGATAGCGCCTCATGCTGATCATCATTCACTCGGAAACCAACCAGCACACCATCGCGCAGAACCTCGGGCGTTCGGAGTACAGCTATTACTTTGTGCTCAAGGAATACCGTCCGGTACTCGAACGACTCGGGCGGGTGGTGGAAGTGCTCGATCCGCAGGTTGAGGTCGATGCGCTGTACCTGGAGTGCCTGAGCCGGGGCGAGCCGTGTGTGTTTCTGTCGTTCTCGCCGCCACATCGCACCCCGGTACACCTGGCGTGTCCGACATTGCCGGTGTTTGCGTGGGAATTCAGCACCATCCCCAACGAGCCGTTTGCCGCTGAGTCGCGCAACGATTGGCGCACGGTGTTGGCTGCCTGTGGCGCGGCGATCACTCATTCGAGTTACACGGTGAACGCCGTGCGCGAAGCGATGACGGATGACTACCCGATCGTTGCGGTGCCGGCGCCGGTGTGGGATCGCTTTGCAGCGCGTGGCGCGCAGTTGCATGGGGCACCGCGGGAAGAGCCGTTGCGCCTGACAATCAAAGGCGTGGTAGCAGACAGTCGCACGCTCGATCTGAATGCGTTCGGCCCGGCCCATTTGCGCAGTGGCCCCGGCATCGATTTCACCGCGCCGGTCGCCGAGCAGGAGCTATTGCTCGACGGCGTTGTGTACACCTCGGTGTTCAACCCCGGCGACGGGCGCAAGAACTGGGAAGACATGCTCAGCGCTTTCTGTGTGAGTTTTCGCGACGTCGAAGATGCCACGCTGGTGCTGAAACTGACCCACCACGATGCCGAAGAAGCCCTCAGCGACATCCTCCATCACCTGTACAAAAACCAGTCCTACCGCTGCCGCATCGTGTTGATCTATGGCTACCTTGCCGATCCGGATTATGAGCGGTTGGTGCAGGCCACCCGTTACGTGGTTAACACTTCGTATGGCGAAGGTCAGTGCTTGCCGCTGATGGAGTTCATGTCCTGCGGCAAACCGGCGGTGGCGCCGCGCACCACGGCCATGATCGATTACCTGAGCGCCGACAATGCCTTTCTGATCGAGTCCACCGACGAACTGACCGCCTGGCCGCACGACCCGCGTCGGGCCTTTCGCACCTTGCGTTATGTGACCAACTGGGCGTCGTTGTGTGCAGCCTACAAAGCCAGTTACGACGTGGCGAAAAACCATCCGGCGCGTTACGCACAGATGTCGGCACACGCCGTCAGCAGCCTGCAAGGTTTCTGCAGTCAGGCCGTGGCTGAACAGCGTCTGCAGGTATTCCTCGCACAGTTGTTCGAACAGCGCTGCATGGCCATGGAAACTCCCCAAGCATGAGCAGCAAACGGATCATGGACATTGAAGTCCTGCGCGCCATTGCCGTGCTGGGCGTGCTGTTCCACCACCTGCAGGGCAGCCTGTTCACCGACCCGGTGCCGTTGCTGGAGAAGATTCATGGCTGGGCGCAGCCATGGTGGGGCGTCGATCTGTTCTTCGCGATTTCCGGTTTTGTCATCGCCCGTAGCCTGATTCCGACGCTGCAAGGCTGTACGACTCGCCGGGAATATTGGCAGCAAACGCGCAATTTCTGGCTGCGCCGGGCGTTTCGCCTGTTGCCGTCGGCCTGGTTGTGGCTGGCGCTGATGTTGCTGGCCTGCGTGTTTCTCAATCGTTCCGGCGCGTTCGGGACGTTGTCCGCGAACCTGCAAGCGACGCTGGCCGGGGTGCTGCAGTACGCGAACTTTCGTTTTGCCGACAGTTTCTTTCACTATGAGTACGGCAGCAGTTTTGTCTACTGGAGCCTGGCGCTGGAGGAACAGTTCTATCTGCTGTTCCCGCTGTTGATTGTGCTGTTTCGCCAGCGTCTGGTCTGGGCATTGCTGGCGCTGGTGGCGGTGCAGATTCTGAGCGTGCGCACGCCGTTGCTGATGGTCGTGCGTACCGACGCGCTGGCCCTCGGCGTGCTGTTGGCGATGTGGAGCGCGCAGCCGAGTTATCAACGCTGGCAGCCGACCTTCCTGCGTCGACCGTGGGCCGGAATTTCGGCGTTGATCGCCATCGGATCACTGTTGAGCTTCATGGCCACCGACCGTTTCACCTTTGCCCCTTACCGCATCGGATCGATTGCCGTACTCGGCGCCTTGCTGGTGTGGATCGCTTCGTACAACCGCGACTACCTGATGCCTGTCGGTGCTGTGCAGCGTGTGCTGGCGTGGGTCGGCAGTCGCTCCTACGGTATGTACCTGATCCACATTCCGGCCTATCAACTGGTGCGTGAACTGATCTTCCGTTTGCAGAACGCCGGTTTGCCCAGCCCTGCCGGGCATCCGATCGTCACCCTGTTGCTAGCGTTCGGCCTGATCGTGCTGCTCAGTGAACTGAATTATCGCCTTGTCGAAATGCCGATGCGCAACCGTGGCGCTGCGCTGGTCAAACGCCTCGGCACGTCCCGAACCGCCATCCCATCCTCTGGAGCCACCTCATGCTGAGCCTTTTGAAGAAACTCACGGCGGGCACGCCTGCTCCGGCCGCCGCGCAGCCTGTCGCGGCGGTCGCCGAGAAGACCGATCCGTACATGCTCGGTCTGCACGATGCGATGCTCAGTGGCTGGTTCAACCAGGAAACCGGCGAGCTGTTCAAAGACTTTCCGGTGACCGCCGATGACACCCTGCTCGACGTCGGCTGCGGTGATGGCGGCAACGTGCATTTCTGCGGCATGCGTGGGGCGAAGATCATCATTGCCGACATTGACGGAGCGAAGGTCGAAGCGACCCGTCAGCGTCTCAGCGATACCCCGGCGCGGGGCATCGAATGCCACGTCACCGACTGCAATCCGCTGCCGATTGCCGACGGCACGGCAACGCGCGTGGTCTCCACCGAAGTCATCGAGCACGTCGATGATCCGGCGCAGTTCCTCGCCGAACTGGTGCGTGTCGGCAAACCGGGTGCCTTGTACTTGCTGAGCGTGCCGCACCCCAGCTCCGAAGACCTGCAGAAAGATATCGCTGCGGCCGAGTATTTCCAGAAGCCCAATCACATTCGCATCATCAGCGAAGAGCAGTTCAAGGCGCTGGTCAGCGAGGCCGGGCTGGAGATCGTCAGCCACAGCCAGTACGGTTTTTACTGGTCGATGTGGATGCTGCTGTTCTGGGAAGCCAAGGTCGATTTCAGCAACCCGGATCATCCGCTGCTCAATCACTGGGCCGACACCTGGCAAGCCGTGCTGGACTCGCCGCGTGGTGCGCAGATCAAACAGGCGCTGGACGCGGTGGTTGCGAAGAGCCAAGTCATCATTGCCCGCAAACCCGCCGCACCCGTGTAGGAGCTGCGGCACGCTGCGATCTTTTGATTTTGATCCTGAAAAACAAGATCAAAAGATCGCAGCCTCGTTTTACTCGACAGCTCCTACAGGGGTTTTGTGTAACCTTGCAGCCTTGTGGTGTCAGGGGGCTGGAAGGTATGCGGTTTATTGTGGGTCTGTTTTTGGGCATCGTTATCGCGGGTTGCGAGCAACACGACGTGCGCCCTCTCGACCAACAACTCTACATCTGGCAACGCCAATGGACGCCGGCCCACGAGGCGGCGCTGCGTGACAGTCGCCAGGATTTCTCGACGTTACGCGTCCTCGCACTGCAAGCCTTTCCCAATGCCGGATGGAGCCGCGCGCGGATCGATGCGCAATTATTGAAAGCCGATGGCCGTCCATTGATAGCCGTGATTCGTCTCGACGGCCAGCTCAAGTCGCTGGATCAGGATCAGGTCACCGCGCAGATTCTGCAGGTGCTTGCCGATTGGCAGGCGCAAGGTCTGACGCCGAGCGGTGTCGAGATCGATCACGACGCGGGTAATGCGCGGTTGCCGGCGTACGCGCAATTCCTCCAGCATCTGCGTGCGGCATTGCCGAGTTCACTAGCGCTGAGCATCACGGCACTACCGGCCTGGCTCGGCAGTGTGCAATTGCCCGAACTTCTGCAAACCGTCGACAGCAGCGTGCTGCAAGTGCATGCCGTCAGCGATCCACGCCGGGGTTTGTTCGATCCTGATCAGGCGTTGAAGTGGGCCAAGGCCTGGGCACGGATTACCGACAAACCTTTTTATCTCGCGCTGCCGGCTTACGGTGTCGCGCTGTTGCCGGATGACGGCGGGGCGCCGGTGGTGGAAAGCGAAGTGCAACTTGAGCGAGCCGGGCAACGCCGGGAACTGCTGGCTGATCCGCTGCAGCTGAGCCAGCTCGGTCAGGCATTGCGCGCAGACCCGCCCGCGCATCTGACCGGGCTGATCTGGTTTCGCTTGCCGCTGGCCAATGACCGCCGCGCCTGGAGTCTAACCACCCTGCGTGCGGTGGCCCGGGGGGATCAACTCAGCAGTCGGCTCGGCGTGACGTTGAGCGAACACGACGGTCTCTACGACATCAGACTCGAAAACCCCGGTAACCTCGACAGTGCCTGGCCTGCGCAAATCACCTTGAAGGCGCAAAGCTGTGAAGGCGCCGATGCGCTCGCCGGTTACTCGTTGCAACAAGCCCCGGATCTGCTTACCTTCACCCGCCTGCGCGACGGCCGTTTGCCGGCGGGCGGGCAGCGCGCCATCGGTTGGGCGCGTTGCGCCAATATTGATCAAGGAGGTTCGCATGTTGACCCGTAACTGGCCCCGCCATCTGCTCTGCCTGAGCCTCTGCCTGCCGCTGGGTTCGGCGCTGGCCTGCGGACCGGATTTCCCCATGCGCCTGCTCGACAATCGCGGGCAAACCCTGGCGGATCTGCCTGAGGGCAACTTCAACTTCGAACTCAGTCGCCTCGGTAAAGCCATCGCCGGGCTGAAGAATGTCACCGCGGCAACGCACAATCCGAACGATATGTACGGCGAGGAAAACGCGGCCGCCGAGGCACGGGAGAAGGCCGAACAGGCCGGACTGAGCGCCGAGCAGCAAGCGTTGGTCAAACAACTGCGTGGCCTGACCGATGCCCATCAGGTCGAGGCGCAGGGCGCCAGTCTGCCGGCGGAAATCCGTTTGTACGTGGCCGGTGCGGTGGCGTTTGCCACAGGCGATCATCAACTCGCCGTCGAGTATTTCAACAAGCTGCTGGCGCTGCCGGCAGATCAGCGTCCGTTGCGCAGCACGTGGGCGGCGTATTCGCTGGGCCGTACCTGGTTTGCGATGAGCAGCGAAGGCGGGGATGCGGTCGAGGCGCTGGAACAATCGCGTGATGCGTTCCGCCAGGCCCGGCAACTGAGCATCGACGGTTTCAGCGATCCGCTGGAGTTGGGTGTTGCCAGCCTCGGTGAAGAGGCGCGGGTGTTGCGCTCGGCAGGCGACTGGAGCGGCGCCATCGAATTGTATGAAGCACAGAATCTGCACGGTTCGGCCGTGGGTTACACCTCGCTCAAGCAATTGATGAATGAACTGGCGGAGTTGCCCGAGACCGAACTGGCCGAGCTGCTGCAACACAAAGCCGTGCAGCTACTGGTCACGGCATCGCTGGTCAGCCGCCAAGGCTGGTCGTTTGGCGATGAGCCGCCGAACGAGAAGAAACTGGTCAAGCTGCTGCAAAACAGCACCCGTGGCAGCCTCGACAACGCTGATCGTCTGGCGGCAATGAGTTATCAACAGGGTGATTACGCTGGGGCCAAGGCTTTTCTCGAGAACGCCGGCGACGGCGGATTGGCGTGGTGGCTACGGGCGAAACTGGCGGTGCGTGACGGCGATAAAAATGCCGCAGCCGCCGCCTATTCCAAAGCCGCGCAGGCCTTCCCGCAGAGCGAAGACTGGGGTTACCGGCGCACCCCGGACTGGGCGTATGAAGCCGTTCAGCCGAAGTGCCGGGTCGAGGGCGAAAGCGCGATTCTCGCCTTGCAGCGCGGCGAATACCTGCAAGCCTTCGTGCAGTTGTATCGCAGCAACAGCACCTATTGGTTCGACGCTGCGACCGTGGCCGAACGCGTGCTGACGGTCGAGGAATTGAAAAAATACGTCGACGACAACGTCCCGGCGCCGCCGGCGTTGACCCAGCAGGAGCGTGACAACTACGTGCCGCTGCCGGTCGCCGCCAGCCTGCGCAATCTGCTTGGTCGACGCTTGTTGCGCGAAGGGCATTACGCCGACGCGGTGGCTTATTTCGACAATCCCGACCTGCAAAACAAGGCCCGACTCTACGGCGAACAACGGCTGAAGGCCGATGCCGCGTGGTGGCCGACCAAACGCGCCAGCGCCTTGTACAACGCGGCGTGGACAGCCCGCGAGTGGGGCATGGATATTCTCGGTTACGAGATGGCGCCGGATTACGCCACGTTCGGTGGCAACTACAGTCTGGAAAGTACCGAGCTGAAAGTCGGTCCGCTGGTGAGCGAAGCCGAAGTGCAACGTCAGGTCGCCAGCGAAGCGAAACCGGATCAGCGCTATCACTACCGTTTCGTCGCCACCGCGCTGGCCGGGCGCGCCGCTGACAACCTGCCGCACACCAGTCAGGCGTTTGCCGCAGTGCTGTGCAACGCCGCTGGCTGGAACAGCAGCCTGGAAGATCAGAGCGCGCTGTATCAGCGTTACATCAAGGAAGGTCCATTTGTCCCGTGGGCGGTGGATTTCGGCAATCAGTGCCCGTACCCGGATTTCGAAAACGCCGACAAGCGTTACGTCACCCAGGTCACGGATGCCGTGCGTTCATCGCTGCGGCCGTACAAGTGGCCGGTGCAGATCGGCGCGGTTGTGCTGGTCGCGGGTGCTGCGTTGCTGTTGATCAGTCGTCGCCAGCGCAAGGCCCGCAAAGGCTAAGCCTGCTGGACGAACGTCAGGCGCACGGCGAAACCGATCAGCAGGCTGCCGAACAGCCATTGTTGTACGCGTTGGGCCGTTGGACTGTGTTGCAGCCAACGACCCAGCGCGGCGCCGGTGAGGGCGTAGGCGCTGTCGAACAGCAGGCCGACACCGACCAGCAGCATGCCCAGCACGGCGAACTGGCTTAGCACCGCCACGCCGTCATTGACGATGAACTGCGGCAGCAACACCGAGCAGAACAGCAGCGCTTTGGGATTGAGCAGGTTGGTCAGCAAACCGCGTCGGACGGCTTCGCGCCATTGCCCGTGCGCGTCGACAGCTTCACCGGTATTCAGGTTCGGCAGCAGGGTGCTGCGCAGGCATTGAATGCCGATCCACAGCAGATACGCTGCCCCCGCCAATCGCACCACCTCGAATGTCCACGGCGCCGCTTTGAACAGCGCCGCCAGCCCCAACGCCGCCAGGGCCACGTGACAACCACGGGCGATGCCCAGACCGACAGCGGTGGCCAGCGCCGCGCCGCGTCCCTGCCGAGCGCCGGTTTGCAGCAGCAGGATCATGTCCGGGCCGGGCAACAGATAGACCACCGCCAATGCCAGGAAGAACAGCCAGAGACTCGCCATGTTGCAGCCCTTTCGTTGTCGATTCGGTGCGCCAAGTCTAGGCCCGAAAGGTGAGGCAGGTGCTTGCGTAGTCCGCTTCAAAAGCCTGCTGCTTTGGCATAATCTGCTGGTTTTCACCGCCCCGACTATCAGGATCTGCCAACCATGAAACTCGACGCCTTCGACCGCAAGATTCTCGCGGCGCTGCAACGCAACGGACGCCTGAGCAATGTCGAGCTGGCGGACGAAATCGGCTTGTCGGCCTCACCGTGTCTGCGCCGGGTGCGGATGCTCGAGGAGGCCGGGGTGATTCGCGGTTATCAGGCCAATCTCGATCGCGATGAAGTCGGGCTGGGACTGACGGTGTTTGTCGGGGTCAAGGTCGAGCGCCACAACGATGCACAGGCTGAGGCGTTTTACACCGCAGTGACGGCATTGCCGGAGGTGATTTCAGCATTTCTGGTGTCTGGGGAATCGGACTTTTTGCTGCAAGTGGTGGTGCCGGATTTGCGTGCGTATGACCGTTTTCTCAGCGGCTGCCTGTTGAAACTGCCGGGGGTGAGTGACATCCGCAGCAACTTTGCGATTCACACGGTGAAGACGCCGGGGGCGTTGCCGCTGGGGCATCTTCCGGCTTGAGACCGAGTTGTCCCCAATCGCGAGCAGGCTTACTCCTACAGTTGATCGCGGTGCTTCTGAACAAACGCGATCAACTGTAGGAGTGAGCCTGCTCGCGATAGCAGACGCCCAGTCACCAGATACTTTTTTGCTTACATCTGCGTCGCCATCCCCTCGACATTCATCGCCGCCTGGCGCAACGCCTCTGACCGCGTTGGATGCGGATGGCACGTCAACGCAATGTCCTCAGCCGAAGCACTGAACTCCATCGCCACGCAAAACTCGCCAATCATTTCACTCACGCTCGGACCGACCAGGTGTACGCCGAGGACTTCATCAGTGCGCTCGTCGGCGATGACTTTGGCAAACCCCTCGGTCTCGTGGTTGATCTTCGCCCGGCTGTTGGCGGTGAACGGGAATTTGCCGACCTTGTAGGCGCGTCCTTCAGCCTTGAGCTGTTCTTCGGTCTTGCCGACGCTGGCCAGTTCCGGTTTGGTGTAGATCACGTTGGGGATCAGGTCGTAATTGACCTCGCCGGCCTTGCCATGGATCTGCTCGACGCAGGCCATCGCTTCGTCTTCAGCCTTGTGCGCGAGCATCGGCCCGGAGGTCACATCGCCGATCACCCAGACCCCTGCCGCTTCGGTGCGATGCTGTTTGTTGGCGAGCATGCCGCGCTTGTCGGTGCTCAGGCCGACGTTCTCTAGACCGAGGCCCTGGGTGTACGGGCGACGACCGATGGCCACCAGCACGTAATCGGCTTCCAGCAACTCGGCAGTGCCGCCAGCGGCCGGCTCGACGCTGAGTTGCACACCGTTGGCGGAAGCGGTGGCGCTGGTGACTTTCGAACTCAACTTGAACGCGATGCCCTGTTTGCTCAGCGAGCGTTGCAGGGTTTTGCCGGCCTCACCATCGACGCCCGGGCAGATGCGGTCGAGGTATTCAACCACGGTGACCTGCGCGCCGAGCCGCCGCCACACCGAGCCCAACTCCAGACCGATCACACCGGCACCGATCACCACCAGGTGTTTGGGCACTTCACTCAGGGAAAGCGCACCGGTCGAATCAAGGATACGTTTGTTGTCGATCTCGACACCGGGCAGGGGAGTGGGCTCGGAACCGGTGGCGATGATGATGTCCTTGGCGGTCAGTTCGACTTTGCCGCCCTGATCGTCGGTCACCGTAACCTTGCCGGGGCCGTCGATGTGGCCCCAGCCCTTGATCCAGTCGACCTTGTTCTTGCGAAACAGAAATTCGATGCCTTTGGTCAGGCCTGCCACGCTTTCGTCTTTCTGTTTCATCATTTGCACAAGGTTTAGCGTCGGTTTGACCTCGATGCCGAGGTTGGCGAATTCCGCACCCATCGCCGCATCGTAAAGCTCTGATGCATGCAGCAAGGCTTTGGACGGCATGCAACCAACGTTCAGGCAGGTGCCGCCGAGGGTTGCCCGGCCTTCGACGCAAGCGGCCCTGAGGCCCAACTGGCCGGCGCGGATCGCCGCGTTATAACCACCAGGGCCGCCGCCCAGAATCACTACGTCATAGTTGCTCATGTGCTTGCTCCTGATGGATGGATGTAGATCGCTAACAGTAGTTTCGGATAAAAATTACGAGCGTAATATGTGCGTTTTCGGACATTTCGGTCAAGGCTTCAGCCAAGCGACAGGTTGGGCATCTTTGAATAAGCGTAATTGTGTACGAATATTTCACGCTTTTCGTTATATCGTAACGATATGCAGTGTGGGCTAATGAATTGGGGTGATATGCAAGTCGATCTGGAGGTGGATGGCACGCACGTGACCGCACTGCCGCGTTTTCAGCAGGCGGCCGTGCAGAGCCGGCGTCTGCGCCGCTGGGCGATCGGCTTCGGCGGATTGGCCGGGGCAGGGTGGGTGCTGGCGTTCTTTGTCGGGCTGTTTGCCCCGCAATCATTGTGGCTGCCGCTGCTGGTCAATCAGAGCGCCGCGCTGCTGGTGCTGGTTGCCGGGCTGCAATCGGCATGGTGGGTGACACAGTGGCGCGCGCGGGTGATCAATCCTGTGGTGCTGGCGCCGCTTGCTGGGGAGGAACAATTCCCGTCGCTGGGGTGGTATGAGCGGCTGCTGGACCGTTTGAGCCAACGTAGCCTGCACCTGCTCGGCCAGATCGGCGCGGCGACGCTGTGGTTGGGTGGCTGGGCGCTGCTGGCGGTGCTGAGCATCGAGCAAGTGTGGAACCTGACGTTGCCGGCCGCTGCGGTGGGTTTATCGGCAACGGTGGGCGCAGCGCTGGCATTGTTGCTGGCGTTCGGTCTGCTGGTGCTGGAGCGGCAACTGGCCCAGGAAAACCCGGCGCAATGGCCCGAAGCGGTTTCACTCGCGCAACTGACGCGTGTGGCGATCATTAGCCTGGTGCTAGGCGCACTGTGTTTGTTGTTCGCTGGCGAGAATGCAGTGTGGCCAGTTCGCGTCGCTGTCCTGATCGGTATCTTGCCGGGATTGGTCGCGATCGAGTTGTTATTGCGCGCCGTTCTTTCAGTGTTCAGCCCTCGTCGCGAGCAGCTTGAGCCGCGCCTGCTGGCACGCAGTTTTGTCGCCGATATGTTGCGCTGGCCGCCACAACCTTTACTCGCGTTGCAGCATGAATTGCACAACCGTTTTGGCATCGATCTGCGCCAGATCTGGGCGTTCAGCTACATGCGCCGTGCTTTTCTACCGGTGCTGGTGCTAGTAGCCGCAGTGGGTTGGTTGCTCACCGGGATCCATGAAATTCCGCTACAGGGACGCGGTATTTATGAGCGCTTCGGCAAACCGGTGCAGGTATTCGGCCCGGGGTTGCACAGCGGCTTACCCTGGCCGCTGGGGCGGGTGCGGATCATCGAAAACGGCGTGGTGCATGAACTGGCCACCAGCGTCGGCGACAACCCGGTCCCGCTGCAAGCCGACCCTGCTGAGGGTCCGGCACCGATGACCGCCAACCGTTTGTGGGACGCCAGCCACGTCAACGACAAATCGCAAGTGATCGCCAGCAGCCGTGGCGATCAGCAGAGCTTTCAGATCGTCAACATGGACGTGCGCTTCGTCTATCGCATCGGCCTCAGCGATCAGGCCGCACTGGCGGCGACGTATAACAGCGCGGATGTGCCAACGCTGATTCGCAGCACCGCCAGCCGGATTCTGGTGCATGACTTTGCCTCGCGCACGCTGGACGGCTTACTTGGTCAAGACCGGGTAGGGCTGGGCGATGAGATTGGTCGCGCGGTGCAGCGTGACCTGCAAACACTCAACAGTGGCGTGGAGATTCTCGCCACGGTCGTCGAAGCCATTCACCCGCCGGCCGGTGCTGCCAATGCCTATCACAGCGTGCAAGCCGCGCAGATCGGCGCGCAGGCATTGATCTCCCGCGAGCGTGGCGCGGCGGCCGAGGCGAGTAATCAGGCGCAATTGCAGGCCAGCCTGGCTCACGATCAGGCCAGCGCCAATGCGCGGGAAATCAATGCTACTGCGCAGGCGGCGGATCTGAAATTCAGCGCCGAGCAAAAAGCTCACGCCAGTGCCGGCCAGGCCTTTGTGCTGGAGCAATACCTCGGTCAGCTCAGCCAAGGGCTGAGCAAGGCCAAGTTGCTGGTACTCGACCATCGTCTCGGGGGCAGCAGCAATGCGCCGACCATCGACTTGCGGACCTTCACGCTGCCGGCTGACCCGACGCCCGCGCGTACCACCGCTCAACCAGGAGTCGCCCATTGAGCCAGTCGCATACTCAAGAACCGCATGATCACAGCGGCCACGATCACGGCCACGGCGGACACCACCATCATCATGGGCATCATCACCATCACCACGGTGCGCCGGAAGAGGCAGGGCCTTTCCCGTGGCGACGCATGAGTTGGGCCCTATTGCTGGTGGCGTTCGCCATCGCGGCGGCAAGCCTGGTGCAAGTGCGCTCGGGCGAGGCCACGGTCATCACGCGTTTTGGTAACCCTGCGCGGGTGTTGCTTGATCCGGGTTTGAGCTGGCGTTGGCCAGCGCCGTTCGAGGCGGCGATTCCGGTCGACTTGCGTTTGCGCACGACGTCCAGTGGCTTGCAGGATGTCGGCACCCGTGACGGCTTGCGCATCATTGTGCAAGCCTACGTGGCGTGGCAGGTGCAGGGCGATGCGGACAATGTGCAGCGTTTCATGCGTGCGGTGCAGAATCAGCCGGACGAAGCGGCGCGGCAGATTCGGACCTTTGTCGGCTCGGCGCTGGAAACCACCGCGAGCAGTTTTGATCTGGCGAATCTGGTGAACACCGATGCCAGTCAGGTGCGTATCGCCGATTTCGAAGCGCAGTTGCGCCAGCAGATCGATCAGCAATTGCTCGCGACGTATGGCGTGCGGGTTGTGCAAGTCGGCATCGAGCGTTTGACCTTGCCGTCGGTGACACTCACTGCCACGGTCGATCGCATGCGCGCCGAGCGTGAAACAATCGCCACTGAACGCACGGCCATCGGCAAACGTGAGGCCGCGCAAATCCGTTCCGCAGCTGAGCGCGATGCGCGAATTGTGCAGGCTGACGCGACGGTAAAAGCGGCAGAGATCGAAGCGCAGTCTCGTGTCGAAGCGGCGCAGATTTATGGCCGTGCTTACGCCAGCTCACCGCAGCTCTACAATTTGCTGCGCTCGCTGGACACCCTCGGCACCATCGTTACGCCGGACACCAAACTGATTCTGCGTACCGACGCCGCGCCATTTCGAGTATTGGTCGACGGCCCGCCGACACTCGACAGCAAATCCGGATCGCAGCCATGAATGATGAAGTTCCACGTGGAACATCTTCGCTGAACAGTCCATGGATTCAGGCGGGGCGCTTGGCGTTTTTTGCCTTGTACGCGGTGACGATCCTGGCGGCATTAGTTTGGGTGTTTTCCAATGTGCGGCAAATCGATCCGCAAAATCGCGCAGTGGTTTTGCATTTCGGCGCGCTGGATCGCATCCAGAATGCCGGTCTGCTATTGGCTTGGCCGCAGCCATTCGAACAGGTGATTTTGCTGCCGGCAGCCGATCGGGTGATCGAGCGTCGCGTCGAGAATCTGTTGCGCAGTGATGAGGCGCTGAAGGCCGATCGGGTCGCTTCCTTTGCCACCCCCCTGAGTGATGCGCTGGCCGGATCCGGTTACTTATTGACCGGTGATGCCGGCGTGGTGCAACTGGATGTGCGGGTGTTCTACAAAGTCACTGACCCTTACGACTTCGTGTTGCAGGGCGAGCATGTCTTGCCGGCGCTGGATCGTCTGGTGACGCGCAGCGCGGTGGCGCTGACGGCCGCACGCGATCTGGACACCATTCTGGTCGCCCGACCGGAGTTGATCGGTGCTGATAATCAAGCCGCGGAACGTCGGGAAAAACTGCGTGGCGATCTGGTGCAAGGCATCAACAAACGCTTGGCCGAGTTGAAGGCAGGCGGGCAGGGCATCGGCATCGAAGTGGCGCGGGTGGATGTGCAATCGAGTCTGCCCGATCCGGCGGTCAGTGCTTTCAACGCGGTATTGACCGCTAGTCAGCAAGCCGACAAAGCTGTGGCCAATGCACGCACCGACGCCGAGAAACTCACCCAGACCGCCAACGAACAGGCCGACCGCACGCTACAAGTCGCTCACGCGCAGGCTGGCGAGCGCTTGGCCAAAGCCTCAGCCGACACAGCCACGGTGTTGAGTCTGGCCAACACTACCGACCTGCAAATGCTCCTGCGCCTGTACCGCGAGCGAATGCCGAAAATACTCGGCCAGGCCGGATCGGTGACCACGGTCGACCCGAAAGACGATTCCCGTCTGATCATTCAGGGAGCCAGTAAATGACTGCGACCACCGCCGCACCGAGCCTGTTGTCTTCGGCCGAACAACGCCGCGCTGCACGGCAACTGACCTTGGCCATGCTTGCGCTGGGCCTGCTTGGTCTGGGTCTGATCTGGCGCTGGCAGATGCCCGAGCAAACCGGTGTCAGTCAGTTGCTGCTTGGGTTTGCTTCTTTATTGGTTGGCGTGCCGGTAATGCGCTCGGCGTGGTACAGCCTGCGCTATCCGAGCTTGCACGGCATCACCGATCAACTGATTGCCCTGGCTATGCTCGGTGCATGGGCGACTGGTGACTTGCTGACAGCGGCGTTGCTGCCGATCATCATGATCTTCGGCCATGTGCTGGAGGAGCGCAGCGTCATCGGCTCGCAAGAGGCGATCCATGCCCTTGGCCAACTGACGCGCAGCCATGCGCGCAAGGTGCAAGTGGATGGCTCGATCATCGAAGTGGACAACGGCACGTTGAAAGCCGGCGACACCGTTGAAGTGCGCGCCGGTGATCGGATTCCCGCAGATGGTCGAGTGTTATCCGGTCAGGCCAGTCTCGACACTGCATCGATTACCGGTGAATCGGTGCCGGTCGAGGCGGGTGTCGGCATGTCGGTGTTCGGCGGTGCGATCAACCTCGACGGTCTGTTGCGTATTGAAGTGACGCGCACCGGTGGCGAGTCGACGCTGGGCAAGGTCATTGCGTTGATGCAGAACGCCGAGCGCTCGAAACCGCCAATCACCCGGTTGCTCGAACGTTACGCTGGCAGCTATATGGTGCTGGTCTTGCTGCTGGCGGCAGTGACCTGGTTTATCACTCACGATGCGCAAGCGATGCTTGCGGTATTGGTCGCCGCTTGTCCGTGTGCGTTGGTGCTGTCGGCTCCGGCCACGGCGATTGCGGGTGTGGCGGTGGCCGCACGTCACGGCATACTGATCCGCAGTTCGGCGTTCCTTGAAGAACTGGCCGACCTGACTTCGCTGGTGGTCGACAAGACCGGCACCCTGACTTTCGGCACCCTGCGCCTGCAGTCGATCAATAATCCGTGTGCAGATTCGTCCGTGATCATCGCGCTTGCCGCCAGCCTTGGCGCGGCAAGCAGTCATCCGGTCAGTCGTGCGCTCGCAGGGTTGGTCAGTCAGGAAGAATGTTTGGCACTCAGTGATATCCACGAACGTCAGGGCCTCGGCGTGGTGGCCATGACCGCGCAAGGCGAAGCCGCGTTGGGCCGACCGGAGTTGTTCGCGCAACTGGGCATCACCACGACAACGGTTCCCGATCACGACGGTCCGATTGCCGGGTTGGCATTGAACGGTGCATTCCTCGCTTGGTTGTTGCTCGCCGACACGGTTAAACCGGAAGCGCGTTTTGCCCTCGACGAATTGCGCGAGTTGGGTCTTGGCCGGCAATTGCTGCTGACCGGCGATCGCCAAAGCGTGGCGCAATCGCTGGCCAGCGAGGTCGGCTTGCATGAGGTGCAAGCCCAAGCCCTGCCCGAGGACAAACTCAATCACGTACTCAAGGAAATCAACAATGGTTTCCGGCCGATGGTAGTCGGTGACGGTATCAACGATTCCCTCGCACTGAAGGCGGGCGTGGTCGGTGTAGCGATGGGCGCGGGCGGATCGGACATCGCGCTGGCCTCAGCCGACATCGTGTTGATCGGCAGTGACCTGCGCCGTCTCGGTACATGTGTGCGGCTTAGCCGCCAGTGCCGCAGGACGTTGCAGGTCAATGTGATCATCGGCCTGGGCTGGACGCTGGCAATTGTCGTGTTTGCCGCTTTCGGTTGGCTGGGTGCCGCCGGGGCGATGATCGCCGCGCTGCTGCACAACCTCAGCACGTTGCTGGTCCTCGGGAATGCCGGGCGCTTGCTGCGCTTTCAGGAGCCGTTGCTCAAGCTCAAGAACGATCTTTGAAATTATTTTTCGATCCTCTGTAACGCCGTCGGGGCCGCTCTCTCTAGTGCTATGTCGGGACTGAACAACCTTCCAGCCGACACCCCTGACGATTACCGAGGATAAGAAAAATGACCATCAAGACCGCTGCTGCTGGTGCCGCTCTCGCTTTGGCTGCCGCCACAATGTTTGCCGGTGTTGCCTCCAACGCGATGGCCGCCGATGCCAACGTTCACTGCTACGGCGTGACCTCTTGCAAAGGCCAGAACGACTGCAAAACCAAAGACCACGCCTGTAAAGGCATGGGCGCCTGCAAAGGCCAAGGCTTCAAGGCAATGACTCAGGCGGCGTGCGAAAAAGCCGGTGGCAAGGTCGGCGAATAACTGACCGGCAAGTGTTGCCGCAGTGGTTTGCGCCACTGCGGCCACTTTTTATCAGGAGTCCGCACATGTCCGCCTCTCTTCCTTTTCTGGGTTATGGCCTGGGTTTACGCAGCGCTTATTATCAACAGATCCTTGAGCAGTCGCCGGATGTCGACTGGTTCGAAGTGGTCTCGGAAAACTTCATGGTGCAGGGCGGCAAGGCTCTGTATTACCTCGATGCCTTCGCCGAACGCTATCCGTTGGTGATGCACGGCGTATCGTTGTCCATCGGCGGGCCGCATGCCCTCGATCCTGACTACCTCAAACAACTCAAACAACTGGCCGAACGCGTCCGACCGGCATGGATTTCTGATCACCTGTGCTGGAGCCGCGGCAATGCCCATCAGCTACACGATTTGCTGCCGTTGCCTTACACCGAAGAAAGCCTGGTCCACATTGCTGCTCGGGTGATGCAGGTTCAGGACATTCTGCAGCGCCCGTTGGTGCTGGAAAACGTCTCAAGTTACGTGCGCGGCGCCTCTGACGAATTCACCGAGTGGGAGTTTCTTGCTTTGCTCAGCCATGTGAGCGGCTGCGAATTACTGCTGGATGTGAACAATGTCTACGTCAGTTCACGTAATCATGGCTTCGATCCATGGGACTTCATCAGCAGCCTGCCGGTTGATAAAGTCCGCCAACTGCATCTGGCGGGGCACAGCGATTACGGCGATTACGTGATCGACACCCACGACCATCCGGTGAGCGATCCGGTCTGGGCGCTCTATCAACGCACACTTGAACATTTCGGCCCGGTGGCCACGTTGCTGGAACGCGACGATCATTTTCCGCCCTTCGAAGCGCTGCTTGATGAACTACAAACGGCCCGTCAGCTCGGGAACAAGGTTCTTGCGCGGAGGCAACCATGCTCCTGAAAGACTGGCAACTGGCGTTTGAAGCGTTTCTGCTCGAAGAAGACCCCAACGCGAATCCGACGTTGAGCGAGAGCCTGATCGGTGGCCCGACACTGGATGTCGGCACGGGACTGGCGATCTACCACAATGCTTACAAGGCGCGTTTGCTGGACGTGTTGCGCAATGACTTTCCCACGAGCCTGCACTGGCTGGGCGATGAGGAATTCGACCGCCTCGCAATGGCTTACATCTATCGGTATCCGTCTGCGCACTTCAGCCTGCGCTGGTTGGGTAAAGGCTTCGAAGGCTTCGTCCGCGAGCATCTGGTGCCGGAACAGAGCGCGCCGCTGGCCGAGCTGATTGCGCTCGAATGGGCCTTCACCCTGGCTTTCGATGCACCTGCCGCTGAGCCGCTGACAATTGAGGCCATGGCGGCTTTGGCTCCGGAGGAGTGGCCCGAATTACGCGTCAGAGCGGTGCCGTCCATGCAACGGCTGGAGTGCCGTTTCAACAGCCTATCTTTATGGCGCTCGGTGAAGGAAGAAGCGCAATTCCCTGAAAGCGCGCCGCTCGAAATCCCACAGATCTGTCTGATCTGGCGAAACCAGTTGATCTGCAGTTACCGCAGCCTGGATTCAGCCGAAGCCTCAGCTCTCATGGGCATACTCAACGGTGGCTGGAATTTCGCCGAACTGTGCGCCGAGTTAGCAGTCACTTATGGTGAGGGCGCGCCACTTCAAGCGGTTACCTGGTTGAAACAGTGGATACAGGATGGTTTGCTGGAGCGTCTGCAACGATAGACAAGGTTAATCAAATCGATAGCCTGCTATTTTTTCGGGATGGTCTACCCTCAGATCTGACGTCTGAAACAAGGGGGATTTTCCATGCTCGCGCAACTTCCACCGGCCTTACAGAATCTGCAGCTTCCGCTGCGCCTGCGACTCTGGGATGGCCATGAGTTCAATCTGGGGCCGGCGCCCAGCGTCACCATCGTGGTCAAGGACCCGACGATTGTCACCCAGTTCACCCATCCAAGCCTCGACACGCTCGGAGCGGCATTCGTTGAAGGCAAGCTGGAACTGGAGGGCTCGATCAGCGAGGTCATCCGGGTCTGCGACGAATTGAGCAACGCGTTGCTCGGCGAAGATGACGACAGTCAGCCAGTGCGTACCTTGCACGACAAGGAAACCGACGCCAAAGCCATTTCCTACCATTACGACCTGTCGAATGCGTTCTACCAGCTCTGGCTGGACAGCGACATGGCCTACTCCTGCGCGTATTTCGAAACCGGCAGCGAATCCCTCGAGCAGGCGCAACAAGCCAAATTCCGCCACCTTTGCCGCAAGCTGCGTTTGCAGCCGGGTGACTATCTGCTGGATGTCGGTTGCGGCTGGGGTGGGCTGGCCAGGTATGCCGCGCGGGAGTTCGGGGCGAAAGTGTTCGGCATCACCCTGAGCAAGGAACAGCTGGAACTGGCCCGCGAGCGGGTCAAAGCCGAAGGCCTGGAAGACCAGGTCGAACTGCAATTGCTCGACTATCGCGACCTGCCTCAGGACGGGCGTTTCGACAAGGTAGTCAGCGTCGGCATGTTCGAACACGTTGGCCATGCCAACCTGGCCGAGTACTGCAAAACCCTGTTTGGCGCGGTGAAGGAGGGCGGTCTGGTGATGAACCATGGCATCACCGCCAAGCACACCGACGGCCGCCCGGTGGGACGTGGTGCCGGGGATTTCATTGAGAAATACGTCTTCCCCAACGGCGAATTACCGCACCTGGCGATGATATCGGCCGAGATCAGCGAAGCCGGTCTGGAGATTGTCGACGTCGAAAGCCTGCGCCTGCACTACGCGCGCACGCTGGACCACTGGAGCGAGCGGCTGGAGGACAACCTGGAAGCCGCTGGCAAACTGGTGCCGGATCAAGCGCTGCGTATCTGGCGTCTGTACCTGGCCGGCTGCGCTTATGCGTTTGCGCGCGGCTGGATCAATCTGCACCAGATCCTCGCGGTGAAGGCGCATGCGGATGGCAGCCATGAACTGCCGTGGACGCGCGACGATATCTACAACCCTTAACCGTTAAGCAGTCCTTTTCTTACCGGTGAGGGCTTTCATAGAATCGGTGAAATGAGCCGGGCGATCCGCATGCCGACCTGTTGCAGGCGGTGGATCTCCCGGCTTTCTTCTTTGGCGACCTCGTAGGCTTGCGCGAAATCGGCGCTGAGCATGTTCTCCACGCTGGCGGCGAAGTCACTGTCGACGGTCAGCAGCATCACTTCGAAATTCAGCCGGAACGAACGGTTGTCCAGATTGGCGCTGCCGATCGCGCTGATCTCGCTGTCGATCAACACCACTTTCTGATGCAGGAAACCGGGTTCGTAGCGGAATACCCGTACGCCGGCGCGCACGGCTTCAAAGGCGTAGAGACTGGACGCGGCGTAAACGATGCGGTGATCGGGACGCGACGGCAGCAGCAATCGCACGTCGACGCCACGCAATACGGCCAGCCTCAGTGCGGCGAATACGGCTTCGTCCGGAATGAAATACGGGCTGGTGATCCACACCCGTTCGGTCGCCGCGTGGATCGCTTCGACAAAGAACAACGAGCAGGTTTCGTAGGCATCCGCCGGGCCGCTGGCGAGCAATTGGCAGAGCACGCCGTCATCCGGGTACTCGTCAGGCAGGATCAGTGGCGGCAGTGCGCGCGCGGCCCAGAACCAGTCTTCGGCAAAGGATTCCTGCATACACGCGACCACCGGGCCACGTACCTTCACATGCGTATCGCGCCAGGGTGCCAGCGGTGGTTTTTCACCCATGTATTCATCGCCAACGTTATGTCCGCCGACAAACCCGACCACTCCATCGACCACGACGATCTTGCGGTGATTACGGAAGTTGACCTGAAAGCGATTGAGCCAGCCACTGCGTGTGGCGAAGGCTTTGACCTCGACGCCGCCATCACGCAACGTCTGCACATAGCTGTGGGGCAGGGCATGGCTGCCGATGCGGTCGTAAAGCAGATGGATGGATACGCCTTCAGCGGCCTTCTTCAGTAGCAGATCACGCAAACCCTGACCCAGCCGATCATCGTGGATGATGAAAAACTGAATCAGCACGGCTTCTCTGGCTTGATCGATGGCGTGGAAAATCGCCTCGAACGTGGCTGCACCGTTGACCAGTAATTGCACTTCGTTATTCGCCAGACACGGCATGCGCCCGAGTTTGGGCATTGCGCGTAACGAAGCGTAGGCATTCGAGGCGCGTGCAGTCAGCGCTTCTTCCACCCACGGACGCCAGTTCAACTCGGAGATGGCCTGACGCATCTGTTCGTTGGCCTGGCGTCGTGCCTTGATGTAACCATCAAAGGTGCTGCGCCCGAACACCAGGTACGGAATTAGCGTGAGGTAGGGAATGAAGATCAGCGACAATGCCCAGGCGATCGAGCCTTGAGCCGTGCGCACGGTGAGCACCGCGTGAATTGCGGCGATCAGACCGAGGGTGTGTATCAGGGCGATCAGATAACCGAAAATGTGCGGTCCAAAATAATCCATGGGGCAGCCTTGCTCCGGAAGATTCAATGCTTAACAGACCATGTTCTGCCGCGAATGTCGCTATTTAATTGGTGCATGAACCGAAGCAATCGGCCGACGTCTAACGGCCACTACTGATCAGGAGTTTTTCGATGAACGTTCGTCTGCTGGGTTTGGCGCTGGGCCTGGGTTTGGCATTGCCGGTGGTTGCGCAGGCGCAGATGCTGCAGCCGGGGCTGTGGGAAATGACATCGAGCAACGTCAAGGTCGATGACCAGCCGATGGATGTGCAATCGATCCTCGGCCAGTTGCAAGGCCAGATGACCCCGCAACAGCGTGCTGCGCTGGAGAAGAACGGGATCAATATCGGCGGCAAGGGCATTCGTGCCTGTCTGACGCCGGAGCAGGTGGCGACCAACGATATTCCATTGGCCGACCCGCAATCGGGCTGCAAACAGCAGATTACCGATCGCACCGGCAACCAGTGGAAATTCCGTTTCAGTTGCCCGAAAGCGCAGGGTACCGGGGTGGCGACGTTCCTCAGTGATCGTGAATTCACCACCGTGGCTAACGGCACGTTCAATGCGATCGGGATCAATCAGAAGGGCAGTCTGGAGACTCGCGCGGTTTGGTTGGGTCAGGACTGCGGCGCTGTGAAGCCAAGAGCTTAAAAGCTTCGCGAGCAGGTCGAATCGTCGCTCCGTCGCTCCCACCTTTGAAATGCAGTCTAATGTGGGAGCCTGCTCGCGAAAGCGTCTTCGTATTCAGCGCATAAACCTCAGCGCCAGCCCCCGACATCCCTCGTTCACCTGACCCTCCCGCCAGGCAATCTGCCCCGACACCATCGTCGCATTCACCCGGTTCCGAAAGCTGCGCCCGGCAAACGGCGTCCATCCGCACTGCGACAGAATCGGTTGCCGATCGACCTCCAGCGTCTGCGCCTCAACCAGCACCAGATCCGCCCAGTAGCCCTCACGTAGATACCCACGATCGGGAATCGCAAAAAGATCCGCGACTCTGTGGCTGGTCTTCGCCACCAGCGTAGTGATTGGCAGCACATCGTCCGCCACCAACTCCAGCAGTGCCGGTAAAGCGTGCTGCACCAATGGTAAACCCGCAGGTGCCTGCGCATAAGGTCGCTGTTTTTCAGCCCAGGTATGCGGTGCATGGTCACTGCCGATCACATCGAGTCGATTGCTGTTCAGTGCCGCGCGTAGTGCATCGCGATCGGATTGGGTTTTGATCGCCGGATTGCATTTGATCAGGTTGCCGAGGTGGGGATAGTCGCGATCATCAAACAGCAAATGGTGCAGGCAAACTTCCGCCGTGATGTGTTTTTGCGCCAGCGGTTTGTCCTCGAACAACGCCACTTCACGCGCCGTGGTCAGGTGCAAAACATGCAGGCGCGTGCCGTGACGTTTCGCCAGATCAACCGCCATTGAAGAAGAGCGATAACAGGTCACGGCATTACGGATCAACGCATGGGCAGCCGGGGGCAAACGATCACCGAACAGCTCATGCAAGTTGGCGGCATTGGCGTTGATGCTGGGCGTGTGCTCGCAGTGAGCCAAGAGGATCGTCGGCACCTCGGCGAACAGTCGCTCGAGGATCTTCGGATCGTCCACCAGCATGTTGCCGGTCGATGCGCCCATGAACACTTTCACCCCGGCGACTTCACACGGATTGAGCGCCGCCACTGCATCGAGGTTGTCCTGGCTCACGCCAAAGTGAAACCCGTAGTTGGCCACGGAGTTGATCGCAGCCCGGCGCTTTTTTTCCGCCAACGCTTCGAGGGTGAGAGTGGCCGGGTTTGTATTCGGCATGTCCATAAAACTGGTGATGCCACCGGCGACCGCCGCCCGCGACTCGGTATGAATGCTGCCCTTGGCTGGCGCACCAGGCTCACGAAAATGCACTTGGTCGTCGATCATCCCCGGCAGCAGCCATTGGCCCTTCGCGTCGATTTCCACCTTGGCGTTTTCGCCTTCGATGCTGCGGGCAATCTTGACGATGCGCCCATTGCTGACCAACAGATCGCCGTCGAACTCGCGTCCTTCGTTGACCAGCCTTGCGTTGCGAATCAGCACGCTGCTCATGGTTCAGAACTCGTTCTGCAAGGCTTTGTAGCCGCGCACCAGGTCGACGTTGGTGCGCGCCACGTCTTCGGAAAACTCCGAGGCGCTGATGCTCACCGGTGGAAATTGCGAGAGGTCGGTGTTCGGGCCGATGCGAGTCGTCGAAGGCACATAGAAGGCGTCCGGCAAATCCCGACCGTCGACCACCGAGTTGTGCCGCACCACACAACCGTTGCCGACGACGCAGTTGAACAGGACGCTGTTGAAACCGATGAACACTCGATCACCGACGACGCAGGGGCCGTGCACGATCGAGCGGTGGGCGATGGAACTGTACTCACCGATGGTCACTGCCGCGCCGGATTTGGAATGGATGACCACGCCGTCCTGGATATTCGAATTGGCGCCGATGATGATCGGCTCCATCTCGCCTGAGGCGTCCACTTCGTCGGCGCGAATGACTGCATAGGGGCCAACGAAGACGTTCTCGCCGATTACCACTTTGCCGCAGATGATCGCGGTTTTATCGACGTAGGCCGACTCGGCAATGTGGGGCAGATCACCTGAAGGATTCTTGCGGATCATGGTTGGCTCAGTGCGTCGTAAAGAGTGTTGAGGTTGTATTCGAACAGACCGGTGAAGGTACTGGCGGGACCGCTGGCAGCGAGGGCATCCGAGTACAGCGTGCCGCCAATGTGCGCGCCGCTTTCGTCAGCGATCTGTTTGAGCAGGCGTGCGTCCTTGATGTTTTCCATGAACACCGCTTTGACGTGGGCCTGGCGAATCTGGGTTATCAGAGCGGCGACTTCGGCAGCCGAGGGGTCGCGTTCGGTGGACAGGCCTTGCGGTGCCATGAAGTCGATACCGTAGGCCTGACCGAGATAACCAAAAGCATCATGGCTGGTAACGATCTTGCGGTTGCCCGGTGGCAGCGCACCGAGTTTGGCTTTGGCTTCGGCGAGCAGGGCGTAGATCTGCTTCAGGTAGGTTTTGCTGTTGCGATCGTAGTCGGCTTTGTTCGCGGGATCCGCAGCGATCAGTGCTTTGGTGATATTGGCGACGTACAACTCGGCGTTCGCCAGATTGTGCCAGGCATGCGGGTCGGGAACGGTTTCGCCGTCCTCATCCAGCGAGCGTGGAATCACGCCGTGACTGGCACTGATGACCGTGGCTTTGGTCTCGGTACTGGTGACCAGACGATCCAGCCATGGCTCGAAACCCAAGCCATTCTTGACGATCAGTTTGGCCTTCAGAAGGGCTTTGGCATCGTCTGGCGTCGGCTCGTAAGTGTGAGCGTCAGCGTCCGGTCCAACCATGTTGGTGATCTGGACATGTTCGCCGCCGACCTGATGGACCATGTCGGCGAGGATGCTGAAGCTGGTGACCACGGGCAGTTTTTCCGCGGCCGACAATGACATCGACAGCATCAGGCTGAACAGCACGAGTAGAGCGCGCATCGGGAAACACCTCATTGGGATGTGAGCAAAGGCGGGCGGCGCAACAGACCGTGCACCGGCCCGAACACCACGGACAACAGATAGCCAAGGCCGGCGATCAGCACGATGGCCGGGCCGCTCGGCAACGAGTAGTAGAACGACAGCAGCAAGCCGAACCAGACCGAGAGGCAACCGATGACGGCCGCGATGGCAATCAGTGTCGGCAGCCGGCGGCTCCAGAATCGCGAAGCCGCAGCGGGAAGCATCATCAGGCCGACCACCATCAGCGCGCCGATGGCCTGGAAACCGATCACCAGATTGAGTACGACCAGCGTCAGGAACACGCCATGGGCGAGTGGGCCGAGGCGGCTGACGGTACTCAAGAACAACGGGTCGAGGGTGTCGAGCAGCAGCGGTTTGTAGATCAGCACCATGGCGAGCAGGCTGAATCCCGAAACCCACATCATGCCGGTGAGGGTCGGACCATCGACGGCCAGTGCCGAGCCGAACAGCAGGTGCAACAGGTCGAGGCGTTTGCCGGCGATGCCGAGGATGAGTACGCCACTGGCCAGCGAGATCGGATAGATCGCAGCGAGACTGGCGTCTTCGCGCAGGCCCGTGCGACGGGTGATCCAGGCGGCGAGACCAGCCATGCTCAAACCGGCGGCCAAGCCTCCCAGCGTTAGCGCGGGCAGGCTCAGTCCGGCAAACCAGAAGCCCAATGCCGCGCCGGGAAGGATACCGTGGGCCACGGCGTCACCAATCAGGCTCATCCGTCGCAGGATCAAGAACACGCCGAGGGGGGCGGTGCTGCACGCCAATACCAGTCCGCCGAGCAGGGCACGGCGCATGAACACGAACTCATTAAATGGTTGCCAGAGGTGGGCGACGGTGAGCATCAGGCCACCTGTGTGTGAGGTGTTTGCTGAATGAGTTCTGCGCTTGCACCAAACAGGCAGTCGCGGTTTTTGATCAGCAACGTTTTCGGGATGTGTTGGCGTACGGCGGCGAGGTCGTGACACACGACGACCAGTGTCCGACCTTCGCCGTGCCAGGCGTGGATGTGCTGCCAGAGCAACTGCTGACCGAGTTCATCGAGTGCGGCGTGGGGCTCGTCGAGCAGCAGCACCGGCGCGTCGGTCAGGCTCAGTCGAGCGAGCAGGGCGCGTTGCAGTTCGCCACCGGACAGGGCCATGAGTGGGCGTTGCTCGAGTCCGCTCAGGTGCCAGTTCGCCAGTGCGTCTTTCAGGCGCTGGCTTCGTAGTTGAGTCGAGAGCCTGCGTCCCCAGAAACCGGCGGCGACCAGATCTTCAAGGCTGATGGGGAATTGGCGATCCAGATGCTGTTGCTGGGGCAGAAAGGACAATCCGCTTTGACGTGGGACACTCAGCCCGACATTGCCTGCCAATGGCTTTTGTATTCCAGCGATCACTTTCAGCAGGCTGCTTTTGCCACAGCCGTTGGCACCGATGATTGCCGTCAGGCTGCCGCTGTCGAGTTCAAGGTCCAGGGGCACGGTCAGTGGTTGGCCGGGCGCACCCCAACTCAGGGATTGGCAGCGGATCATGCTTGCTCACGCTGCCAATGGCTTTCGGCGACGGCGTCGTGAGCGTGCAGACTTTCGGCGTGGATCACTCGCAGTTGAAATGCGCTGATACCGGGAGTACGTCGCAGGGCCAGATTCAGACGGCGTGCCGCGTCTTCGCAGAACATCAGGTTCTGCCCGTTGGCGAGGGCGAAGGCTTGTTCGTCTGCGCGTTTCACGGCGGTTTGTACGGCGGTGCCGAGGGCAGCTTCAGCGTCATTGATGATCACGCTAAGAGGAAACTCATCAATGAAGTCGTTGAGGTGAAGGTGCAATTGTGCTGTGCTGCGTTGGCTGTGAGGCGTGGCAAGGATGCCTTGGGTCGAGCCAAGCCATGCCAGAACGTCGGCGTGTTGTAGAGCTTTGTTGGCGAAGTCGGCGATGAATTTCTGCTGGATCAACTGTCGCGCCAAGGCTGCCGAGCAAGGGCAAGTTGAGGAGTAGGGCACTTCGATTTTGAGTTCCACGTGGAACACTTCATTTATCAGGCTGGCGAAAATGCTCGCGGGATATGACTTCCAGCCGGCCAATGGGCTGATCAGCGCTGACCTCTTTAGCAGCAAATCGGTGTGGATATTCAGGTAGGCGCGGGTGGATAGACCTTCGTGGCTTTGCAGGAAATCCTTGAGCACCTGATGCAGTAGCGCTGGGGACAGGTTCTTCTGTTCGAGTGCTTCCAAGGCCAGATACAGCCGCGACATGTGAATGCCACGCGCCTCGCCATCATCAAGACTGACACCCGCATCAGCCTTGGCGCTCAAGCGCTGACCCTCTAACAAAACAGGTAACGCAATGCCGCGCATGCCCACCCATTCGAGTGGCAAAGTTTGGCGTGCGGCCTGCGCGGCGATATCCGGAAGTGTCATCGAATTCATGTTCGGGACCGTCGTGTTGATTGAATTTGATGTTACATTATAACAATTCAAATCACGATGCCTTTTTCATGAACAGGCTTTCATATGCACAGACGCCACTTGCTTAATCTGATCCTGGCCAGCGCGGCCCTTGCCCTCCCTTTCAGTGTTTCAGCTACGCAAATTCGTAATGCGCGCCTATGGCGCTCGGATGAAAAGCTGCGATTGGTGTTCGATCTAAGCGGCCCGGTGCGCTATAAAACCTTCACGCTAACGGCCCCGGAACGTCTGATAATTGATGTGTCCAGTGCGAGCGTTGGCGCAGATTTCCGTCAGCTCGCGCTAAATGGAACGGTGATTCGTTCGATTCGCTCCGGGCCTTTTGGTCACGGTGACACACGGATTGTTCTGGATCTGAGCAGTCCGGTGCTGTTGAACAGCTTCCTTTTGGCGCCGCAGGACGGCCAGGGCCATCGCTTGGTTCTGGATCTGGTTAGCGCCAAATCAACGCCAAATACGCCAATGGTTCCACGTGAAACACCTGCGCTGAAAGCGCATCCCAGACGAGACATCATTGTTGTCGTTGACCCTGGGCACGGCGGAAAGGATCCCGGTGCTGTCGGTGCCAAGGGCGAAAGGGAAAAGGATGTGGTGCTTGCCATTGCGCAACTGCTCGCCAAACGCCTGAAAAAAGAGAGGGGCTTCGATGTAAAACTGGTGCGCAATGACGACTTTTTCGTGCCGTTGCGCAAGCGCGTGGAGATCGCGCGTCAGCATAAGGCGGACATGTTTATCTCAGTGCATGCCGATGCAGCGCCGCGTCTGACTGCTTCCGGCGCGTCGGTCTATTGCCTGTCTGAGGGCGGTGCGACATCGGCGACGGCGCGCTTCATGGCGCAGCGCGAGAATGGTGCGGATCTGCTCGGCGCCACCAGTCTACTCAACCTGAAAGATAAGGATCCGATGCTGGCGGGGGTGATTCTCGACATGTCGATGAATGCGACGATCGCTGCCAGTCTGCAGTTGGGCAGCACGGTACTTGGCAGTCTGGCCGGCATCACTACGCTGCATCAGAAGCGTGTGGAACAGGCAGGATTCGCGGTCCTGAAATCGCCAGACGTACCTTCAATTCTGGTGGAGACCGGCTTCATTTCCAATGCGCGCGACAGTCAACGGCTGGTTACTGCGCGACATCAGCAGGCTGTGGCCAACGGTTTGTTTGAAGGATTGCAGCATTATTTTGCAAAGAATCCGCCCATCGACAGCTACCTTGCCTGGCAGCAGGCGCAGAAAAACACCCAGGTTTAACAGCCGGTAATGCGGCTGCAGGTGAATTTTGCGCTGCTGCCGCCCGAGCTGGAGAAACGATTGATGGTCGTCCAGCCGACACGTCGGGTGTAGCCAACCCAGGCTTCGCCATCAGTGGCGATCCCAGTGAAGAAGGTCAATTGGCCGAAACGGCTGTTGGTCTGCGCCCAATAACGTTGGCCATTCTTCTCAAAACCGCGCAGATAGAGGGTGTTGCCGACGGTATTGACGCTATAGGCATTGCCATCGGCGTCGACACACGCCAGCAAGTTGGCGCTGCGTGTGCAGCTGGCTAGCGCTGGCAATTGCGCAAAAGCGTTACCAGCCAGCAACAGCCCAAGGCTCAAGATCGAGCATTTCAGCGCATTTTCCATGGTGATTTCCGGGCTCGGTATTGGCACAGCTTCCAACTCTTTGTCGATCAAGACAAGAGAAGGCTGGTTTGTTCTTATTGTTATACTATAACATTAATTCGAATTAAGCCTGGGCAGGCCAACTTCAAAGCGTTTGTTTGCTACGCAATTCACAGTGGGAAGCGCAAAACGCCCTGCGCAAGCAAAAGCGCAAATTGGTCGCCATCCGAAGAGGATTATCCAATGTCAGCAGAGTTGCCCGTCACCGTACTTTCAGGATTTCTCGGCGCCGGAAAAAGTACACTTTTGAATTACGTACTACGTAATCGAGAGGGTTTGCGCGTGGCTGTTATCGTTAATGATATGAGCGAGATCAACATTGATGGCAGCGAAGTCCAGCGTGATGTCAGCCTGAACCGCGCCGAAGAAAAAATAGTCGAAATGAGTAACGGCTGCATCTGCTGTACGTTACGCGAAGACCTGCTGGAAGAGGTCAGCAAGCTGGCCCGTGAAAATCGCTTCGATTATCTCCTGATCGAATCCACCGGGATTTCCGAGCCGTTGCCCGTGGCAGAGACGTTTACCTTCCGCGATGAGCACGGCCAGAGTCTCTCCGACATCGCGCGTCTGGACACCATGGTCACTGTAGTCGACGGTGTGAACTTCCTGCCGGACTACCAGGCAGCGGAAAGCCTCGCGTCCCGTGGCGAGATCCTTGGCGAAGAAGACGAACGCTCCATCACCGATCTGTTGATCGAACAGATCGAGTTCGCCGACGTGTTGCTGATCAGCAAGATCGACTTGATCAGCCAGCGCGAGCGTGAGGAGTTGATCGCGATCCTCCAGCGTCTCAACGCCCAAGCGGAAATCATCCCGATGGTGATGGGTGAGGTGCCGCTGGAGAAAATCCTCAACACCGGGCGTTTCGACTTCGAGAGAGCCGCACAGGCACCGGGTTGGTTGCAGGAATTACGCGGCGAACACCTGCCGGAAACCGATGAGTACGGCATCGCCTCCACAGCCTATCGCGCCCGTCGGCCCTTTCACCCGCAACGCTTTTTCAGCTTTATCGATCGTCCTTGGCTGAACGGGAAATTGCTGCGCTCCAAAGGCTTCTTCTGGCTCGCGAGCAAACCCACCGACGCCGGCAGCTGGTCGCAAGCCGGTGGTTTGATGCGCCACGGTTTTGCCGGGCGCTGGTGGCGTTTCGTGCCAAAGGAGCAGTGGCCACAAGATCAGGAAAGCACCGCCGCGATCATGGAAAACTGGCTGTCGAGCGTAGGAGACTGCCGCCAGGAGCTGGTGTTTATCGGTCAAAATATTGATTTCCTACAGCTCTCAGCCGAACTGGATGCCTGCCTGCTCAACGATGAAGAAATGGCGCTCGGTGTCGAAGGCTGGCAATTGTTGCCCGATCCGTTCGGCCCTTGGCACGAAGAGGCTGCCTGATGCTCGCGCTAAAGCTGCTGCAGAACCGTACGCGCCATCAGCATCAAGGTCCGACACCGAAAGCGTTGACGCGAATCCTCGAAGACGACACCAACCTCGCCGTCTGGCAACGCCAACTGCCGTTGCACATCAGCGAGTTCGCTCACCTGCTGCTGTCGCTCAATGAGCCCTTGGCGGAATCGTTGTGCCTTGAGTTGCCGGATGAGGACGCCGAGCCTGATCTCACCGGTGTGGCATCAGGCTTCCGTGATCTGGAAGGCTACGAGGGCTTTATCGCCGACCTGAAATGGCTGGTCAGCGCATTCGCCTGCTTACTGGGGGCAAAGCGCGTGGGCCTGCGCCTGCGGGTACTGGATAAAGCCATGTGTCCACGCTTCCATGTCGATCACGTGCCGGTGCGACTGATCACGACTTATGCGGGTGTTGGCAGCCAATGGCTCAAGGAAGGTGCGATGGATCGCAGTCAGCTGGGGCAGGCCAACGCCGAGCCCCACGTGCAAATCCAGCAACTCAACAGCGGCGACGTGGCGCTGTTGAAAGGCGAGAAATGGCACGGCAATGAAGGCTTTGGCCTGATCCACCGCTCGCCGCACCCGGACGCGGGGCAGCGCCGTCTGATACTGACCCTCGACTGGCTCGGCTGACGCCTCAAGGCTTGAGCCACTTACCCTGGCTCAGGCCTTCGCAGTACGGTTGCAGATACGCCGCATCCGTGGCCACGCCGTAATAGTGGATATCCTGGCGATAGGGCATATTGGCGACTTGCGCGTTGCTGCACACGCCAAATGCACCGCTCGGGCACTGATCGACGTACTGCACTTCGACTTTCTGCCCGGCCAGCGTCGGCTGGCAGAAACCGTCGTTGAACAGTTTCTCCGGGATATTGCGGTTCTGCTGACAGACTTTGACGTCGAGCCGCTCGCCCTGACTGTGCACCACGCAGGCCTGGGCCCATGCTTCACTCGACAGCAGCGCCAACAGCAACGACCATCCCCTCCAACGCATCTTTGAATCTCCCAAGAAAGCTCCCGGCCATGTTGCAGAACATTCCTACCCATGTCATTGCTGGCCCTTTGGGCGCCGGCAAAACCAGCCTGATTCGCCAACTCATGGCCCAGCGTCCAGAAGGTGAACGTTGGGCGGTATTGATCAACGAGTTCGGCCAGATCGGCCTCGACGCCGCCCTGTTGACGAGTGACGCCGAGGGTATCGCACTGGGCGAAGTGGCCGGCGGCTGCCTGTGTTGCGTCAACGGCGCGCCGTTTCAGATTGGCCTGGGGCGGTTGTTGCGCAAGGCGAAGCCGGATCGGTTGTTTATCGAACCGTCCGGGCTGGGGCATCCGGCGCAGCTGATTAGCCAGTTGAATGAGGCGCCGTGGCGAGGTGTGCTGGCGGTGCAGCCGTGTGTGCTGGTGCTGGATGCTCAAGCGCTGCAGGCAGGGAAAGCCTTGTCGGTAGCGCAACAAGAAGCCTTGGAAACCGCTGGCCTGCTGTTGTTGAACAAGGCTGAAAACCTTGATGACAGGGCCAGAGAAAAAATCGCCAGCCAGTTGCCGGCAGTGCCGTTGGTCTGGACTCAAGAGGCGCAACTAAGCCTGGGCGAACTGCCGGGCCTAGCCGCAAAAGCGGTCAACGGTGTGGATAATTTGGCCGTACCCAAGGGATTAGGACAAATGCCGGCCGTCTGGACTGATCCGACGCTGCCGATTTGCCTGAGTCAGGCGCAGGAGGGAGGCTGGAGTATTGGTTGGCGTTGGCATCCTGGACAGACGTTCGACAAGCGGCACATTGCTGACTGGCTAGCCAGCCTCAATTGGCAGCGGGCGAAACTGGTTATCCACAGCTCGGAGGGTTGGGTGTCGGCTAATGCTCTGAATAATGCCGAACTGATCTGGCAAGCCAGCGAATGGCGAAAAGATTCGCGACTCGAGCTGATCTTCGCTGAGGCACAGAGTGTTGAAGTGTTGCAGCGGGAGCTATTGGGGTGTCGGGAGGGTTAGATCAAAAGATCGCAGCCTTCGGCAGCTCCTACATGGGATTTTTGTGCACCCTTTAGAAGCTGTCGAAGGCTGCGATTTTTACGGTTTCCACTTCGTATGTTCTTGCCGCCACTGGCTCAACTCGATCACTTCCGCCCGCGGCTTGTGCACTTCCACTACTGGCGGCGTGTCGTCGAACGGTGCCGGGTAGGGCGCCAGTTCGATCTGCGCACTGTGCGCGCCAAACTGGGTGATGGTGCCGTTATGCCGGGTTTCGCCGGTCACGGTGAATTCAAAGTTGTACACCCGCGCCAGTCGTCGGCGACCGTTGGCGTCCTTGATGAAACCGATCTTCTTCAGGGCAACGTTGCCGTCGAGCAACTCGACCCGTACGTTCAGGCAATGCTGTTTGACCCGCTCCAGCGCGCGCTCGCGCAAGCCGTGGTTGTGCCATAACCACGCGCCGGCAGCGGCGAACAGTATCAGCACGAAGATGTTTTCCAGGGTCAGCATCAACATCGAACTCCAAAAGATAGCGTCAGCTTAACTGCGTCGCTGGTCTGTCGTACAGGCTGCGTTTCGTCGCATACTGCGCGGCTTGAATTTCAATCGTTTTACGGAATGACCCGAATGAAACGTACGCCTCATCTGCTCGCCATTCAGTCCCATGTGGTGTTCGGCCACGCCGGCAACAGCGCCGCGGTTTTTCCGATGCAGCGGGTCGGGGTTAATGTCTGGCCGCTCAACACCGTGCAGTTTTCCAACCACACCCAGTACGGTCAGTGGGCCGGCGAAGTGCTGGCACCGCAACAGATTCCCGAGCTGGTCGAAGGGATTGCTGCGATTGGCGAGCTGGGCAATTGCGATGCGGTGCTGTCCGGTTACCTCGGCAGCGCGGCGCAGGGCCGGGCGATTCTCAGCGGCGTCGAGCGCATCAAATCGGTCAATCCGAAGGCGCTGTATCTGTGCGATCCGGTGATGGGCCATCCGGAGAAGGGCTGCAGCGTGCCGACCGAGGTCAGTGATTTCCTGTTGGATGAGGCGGCGGCCGTGGCGGACATCATGTGTCCGAACCAGTTGGAGCTGGACAGCTTCTCCGGGCGCAAGCCGCAGTCGCTGTTCGATTGCCTGGCAATGGCGCGGGCCTTGCTGGCGCGCGGGCCGAAAGCAGTACTGGTCAAGCATCTGGATTATCCGGGCAAACCGGCCGATGGCTTTGAAATGCTACTGGTGACGGCTGAAGGCAGCTGGCATCTGCGCCGTCCGTTGCTGGCGTTCCCGCGTCAGCCAGTGGGTGTGGGCGATCTGACATCCGGCCTGTTCCTGGCGCGGGTGCTGCTGGGTGACAGTCTGGTGGCGGCGTTCGAATTCACCGCGGCGGCGGTGCATGAGGTGCTGCTGGAAACTCAAGCCTGCGCCAGCTATGAGCTGCAACTGGTGCGGGCGCAGGACCGGATTGCGCATCCGCGGGTGAAGTTCGAGGCGACGGCGATCAGTCTATAAGACCGCGCTGCCCCCATTCGCGAGCAAGCTCGCTCCCACATTTGGTTTTGTGTACGCCACAGGTCCAGTGTGGGAGCGAGCTTGCTCGCGAAGGCTATAGCTCAGACAGCATCAGTTCAAAGACTGATCAGGCGTCGCCCTTGATCTCCTGATAGCGCTTCTCCAGCTCCTGACGAATCTGCCGACGCTGCTGCGCCTGCATGTAACGACGTTTGTCTTCACTGTTCTGCGGTTGCAGCGGCGGCACGGCGGCCGGCTTACGCTGGTCATCCACCGCGACCATGGTGAAGAAGCAACTGTTGGTGTGGCGCACCGAGCGCTCGCGGATGTTCTCGGTAACGACTTTGATACCGACTTCCATTGAGGTGTTGCCGGTGTAGTTGACCGACGCGAGGAAGGTCACCAGTTCGCCGACATGGATCGGCTCGCGAAAAATCACCTGATCCACCGACAGCGTCACCACGTAGCGACCGGCATAACGGCTCGCGCAGGCGTAGGCCACTTCGTCGAGGTATTTGAGCAGGGTGCCACCGTGGACATTGCCAGAGAAGTTGGCCATGTCGGGGGTCATCAGTACCGTCATCGACAGCTGGGCGTTTCCGGGTTCCATAACGTTCTCACGGATCAAGGCTGATTGCTGGAAGCACCTCTGCGGGTGCCTGGTCGCTTTTCAAAAGCACCGTTATCGGGACGCCGGGCGACTGGCCGCCGTCACGCCGGAATCGATCTGTTTCCTTATATTGCACCGCATTCCAGGCGGAAGTCGCGGTGTTACCCTGCAAAAGCCCGCCTCAAGGGCAATTCCCACATCAAAAGCGGATTTTTACCTAGCTCGCTCAGACATTTCTGACGTCTGTGCGCGAGCCTCGTCATTCAAGGAGCCCACGCCATGCATGCCATCAGTTTTATTCAAGACCTGGCAGTGATCATGTTGGTCGCAGGTGTGGTGACCGTGTTGTTTCATCGCTTCAAACAGCCGGTGGTGCTCGGTTACATCGTCGCCGGCTTCATCATCGGCCCGCACACCCCGCCGTTCGGTCTGATCCACGACGAAGAAACCATCAAGACCCTCGCCGAACTCGGGGTGATTTTCCTGATGTTCTGCCTGGGTCTGGAGTTCAGCCTGCGCAAGCTGTTCAAGGTCGGCGCCACGGCGTTTATTGCGGCGTTCCTCGAGATCGTCCTGATGATCTGGATCGGCTATGAAATCGGCCGCTGGTTCGACTGGAACACCATGGACTCGCTGTTCCTCGGCGCGATTCTTGCGATCTCCTCGACCACCATCATCGTCAAGGCCCTCAATGATCTGAAGATGAAAAACGAGCGCTTTGCGCAGTTGATCTTCGGCGTGCTGATCGTCGAAGACATCCTCGGCATCGGCATCATCGCACTGCTTTCAAGCATCGCCGTCAGCGGCACGGTCAGTTCCGGAGAAGTGTTTTCCACGGTTGGCAAACTGTCGCTGTTCATGATCGTCGCGCTGGTCATCGGCATTCTGCTGGTGCCGCGATTGCTGGCCTATGTGGCCAAATTCGAAAGCAACGAGATGCTGCTGATCACCGTGCTGGGCCTGTGTTTCGGCTTCTGTCTGCTGGTAGTCAAACTCGAATACAGCATGGTACTCGGTGCGTTCCTGATCGGCGCGATCATGGCCGAGTCGCGACAACTGCTAAAAATCGAGCGTCTGATCGAGCCGGTTCGCGACCTGTTCAGCGCGATCTTCTTTGTCGCTATCGGGCTGATGCTCGACCCGATGATTCTGCTCGAATACGCGTGGCCGATTGCGGTGATCACCGTAGCCGTTGTACTCGGCAAGATGTTGTCCTGCGGTCTCGGAGCGTTTATCGCCGGCAATGACGGACGTACCTCACTGCGCGTGGGGATGGGGCTGTCACAGATTGGCGAATTTTCCTTCATCATCGCCGCTCTCGGGATGACGTTGCAGGTGACCAGTAACTTCCTCTATCCGGTCGCCGTGGCGGTGTCGGTGATTACCACTTTGCTGACGCCGTATCTGATCCGCGCGGCTGATCCGCTGTCGATCAAGTTGTCCGCGGCTGTGCCCAAGCCTCTCGGCCGCGTGCTGGGCATGTATGGCGAATGGCTGCGCAGCATTCAGCCGCAAGGCGAGAGTGCAATGCTGGCGTCAATCATTCGCAAGATCTTGCTGCAAGTCGGCGTCAACCTGGCGCTGGTGATTGCGATCTTCTTCGCCGGCGCGTATTTCGCTGAACGCATCTCGCTGTGGCTGCAAGACTGGATCAGCGATCCGAGCTGGCAGAAGGCGTTGATCTGGGGCGGGGCATTGTTGGTGTCGTTGCCGTTCCTGATCGCCGCTTATCGCAAGCTCAAGGCGTTGTCGATGCTGCTGGCGGAGATGGGTGTGAAGCCCGAGATGGCCGGGCGTCACACACAGCGAGTGCGCCGGGTGATCTCCGAAGTGATCCCGATTCTCTCGCTGCTGGTGATTTTCCTGCTGCTGGCAGCCTTGTCGGCCAGTATCTTGCCGACCAACAAGTTGCTGGTACTGATCGCCGTGGTCGCGGCCGCCGTGGCGGCGCTGCTCTGGCGCTGGTTCATCCGCGTGCATACGCGGATGCAGGTGGCCTTGCTGGAAACCCTCGACAACCATAAGGAGTCATCGGGGCATTGACCATCTGGGGCGTTTGGCGGATCAGCTTTCCAGCCAGACGTCTCGCGCCCAGTGCCACACCGACTCCCAGGTTTCCTCGGCAATCAGCTCTTCTTCGGCCTGCCACAGCACCACAGTGCCGTCTTCTTCGACGCAGTAGTAATCATCGCCGTCCTGGCAGATTGGAATCAGGCTGCGATCCACGCCGGCATCCCAAGCGTTGGCGGCGACATCCGGCAAGTAGGTGTGCGATTGCGGGTCGGTGACAGTTACCGGCTCCAGGCTACCGTAAACCACATCGCTGACGGTCAGCAAAAACTCTCTGAAGACAAACGGAATGTCGATGAACAGCTGTTCTTCGATTTCGACCAGCAGATCTTCGTCAGGCAACTCCAATGGAACCGGCACGGGTTCGTTGGCTTCACGCAGTTGTTCGATGATTTCTTCCACGTCCGGGATCCTCTTGCTTGAATGGCGCGGTTTATATGGGCCGGTTTATACAGTAGCTCGCTATAGATGCAACCGCGAAATAGAAAACCCCAGCCGAGGCTGGGGTTTTTTATTACGGCAAGTGAAGCCTGGAAGGGATCAGCCGTTCTGGCGGATACCGGCCACCAGCCAAGGCTGGTTCTCGCCCTGCGGACGTTCCATGTTCCAGCTTTCGCTGAACACTTCGCCCTGGTCGAAGCGCGAGGTTTTCGAAACACCGCTGAAGGTCAGAGTGGCGATGGTCTTGTCGGCACGGTCATCCACGCCGTCCAGTTGTACCTGGAGGTTGTCGATGTAGGTCGACTGGAACGCGTCGCCCAGATCTGCACGCTCACGCTTGAGGAACTCAAGCATTTGCGGGGTCACGAACTCGGCGATCTTGTCCATTTCGTTGGCGTCCCAGTGCTGCTGCAGCGACTGGAAGTGGCTGCGTGCAGCTTCAAGGAAGTTCTGCTCGTTGAACCAGGCCGGCGCGTTGATCACCGGACGGGCGGCAGCAGGTGCAGCCGAACCACCGAAGATCGAACCCATGGCGGCAGGCTTTTGCTCGAACACTTCACGCTGCATCGGCGCGCCGGCCGGAGCGAACTGCTCCTGCTGCTTGCGTCGACGCGCGGCGATGAAGCGGAAGATCACGAACGCGATCACGGCCATGATCAGGATGTCGAAGATCTGCATGCCCTGGAAGCCGCCGCCCATGAACATGGAAGCGAGCAGGCCACCGGCGGCGATACCGGCCAGAGGGCCGAGCCATTTCGAAGCACCGCCGGCCTTGGCAGCAGCGCCAGCGGCACCGGCAGCACCTGCGGTCGCAGCGGCGCCGCCGACACCTGGAGAAGAAGGAGCCATCTGGCTGGTCTGGTGCGTCGGCGCAGCGCCGGCGCTTTTGCCACCACCAAAGCGCTTGGCGTTGGCGTCGAGGCTCATCGTCAGGCCGATGCACAACGCCATGGCGATGCTAAGAAAACGTTTCATAAAGGGAATTCCCGTTTGTGGAGACACGCGCGCCATGTTGCACAGCTGAAGTGTTACTGGCTAGCGAGAGAGTGTTTCGGGCTTTTGCCTGACAGGTCGCGTTCAGCTTCGCGAGGCAATAAGAGCGTGTACTTTTGGCTGTAGGAAAAGGAGATAGGTTCCGCAGGATTGTTGGTCAGAACACCAAACCCTGTGGGAGCGAGCTTGCTCGCGAAAGCCGCACCGCGGTCTATCAGATAAACCGCAGCGATTTCATTCGCGAGCAGGCTCGCTCCCACAAAAACAGCAAAACTGGTATCAGATCGCTTCCAGCTTGGCGTAACCGAGCATCAGCCATTTGCTGCCTTCGCTGAAATTCACCTGCACCCGTGCCTGGGCGCCGGCGCCTTCGAAGTTGAGGATCACCCCGTCACCAAAGATCGAATGGCGTACCGCCTGACCGAGGCTGAAACCCGTTTCCGGAATCTCGCTGCCGCTGAACAGATTGCTGCCGCTCATCGACTGATTGCCGCCGAACGGTCGGCTGACGCTGTTCGACAAGCGCACTTCCTGAATCAGGCCTTTCGGTACTTCGCGCACGAAGCGCGAAACCTTGTTGTAGGTCTCGCTGCCGTACAGGCGTCGGGTTTCAGCATAGGTCATCACCAGATTCTGCATCGCCCGGGTAATCCCCACGTAAGCCAGACGCCGCTCTTCTTCGAGACGCCCCGGTTCTTCCAGGCTCATCTTGTGCGGGAACAGGCCTTCTTCCATGCCCACGAGGAACACGTAAGGGAATTCCAGGCCTTTGGCGCTGTGCAGGGTCATCAGCTGAATGCTGTCTTCGTGTTCGTCAGCCTGAGTGTCCCCGGCTTCCAGCGAAGCATGGCCGAGGAACGCCGCCAGTGGCGTCAGCTCTTCGTCCTCTTCGGTGTTCTCGAAGTTGCGCGCGGCGCTGACCAGTTCCTCAAGGTTTTCTACCCGGGCCTGGCCTTTCTCGCCTTTTTCCGCTTCGTGATAGGCGATCAGGCCGGACTGCTCGATGACGGTTTGCGTCATCAAATGCAGCGGCATTTCCAAGCACTTGGCGGCGAGATTTTCGATCAGCTCGATAAACGCACCCAGCGCCCCGGCGGCGCGACCGGTCAGGCCTTTGTTGGCGACCAGTTGGCGCATCGCTTCCCACATCGACACATCGCTGTGGCGTGCATGGTCGCGAATCGCTTCGACGGTTTTTTCACCGATGCCACGGGCTGGAACGTTGATTACCCGCTCCAGCGCCGCATCGTTGCCACGACCTTCGAGCAAACGCAGGTACGCCATGGCGTTCTTGATTTCCGCCCGTTCGAAGAAGCGCTGGCCACCATAAATGCGGTAGGGAATGCGCTCACGCAGCAAGGCTTCTTCGAGAACGCGCGACTGGGCGTTGGAGCGGTACAGAATCGCGATATCGCTGCGGGCCAAGCCGGTTTTCAGCGCGCTTTCGATGGTTTCGACAACATAGCGTGCTTCGTCGTGCTCGTTGAACGCGGCGTACAGATTGATCGCTTCGCCGTCGCCGCCGTCGGTCCACAGCTCTTTGCCCAGACGTCCGGTATTGTTGGCGATCAAGGCGTTCGCGGCCTTGAGGATGCCGGCGGTGGAGCGGTAGTTCTGCTCCAGACGAATGGTCACCGAATCCGCGAAGTCGGAAGAATACTGATGAATGTTCTCGATTTTCGCGCCGCGCCAGCCGTAGATCGACTGGTCGTCGTCGCCGACCACCATCAGGCTGTCGCCACCCTTGCCAAGCAAGCGCAACCAGGCGTACTGCACGGCGTTGGTGTCCTGGAACTCGTCCACCAGAATATGGCGGAAGCGCTTTTGATAATGCGCCAGCAGGCCCGGGTGATCGCGCCACAGGTCGAGGGCACGCAGCAGCAGTTCGGAGAAATCGATGACGCCGGCACGCTGGCACGCCGCCTCATAGGCCTCATAGATGCCGCGCATGGTCGCCAGGTACAAATCGCCGCTGGCCTGAATGTGTTGCGGACGCAGGCCTTCGTCTTTCTGGCCATTGATGAACCACTGCGCCTGACGCGCCGGCCAGCGTTGCTCGTCGAGGCCGAGTTCGCGGATCACCCGTTTGACCAGTCGTTGCTGGTCATCGCTGTCGAGAATCTGGAAAGTCTGGCTCAGGCCTGCTTCCTGCCAGTGCGCCCGCAGCAAGCGGTGCGCCAGGCCGTGGAAAGTGCCGACCCACATGCCGGCCGGGTTGATCCCCAGCAACTGCTCGATGCGATGACGCATCTCGGCAGCGGCCTTGTTGGTGAAGGTCACCGACAGAATGGAGTGGGGCGAGGCGTTTTCGACCTGGATCAACCAGGCGATACGGTGCACCAGCACTCGGGTTTTACCGGAGCCAGCACCGGCCAGGACCAACTGACGGCCAACGGGGGCTGCTACGGCCTGGCGTTGGGCATCGTTGAGGGAGTTCAGCAGAAGGGAGAGATCATCGCGCATCGGGGCATTCTAGGGTGCGCCGCAGGCCCGGGCAAACCGAGCTTTGCATTAGCCGATGAAACTCCTGTCGATGACGACCGGTCGGTCACTGGCTACAGGCATTGGCCCGCCGCGTTCCCAGGGTTTGGCCGCTGGCAAAGGACGGAAAAGTTTAAGTGAAATTATGATCTTGAGCAGTTTGGCAACGGGATCTGCTTGTGTATGCTCCGTCCACGTTTCGGGCGCACGCCCTCCTTATAAGAACAAGAACGTTGCCCATGACCCTCAGCTCCGAACTGTCGGGCCCCTCCGTGGATCCCCGGGTTATCCGCAAGCACTATGCCGTCGAGATGGCGGTCGAGCGCACGCGTCTGCTGTATCAGGGCTCGTTGTTGCCCACGCTGTTCATGTTGATCAATGGTCTGGTCTGCGCCGCTTTGCTCTGGAGCCCGCAGCGCTATTTCGTGGTCAGCGTCTGGCTGGTGTGGTTGCTGTCGCTGGTGGCGTTGCGGGTGATTCAGGTGGCGGCGTTCGATTCGGCGATCCCTGATCGTCAGGCGCAACCGATCTGGCGGCGGATGTTTCTGCTCGGGTCGACCATGACCGGTCTGACCCTGGCCGGTGCCGGCATCGCCCTGGTGCCCGCCGACAACTTCATTCAGCAAGCCTGGGTATTCGGCCTGATCGGCGCCGCAACCCTCTCGGCTAGCGTCGCCTACGCGGTGAGCCTGCCGGCGTTTCTGTCGTTTACCTTGCCCTGCCTGTTGCCGGCGATCGGTTATCTGTTCTGGGGCGGTGACGAGCAGGCGCGCGGTTGGGGCTGGCTCGGGCTGATCCTGCTCGGCTCCCTGAGCGTGGTGGCGTGGCAGGTCAATCGGCTGATTGATCGCGGTTTGCTGCGGCGCTTCCAGAATCAGCACTTGATCGAACACCTGCAGCAAACGCAGGCACGCAGCGAACAGCTCAATCAGGAATTGGCCAAAGAAATCGACCAGCGCCGCTGCGCCGAGGGCAAATTGCGTGAAGCGCAGGTCGAACTCGAAGACCGCGTGGCCCAGCGCAGCCTTGAACTGGACGCGGCCAATCAGGCCCTGAGCAAAAGCGAAGCGCGGCTGGCGCTGGCGTTGAAGGCCAGTGAGCTGGGGCTGTGGGACTGGAACCTGCAAACCGACGAAGTCCACCACACGCAGATTCAGGAGCTGTTCGGCCTCGCTCCGGAATACGTCACGGCGCTTTTGCGCGACCTCAAGCCACGTCTGCATCCAGACGATGTGCCGACGCTGAAGTACGCATTGATCGAGCACTTGAAGGGGCGCACCGAGGACTATCAGATCGAATACCGCGTACGTCACGGCGATGGCCATTGGGTGTGGATCGAAGACCGAGGCCGCGCCGTAGAGCGCAGCGACAGCGGCCGGGTGATCCGCATGGTCGGCACCCGCCGCGACATCAGCGCCAGCAAAAGCCTCGAAGAGCAGCAGCGCCTGGCGGCGACCGTATTCGAAGCGGCCAGTGAAGGCATCGTGATTCTCGACCCGAACTATGCGCTGATCGCGATCAATCAGGCGTTCAGCCGGGTTACCGGTTACGACATCGAGGACATGCTCGGGCGCAACGTCGTCGAGCTGCCGTGCAGCCGCGACGCCCGCCGTCATTACGTGGCGATACGTCATGCCTTGGAGCAGCACGGCAGTTGGCAGGGCGAACTGGTGGAGACGCGCAAGAATGGCGAGCTGTATCCGCAGTGGCTGCAACTGAATGCAGTGCGTGATGGTCGGGGAAATGTCAGCCATATCGTCGGCTTCTTCGCCGATCTGTCAGCACGCCGCGAATCCGAAGAGCGCATGCGCTATCTGACCCATTACGACGAGCTCACCGGGTTGGCCAACCGCTCGCTGTTCCGCGAGCGCTTGCATGAAGCGCATCAACGTTCGCGTCAGGGCCGGCGCAGCCTGGCGTTGCTGCACATCAATCTCGATCGCTTCAAATTGCTCAACGACAGTCTCGGCCATGAGATTGCTGACCAGTTACTGCAGAAAATGGCGCGCCGGCTGGTCAACGCCTTACCGGAAGCGGATACCATCGCCCGCTTGTCCGGTGACGAGTTCGCCGTACTGTTCGATGCCTACGGCAATCTCTCAAGTCTGGCCCGGGTCGCCACGCGCCTGTCGAGCAAGTTGCGCCTGCCACTGACGGTCGAAGGGCATGAGCTGGTGGTCAGCGCCTCGATGGGCATCAGCATGCTGCCGGACAACGCCCGGGAAATCTCCGCACTGGTCAGCCAGTCGAACATGGCCATGCAACATGCCAAGCATCTTGGCGGGAACAACTTCCAGTTCTACACCGACAGCCTGCAGGCCAGCACCCTTGAGCGCTTGCAGCTGGAAAACCATCTGCGCAAGGCCATCGAAGACAAGCAGCTGAAAGTGTTCTATCAACCGAAGCTGTGCCTGCAAACCGGGCGTTTGAATGCGGCAGAGGCACTGGTGCGCTGGGATCATCCAACCATGGGCCAGGTGCCGCCGGGGGACTTCATCGGGCTGGCCGAGGAAACCGGTCTGATCGGGCCGATCGGCGAATTCGTCCTGCGTCAGGCGTGCTGGCAGGCCTGCGAATGGCAGCGTCAGGGGCTGGAGCCGATTCGTGTTTCGGTGAACCTGTCGGTGCATCAACTGCGTCAGGGCAAACTGGTCAGTCTGGTGCGGCAGGTGCTAGAGGAAACTGGCCTGGCGTCGCACTACCTCGAACTGGAACTGACCGAGAGCCAGTTGCTCGACAGCGTCGAGCACATCATCGCGACCTTCCAGCAACTGCGCGATCTGGGGGTGAAACTGGCCATCGATGATTTTGGCACCGGCTATTCGTCGCTGAGTTACCTCAAGCGCATTCCGGTGGATTACGTGAAGATCGATCAGGCATTCATTCGCGGTTTGGGGGAGGGCAGTGAAGATGCGGCGATCACTCGCGCGATCATTGCCATGGCCCATGGGCTGTCACTGAAAGTGGTCGCCGAAGGTGTCGAGCGCCAGGAGCAGCTGGAATTTTTACGCGCCGAGCGTTGCGATGAAGTGCAGGGTTACCTGATCAGCCGGCCGGTGGAGGCGAGCGGTCTGGCCGGGCTTTTGCGCGAACAGGAAAAACCGTTTTAAGGGCTACATGCATCCCATCGCGCCTGATATGGGGACATGGAGTTACGCATTGAGCAGGCAAAAAGCCAATTCATGTAGTATAACTACAAGCGTGCTACATCCTTGCCCATAAGAAGAGTCCAGCCCCTTGAATCTGCTGCAACACATCGCCCAGTCACGTCACCTGTTACGCAAGTCGGAGCTCAAGGTCGCCGACCACGTGCTGCTTGACCCTGCGGCGGTGATGCACAGTTCCATGGCCGACCTGGCCCACAGCGTTGGCATCAGCGAGCCGACCATCGTGCGCTTCTGTCGCGCCATTGGTTGCTCCGGTTTCCAGGATCTCAAGCTCAAACTGGCGCAAAGCCTGGCCGCCGGAGCCAGCTTCGGTCAGTTCGCAATCCATGAAGACGACTCGGTTGCCGATTACAGCCTGAAGATTTTCGACACCACATTGCACACCTTGATGGAGGTTCGCGAGAAGCTCGATCCGGTTGAGCTGCAGCGTGCGGTGACGTTGATGTCGCAGGCGCAGCGCGTCGAGTTCTACGGCTTCGGCGCGTCGGGCGCGGTGGCGGCGGATGCGCAGCACAAGTTCTTCCGTTTGCTGCTGACGGCGGCGGCGTATTCCGATCCGCACATGCAGGCGATGTCGGCGGTGACGTTGAAACCGACCGATGTGGCGATCTGCATTTCCCAGTCGGGGCGTTCCAAGGACCTGCTGATTACCGCCAATCTGGTGCGTGAGAGCGGCGCTTCGCTGATTACTCTGTGCCCTAGCCAGACGCCGTTGGCCGAACTGTCGACCGTCAATCTGGCAATCGATGTGCACGAAGACACCGAAATCTATACGCCGCTGACTTCGCGTATTGCTCACCTGGTAGTGATTGACGTGCTGGCGATGGGCGTGGCGATGGCGCGTGGGCCGAGTCTGGTCAATCACCTGAAGAGCGTGAAGCGCAGTCTGCGCAGCTTGCGCTTGTCGCCGAAAGCCGTGAAAGCGCTGGATGACTGAAGTTATCTAAGTAATCGCGAGCAGGCTCGCTCCCACAGGGGATTTCCTGTGAACACAGATTCTGTGTCATACCGAGATCAGATGTGGGAGCGAGCCTGCTCGCGAAGGCGTCCACAAAAACACCACAACCCTGCGCAAGTTTCATCGCACTGTCATCCCCGCGCAGCCAAACCGTCATCCCTCCCGCCTATGGTGAAACTCCCGTAATCGCCTTGGGAGACTCGAAATGGCTCAGCCCTACGAAGAACGCAACAGCGCCGCGAAAACCCGTCGTCAGCAGGAAGACCAGCGCCGCATGGAGTTTCGCCGCGCTATCGAAGATCGCTTCGAACTTCGCCAGCTACAAGCCGAAATCGGCGATTTTCCCGAGATCAACCATTGGCAGGCAGCACCCGCAGCTTCCCGTCGAAGCGCTCAACCAACGCGCTGATCTGCACCCGTTCGCTGCGGATAAACGCCAGGAAGGCGTGTGCCACCGGTGACAAGCGTTTGGCCTTGGCTTGCACCAGACACCAGCTACGGAATAGCGGCAATTCCTCGACCGGCAACTCGACGAGGCCGCCGGTCGCCAGTTCCAGGTTCAGGGCGTGGCGCGTCAACAGCGCCAGGCCCAGACCCGCCTGAACACATTCACGCTGAGCTTCGGCCGAGGCCACTTCCTGAGTCTGGGTGAAGTGCACGCGTTTCTCTTTGAAGTACTCTTCGCAGGCCAGTCGTGTGCCCGAACCGGGCTCGCGGATCAGCAGCGTGTAGGGTTCCAGATCCTGCAACCGCAGCGGGCCCATGTGTGCCAGCGGGTGATCCGGGCGCGCCACGGCAACAATCGGGTTGTTGAGGAACGGCAGGAATTCCAGACCCATGTCCTGCGGCACCATCGACATGATCACCAGATCGTCGCGGTTGTCGGACAGCCTGCGAATCACCTGGCCACGGTTGACCACGGTCAGTTGCAGATTCACTTCCGGGTGCTGACGCTTGAACGCGGCGAACAGGTGCGGCACGAAGTATTTGGCGCTGGATTCCACCGCCAGTTTCAATTGGCCCTGCAGCGAACCCTGCATGTCGGACAGTTGCATATCGAGGTTTTCCAGACGCCCGAAGATGTCCCGGCTGGCGCGCTGAAGTGCTTCGGCGGCTTCGGTCATGTAGAGTTTTTTGCCGACGTAATCGAATAATGGCTGCCCGATCAGCTCTTCGAGCTGACGAATCTGTAGGCTGACGGCCGGTTGCGTGAGCGACATTTCCTCGGCTGCGCGGCTGTAAGAGCGTAAATCACACACTTCGTTGAAGATCTGCAACTGACGCAATGTCATACGCATCAATGACTTACGCATTTCTTATAGGCTCTGTCGGCAGGCTGATTGTTTAACTATAAGTCTTTACTTATGGCTAACCCAATTTTTATTCATTTTTGTTAATCCCTCATGAGCGCTAGTGTGGACCTGCGACTGAATTGAAACATTTGGTCACGCGTCGACCTGGGTCTAGCAGGTCGTGGTGCCACCGGCTCAAGGGAACCTCCAAGTGATAACAAAGATCCTGATCGCCAACCGTGGTGAGATTGCCGTACGAATCGTGCGAGCCTGCGCCGAAATGGGCATTCGCTCGGTTGCGATTTTTTCCGACGCCGACCGCCATGCGCTGCATGTGAAGCGCGCGGACGAGGCCCACAGCATCGGTGCCGAGCCACTGGCCGGTTACCTGAACCCGCGCAAACTGGTGAACCTGGCGGTTGAAACCGGCTGCGATGCGTTGCACCCCGGTTACGGTTTCCTTTCGGAAAATGCCGAGCTGGCAGACATCTGCGCCGAGCGCGGCATCAAATTCATTGGCCCGTCGGCGGAAGTCATTCGCCGCATGGGCGACAAGACCGAAGCCCGGCGCAGCATGATCAAGGCCGGTGTACCGGTGACGCCGGGCACCGAAGGTAACGTCGCCGACATCGAAGAAGCCTTGGCCGAGGGCGACCGCATCGGTTACCCGGTGATGCTCAAAGCCACTTCCGGTGGTGGCGGTCGCGGTATCCGTCGCTGCAACAGCCGCGAAGAACTCGAACAGAATTTCCCTCGGGTGATTTCCGAAGCGACCAAGGCCTTCGGTTCGGCGGAAGTGTTCCTGGAAAAATGCATCGTTAACCCCAAGCACATCGAAGCGCAGATTCTCGGTGACAGCTTCGGCAACGTCGTGCATCTGTTCGAGCGGGACTGCTCGATCCAGCGCCGTAACCAGAAGCTCATCGAAATCGCCCCGAGCCCGCAACTGACCCCGGAACAGCGCGCCTACATCGGCGACCTGTCGGTGCGTGCGGCCAAGGCTGTCGGTTACGAGAACGCCGGTACCGTGGAGTTCCTGCTCGCCGAGGGCGAGGTGTACTTCATGGAGATGAACACCCGGGTGCAGGTGGAGCACACCATCACTGAAGAAATCACCGGGATCGACATCGTCCGCGAGCAGATTCGCATCGCCTCCGGCCTGCCGTTGTCGGTGAAGCAGGAAGACATTCAGCACCGTGGTTTCGCCTTGCAGTTCCGTATCAACGCCGAAGACCCGAAGAACAACTTTCTGCCGAGCTTCGGCAAGATCACCCGTTACTACGCCCCCGGCGGCCCGGGCGTGCGCACCGACACAGCGATCTATACCGGCTACACCATTCCGCCGTTCTACGATTCGATGTGCCTGAAGCTTGTGGTCTGGGCGCTGACCTGGGAAGAGGCGATGGACCGTGGCCTGCGCGCCCTCGACGACATGCGTCTGCAAGGTGTGAAGACCACCGCCGCGTACTACCAGGAAATCCTGCGCAACCCGGAATTCCGTAGCGGCCAGTTCAATACCAGCTTCGTTGAAAGCCACCCTGAACTGACCAACTACTCGATCAAGCGCAAACCCGAAGAGCTGGCCCTGGCCATCGCCGCCGCCATCGCCGCCCACGCAGGCCTGTGAGGAATACAACAATGTCCAAGAAGATCTTTGTCACCGATACCATCCTGCGCGACGCTCACCAATCGCTGCTCGCCACCCGCATGCGCACCGAAGATATGCTGCCGATCTGCGACAAGCTCGACAAAGTCGGCTACTGGTCGCTGGAATGCTGGGGCGGCGCGACGTTCGACGCCTGCGTACGGTTTCTGAAAGAAGACCCGTGGGAGCGTCTGCGCCAACTGCGCGCGGCGCTGCCTAACACGCGCCTGCAAATGCTTCTGCGCGGGCAGAACCTGCTGGGCTACCGCCACTACAGCGACGACGTGGTCAAAGCCTTCGTCGCCAAAGCAGCGGTCAACGGCATCGACGTGTTCCGCATCTTCGATGCGATGAACGACGTGCGTAACCTGCGCGTGGCGATCGAGGCGGTGAAGGCTGCCGGCAAACATGCCCAGGGCACCATCGCTTACACCACCAGCCCGGTGCACACCATCGATGCGTTCGTCACTCAGGCCAAGCAGATGGAAGCCATGGGTTGCGACTCGGTGGCGATCAAGGACATGGCCGGCCTGCTGACTCCGTACGCCACTGGCGAACTGGTTCGCGCGTTGAAAGCCGAGCAATCGCTGCCGGTGTTCATCCACTCCCACGACACGGCCGGTCTGGCGACCATGTGCCAGCTCAAGGCGATCGAAAACGGCGCCGATCATATCGACACCGCGATCTCCAGCTTCGCTTCGGGCACCAGCCACCCGGGCACCGAGTCGATGGTTGCAGCGCTCAAGGGCACCGAGTACGACACCGGCCTGAACCTCGAACTGCTGCAAGAGATCGGTCTGTACTTCTACGCCGTGCGCAAAAAATACCACCAGTTCGAAAGCGAATTCACTGCCGTCGACACCCGTGTGCAGGTCAACCAGGTGCCGGGCGGGATGATCTCCAACCTTGCCAATCAGTTGAAAGAGCAGGGCGCCCTTAACCGCATGGCCGAAGTGCTGGCGGAAATCCCACGCGTGCGCGAGGACCTCGGCTTCCCGCCACTGGTGACCCCGACTTCGCAAATCGTCGGCACCCAGGCGTTCTTCAACGTGCTGGCCGGCGAGCGCTACAAGACCATCACCAACGAAGTGAAGCTGTACCTGCAGGGCGGTTACGGCAAAGCGCCGGGCGTGGTCAACGAGAAGCTGCGTCGCCAGGCGATCGGCAGTGAAGAGGTCATCGATGTGCGTCCGGCCGATCTGCTCAAGCCGGAAATGACCAAGTTGCGTGCTGATATCGGCGCCTTGGCCAAGTCCGAAGAAGACGTGCTGACCTTTGCGATGTTCCCGGACATCGGCCGCAAGTTCCTCGAAGAGCGTGCCGCCGGCACCCTCACCCCTGAAGTACTGCTGCCGATTCCGGAAGCGGGCGGTGTGACCAAGGCGGGCGGCGAAGGCGTGCCGACCGAGTTCGTCATCGACGTCCACGGCGAAACTTACCGCGTCGATATCACCGGTGTCGGCGTCAAAGCTGAAGGCAAGCGTCACTTCTACCTGTCCATCGACGGCATGCCGGAAGAAGTGGTGTTCGAACCGCTCAACGAATTCGTCGGCGGTGGCAGCAGCAAGCGTAAGCAAGCCTCTGCACCGGGCCACGTCAGCACCACCATGCCGGGCAACATCGTTGATGTGCTGGTCAAGGAGGGCGATACCGTCAAGGCCGGCCAGGCTGTGCTGATCACCGAAGCGATGAAGATGGAAACCGAAGTCCAGGCAGCGATTGCCGGCAAGGTAACCGCCATTCATGTGGCCAAGGGTGATCGGGTCAATCCGGGTGAAATTCTGATCGAGATCGAAGGCTGAGATAACGGCCGCGATCCAACGTTTTAAACCTCGGGGGGGCATGTGCTCCCCTTTTTTTTCATCCGGAATTTGTCTGCATCACATGAGGCCTATGTGGGAGCGAGCCTGCTCGCGAAGAGGAGTGTCAGTCGATATTTATTCAACTGACCGATCGCATTCGCGAGCAGGCTCGCTCCCACAGTGACGATGTTCAATCCGTCAGAACGCCATGCGCCATTGGCCCATTACGCCATGAGTGCGGCTGTCAGTGGCCATTTCACCCGTGAGACCCACACCGACCGTGTGATTGGCAGACAGCCCGAGATCGAGGCCGGCATCCACCGACAGGCTGTTGCGATCCAGCGCGGCACCGGCAATTTCAAAGCGTTTGCCACCCTTGACCAGTTGCTGGCGGGTGTCGCTTTCGATCTCGCCAAAGGTGTGTTTCCAGCCGGCACTGAATCGCGGTGTCAGCGTCATGCCGTTGTCCAGCCGATTGATTTTCGCCGTGCGCAGGCCAAAGGTACTGCTGAGGTTGTCGCGGGTTTGTCCGAAGACTTTCAGCGCCGCATCCCCGCCGTTTTCGCGGTAGCTGTCGCGTTGATAGCGCTGATAGCCGACGCTGGCGAACGGTTCGAGCGTCGCGTTGTGCCGGCCGATGTTGACCGCCAGTTCGGCAAAGGCTTGTTGGGTGTTGGCGTCATAGTTGCCCTTGAGGCGATCGCTGAAGCCGTTGAAGGCCACGCGACGTTTACTGGCGCCGTCATGACTGGCGTAGGTCGCCCCGAGACGCAGCGAGAAGGGGCCGTCCTGACGTGCGGCGTAGGCACCGAGGTGCCAGCTGTCGAGGTCGCCATCGTATTGCCGGGCATCGAGTCTGGTCTGCGATTTACCGCCGACCAGGCCGACATGCCATTGCTCGTTGAGCCGCCAGTCGGCGCCCATGACCAGGCCTTGGGTAGCGTGTTTGAGGGTGCTGTCGAAGTTGCGGTCGACTTTGCCACCATGGCCAAGCGCCTGAATCCACACGCGCCCGGAATCGGCAGCGCCGGCGGCCTGACGCGGCGAGTTGCCGGAACTGTAGGCAGAACCGTAACGGCTGTTCAGTTGCTGCATGGCCGAAAGCATGCTCGCGCTTACGGGAGTGATGCTGCTCAGCGTGGCTTTGGCGAGGTTTGCATTGCTGCCGGCGGCGAGTTGTTCGAGGGCGACCGGTGCGGTGGTTTTGTCGCTGGTCAGAAGCGCGGCGACTGCTGCGTTTGCAGGTTTTATAGGCGCAGGTGCGGGCGGTTCGGCGGTCTCGTTAACTTGCGCAGTAAGAGGTTCGTCCGGCATTGGCGATGGGACGGACTCTGCAGTGGGAGTCGGCGCTGAAGTCGGGACAGGAACAGAAATTGGAGCTGGTGCAGACGCCGTCAATGGCGTTGTTGTCACTGATGGCGCAGGTGCTGTTGGATCGACAATGGCCTCGGCAGCGGCACGAGTGTTGGCTGTCGTGGCAGCGCTCGAAAGCGGCTTACCGTTACGGGCGTAAGTCAGCCCGACGGACTTTTTGTTGTATTGCGCAGTGGCTGTCATGAAGGCGAGGTCGCTAACGACCGTACCGAATTCGCCTTCTACCTTGCCCGCTTCGAGGATTTTGTACTGTCTGCTTTGCGGATATTCTCCCGGACCCGCAACGACTTTCAGGGTGGCGCCTTCCAGCTTGGCGGTGCCATCAACCTTGATCGTTTGACTGCCACCGGGGGTGACCTCATAAGCCAGTTCGGCGGTCGGGGACAAGCGCAAGTCGCCTTTCACGCGCGGGCTGCCTAGCACCTCATTGACGGTGAGCAGGCCGGCGACCTCCAGGCTTCCCACCACACCTTTACCGGCAAAGCTGCCACCGCTCTCGACATACACGTCGCCCTTAATGCTCCCCAGGTTGGTCAACGTGGTACCGCTGTTGACCAGCACGCCCTCCTTGAAGTCTCCCTTGGAACTCAGCGCCCAATCGCCCCGGCTGAGGAACAGGCCGTTGAAATTACGTGTGTCTTTCAGCTCGCCGCCTGCCGCTGCATCCAGGAACAGGACGTTATCTCCCCCGCCACCATCCAGCAGGCCGGTAAAGCTTGCGCCGTCCGTGAGCGTGATCAGATCGTTTACAGCGGTACCTTTAAACGTTTCTTTAGGGGTTTTAAATGCGATGGGCACCGTACTTGGGTCGGTGAGAAATCCCTTCAGTCGTTCAAGCGCCATTTTTTTAGGGCTGGTTTCGGACAATTCAGTGACATCCGCTACTGCGGTTGAATCAGCGACTTCAGAGGGTTGCTGAGCGTTGGCAACCGCTACGCAACCCAGCGCCAGCGAAATGGCCAAAGCCAGATGTTTTGGTTTGAACGTGTGTCGAATGGTCATTGAGTCGAGCCTCGGTTAGCAGGAGACCCAACTCTATTGATGCACTGAAAAATTCGATGTCGGCTGCTTCCCGCAGGCTTGCAGGCGACATCGCATCGTTTTGTAGAAAATGACCGCGAGATCCGCAACCAGGATTTTTACTCGGTTGCAGCGTTCCCTTTTCCTACAACCATTCAAGACCCCGCCGGCTGTTCAACCCTCAAAAGCTCATCTGCCACTGCCCGATCAAACCGTGATTGCGGCTGTTGCTGCCGATCTCACCGCTGTATCCCACACCCAGCGTGTGCCGCGCCGAGATCCCCACATCCAGACCGGCCTCCAGCACCAGGCTGTCGCGATCCAGCGAGCTGCCATCGACACTGAACGCCGTGCCGCCAGTCACAAACGCCTGACGAGTCGAGCTGCTGACATCGCCATAGGTGTGTTTCCAGCCAGCGGCCATGCGCGGGGTCACGCTCATGCCGTTGTCCAGGCTGCTCAGGTGCGCCAGGCGCAGGCCGAAGGTGCTGCTGAAGTTGTCCTGGGTCTGGCTGTCGACTTGCAGCGCGGCGGCGCCACCTTTTTCCTTATAGCTGTCGCGGTGGTAGCGCTGATAACCGAGGCTGGCGAATGGTTCGGCGCTGAGGCGGCCGCTGCCCATGGCATAGCCGAGTTCGGCGAAGGCTTGCTGGCTATCGGCGTCGTAGTCGCCTTTCGGGCGGTCGCTGAAACCATTGAAGGCGATGGTGCGTTTGCTTTCGCCCTGATGGCCGCTGTACGCCGCGCCGAGGCGCAAAGCGATCGGGCCGTTCTGGTGCAGCGCGTAGACGCCGGCGTGCCAGCTCTCGACGTTGCCGTCGACGCCGGTCGCGTCCAGATCGGTTTTCGAATAGCCACCGAGTACGCCCAGCCGCCATGCTGGATTCAGCGACCAGTCGGCACCCAGCACGCTGCCCTTGGTGCGTTGTTCCAGACCACTGCTGCCATGTTCGCCATCGAGCTTGCCGTAGCCGCCGATGCCTTGCAGCCAGAGCCGCCCGCGAGCGTTCGGATCATTCAGGTTGCGCGCCTCGGTCGGCACGCCGTTGGCCGCCAGCACGGGCGTGTCGCGCTGATCGAGGCCGACCAGCAGTCCCGGGCTGGCGCCCATTTGCTGCATCGCCGAGAGCATGCTGCTGCCGACCTGACTGCTGGCGCCGAGGGTGGCGCTGGTCAGGTTGGCGTTGCTGGCGCCGGCCAGTTGCTCGATTGCCGCGCCAGCGCTGCTTTGGCTGGTATTGAGCAGGGCGTTGTACAACGCATTGTCTTTGCCGATTGAGGCGAGGCTGTTGGCGGCGTTGCTGCCGTTGCCGGTCGTGGCGAACTCATTGAACGCCACGTCATTGCGGGTGTAGGTCAGGTCGACCTGGGTTGGCGTGTAGGCGAGGGTCGGCGTCAGGAACGCATAGTCGCTGCTGACCTTGCCGAAAGTGCCGTTGACCTGCGCCGCTTGCAGCACGGTGTAGTGGCTCTGCCATGGATAGGTGCCGCTGCCGGGATTCACCGCGAGGGTTGCGCCGTTGAGATTGGCGATGCCGCCAACCTGCACGGGCGCGCTGCTGCCGTCGGCGTTGACACCGTAGGCGAGAGTGGCGGTGCTGCCCATGGTCAAATCGCGAACAATCGTGGCGCGGCCGAGTCCGGTGTCCGTGTGCAAAATGCCGTTAACGTTAAGATTGCCCACCGAGCCGCCACCGGCATACACACCGCCCGCGTCGACGGTCAGGTTGCCAGCGATGCTGCCTTGATTGATCAGCGTTGCGCCGTTGCGCACCGCGCCGCCGTCGCTGAAATCGCCACTGCCCGACAGCGTCCACGCGCCTTGCTTGACCTCCAGCCATTCGAAGTTGCGACTGGCGCCGAAGCTGCCACCGGCCGCATCGTCCATCACCACCCGGTCGTAACCGCTGCCGCCATCTACCACGCCGACAAAGCGACTGCCGTTGCGCAAGGTCAGGCTGTCGTTACCGCCACCCAGATCCAGCGCCAGGCCATTGCTGCCGCTGATCGTGCCGCCGTTGATGACGTTGTCGGCGAAATCACCGACGAACTTCACGCCAAAACCGTTGAGGCCTTGAATGGTGCCGAAGTTTTCCAGCGTGGTCGCCGCCAGTCCCGAGCCGCCGCTGCCATCGTCGACCAGAATGGCGCTGTCGGCACCGCTGATCAAAGCGTTGCTGGCGTTGAGGATGGAACCGCCACCCAGCGCGATACCCTCGCTGCCGTTGGCGAAACCACCCTTGTCCACACCGCCCGCACCGACGCCCTGAATGGTCCCGTAGTTTTCGATGTGGGCGATCTTGTCGATGTCCACGCCGTCGCCGTCACCGTTCGCTTGCAAGCCTGAGTAAGCCCCGGTGATGGTGCCGTGGTTGATCACCGTGCCATCGCCGTCGGAACCGAAGCCGGAACCATTACGGCCGGTGATCTGCCCGTAGTTGATCAGCGTCGCGCCAAGATCGGTGGTGATGCCGTGCCGGCCACCGGAAATCACCCCGTAGTTGGTCACATTGACGCCGCTCGCGGAATCGATATCGATGCCGTCGAATTTCTCGTCGGCATTGTGCGAATCGCCGGTGGAAATCTCGCCGTAGTTGGTAATGGTCGCATTGGCGCCGGTCTTCATGCCGTCACTGGCGTCGCCGCGAATCAGCCCGCCGACGCGGTTGATAATGGTGGTTTTCACGCCGGCACTGCGTAGCGCATCGAGGTCCAGTCCCTGGCCGGTGGTGGAGCGAATCACGCCGCTGTTGTCGATCAACAGACTGCCGCTGACAAAGTTGCTGTCGATGCGCAAAGCATCGTTGGCGCCGAGAATCTGCCCGCCGCTGCGGTTGTAAATCGTGTAGTTGCGCGCCTGGGTCAGGTCACCGCTGCTGTCGATGGCCCGGCCACCGCTGGAAACGATTTTGCCGGCGTTATCGATCACCACACCTTCACTACTGGTCTTGTCTTTCAGGCTCACGGCCTTGCCGCTGTTGGTGATGCTGCCCGGTGCGGAAATCGTCAGCGTATCGCTGCCTCCCAGCGTCTGTGCTGCCGTGGTGGCGGTGTCGATCTGCACGGTTTTGCCGTGGGCTGCCGTGGCGGTGATCAACAGGGCAATGGCGAGAGACAGACGCTGGGGCGGGAACGGCATGAGTGGACGGCCTTCTTGTTATAAGCGGGCCGTCCTGTATAGCGAAGGGTTTTTACAGAATGATGTCGATGGTTGGTCTGCATTGTTTTGCATTCAGATCTGATAGATCAGTGATTAATCTGCATTTTGTTGCAGATTTAGACGTTCTGTTGGGCTTGAAATGCACTATATTGCATCTATCAGCAACAAAAGCTCTGTTGAATGCATTTAAATGCAGGTGAGAAAGCATGTACGACCTGACCTTACAGATATTCACGGCGGGTAAATGGCAAGACGCAATGATTCTGAGCTTCGACGATCCTGATAAGGGTTTCGAGAGTCGCTGCAGTTTTGGTTACGAGACGACCTACCTTGCTGAAAATATTGACGCCATGGGTTCTCCGTTTTCCAAGGCAGTGAGTGCGTTGTATCCACTGGATTGGGACGGTCGCCGTTCCAAAACGCCGGCATTCGTGCACGACATTGCCCCCGCGGGGGCAGCCAAACGCTTTTTGCTTGCGCGTCTAGGTCAAGAAAAACCAGCGAACATCAGCGCCGATTTGTATCTGCTCGGTCGCAGCACGCCAGCCCCTATCGGCAATATGCGCATAAAAGAGTCGGCCGAGGCTATCGATGAGCGCAAGCCAATAGGATTCAAGCGTGAGGATGTCATCCAGCGTGACAACCGCTTTCTCGAATATGCCTATGAGTTGGGTGCGGCAATCGGTGGAGCTACCGGCGCGGGAGGTGAAGCGCCGAAGCTTTTATTGGCCGAGAACAAGGCTGGTCTCCTGTATCCCGATGCCGTATTGGATGACGACGAAGTCAGGCAGCACTGGTTTGTGAAATTTGCCAGAAACAGAGGTGGTCTGACCGATCAAGACATCCTGCGAAGCGAATTCCATTACTACAAGGCGCTTCAGAAGCTCGGCATTGAAACGATCGCGGCCGAAGGCTTGGCACTGGAAGAAGCGAACAAACCAAGTTTGTGGATGCAGCGTTTTGATCGCAAGGTGAGCGATGGCGAAGTAAGCCGCTTGGCTGTCGAATCGATTTACTCGCTGGCTCAAGTGACGACACCGGGAAGTGCGATGAACCATATCGAGGTCATCCACATGCTCGCCGGACTCTGGCGCAGAGCAGGGCAGGCCAGTCAGATACCCGCTCTTGTGACCGACTACTTACGCCGGGATCTGATCAACAAAATCCTTGGTAACTCGGATAACCATGGTCGTAACACCGCGATCATTCGTCAGGCAAACAACTTTCGCCTGGCGCCGATTTATGACTTGGCGCCTATGGTCATGGATGACGAGGGCGTGACCCGTACGACCAAGTGGCCAAGAGATCTGGAGCGAGCGGGAGATGTCGATTGGCGTGGAGTGTGCCGTGCGTTGGCGGATATCGCTGAGCCGGATGACCCATTGGCTGCGCTGTGTGATGCGCCAGCTCTATTCGAACGATTGCGCGAAGATGCCCAACGTCTGGCTGCGCTGCCAGACATATTGACGGCCAGTGGTTTGCCCGACAGAACCATGAACCACCCAGGCATTCATCTGAAAAATCTGGAGCAACGCTTGAAAGAGTGGGATCTGCAATGAGCATGACGGTAGCTGAGCGCACGGTGCTCATCGAAAGCATTCAAGAGGCGCTGGCCGAAGGGACACTAGAGATCGGTGAAGCCGTTCGCCGTTTGCGCGTGGAAGTGACCGGTCTGCATCAGACCCAGTTTGCCAAGATGTGCAAGATATCGGTGCGCACGCTGGTACATATCGAACACGGCGAGGGTAATCAGACACTGAAATCGTTGAATGCAGTGTTTCGTCCGTTTGGCCTGAAAATGGGCGTCATACGGTTACGCCGAGAGACCCATTAAAACCCGACGCAGCCCGCAATGTGCCAATCGCCCTAGCTCCGTCGAACGTAAGCCTTGCCGTAATGCCGCTCCATGCGTGCCTGAATCAACTCCAGGCCAATCGACATCAGCCAGTAAATGATCGCCGCCGTCGTCAGCATTTCGATATAGCGGTAGCTTGAGCGCCCGTATGACTGGGCGAGAAACATCACTTCCCAGACGCCCATTACCGAAATCAGCGACGAGTCCTTGAGCATCGAGATGAACTGGTTGGTCGTGGGCGGGATGATCGTGCGCATGGCTTGCGGCAGGGTGATGCGCCAGAAAATCACCGTCTCGCGCATCCCCAATGCCAGTGAAGCTTCGCGCTGGCCGTGGTCGACCCCGAGGATGCCGGCGCGGAAGATTTCGCTGAGATAGGCGCCGTAGTTCAACGACAGGGCAATGATGCCCGCGACAATGGCGCCAGGCACGATGCCCAGTTGTGGCAAGCCGAGGTAGATCAACAGGATCTGAATGAGCAGTGGCGTGCCGCGAAAGAACGAGGTGTAGAAGCTGGCGATACCGAACGCCACGGCGCTTTTCGACAGGCGCGCCAATGCCGTGATGAAGCCCAGCAGGGACGAGGCGACAATCGAGCACATACACAGGAAAAGCGTCAGCGCCGCGCCTTGCAGAAAGCCGTTGGGCGCCAGGTGCAAACCGACCAGGTTGGGCAGTTTGTCGAGGATGATCGAGAACTTCAGGTCGAAGCTCAGGAAGAACCCGGCGAACAGGCAGAACAGCGCCGCCCATGTCAGGTAAAGCCGCGTACGAAAACCGAACAGGCGTTGCAGGCGTGATTCAGCCACCGGTTGTGGTGGCTGTGGAGGTGTCGGGAAAGAAGTCATTGGCTGATATCAGCGCCGATCCATTTTTGTGACAGCTTGCTCAGGGTGCCGTCCTGCTTCAGTTGCGCGAAGACTTCACGCACTTTGGCGTCCCATTGCGCATCGCCCTTTTCGATGGCCACCGAATTCGGCTCCGAGTACAGCGGCGCGCCGGCCAGTTTGAAGCGTTTGTCTTCGTTCAGGCGTGGCTGCGCGGTGACGAGGTTGGTGAGGATTGCATCCAGGCGCACGCCGGCGCCCAGGCCCAAATCCTGGAAGGCGACGTTGTCGGTGTCGTACGGCGCGATCTGCACATCGTCGAACGGGTACTGCAACTGCTTGTCTTCGGCACCTTCGATGACCAGGTTCTTGTTCAGATAGCTTTCGTAACTGGACGCGCTGGTGAGGCCGACTTTTTTGCCACTCAGATCCTTGGCAGCGTGAATCCGATCATCCTTGGCGTTGACTACGATCACTGCGGGCGAGGCGTAGTACTCGACCGGGAAATCGAACACTTCGGCGCGGGCCTTGCTCGGCGTCATCGAGCAGATGCAGATATCGTAGCGCCCGCTCCAGCGGCCGGCCGCAATGACGTCCCAGGACGGTGTTTCCAGTCGCAACTTCACGCCCAACTTGTCAGCCACGGCCTTAGCGACGTCCACATCGAAGCCATCAAGCTGGTTCTGGTCATTGAGAAACGAGAACGGCGGATAGCTTTCCATCAGCACGCCGACCAGTTCTTTCTTTTGCTCGATACGGTCCAGCGTCGTGCCACCAAAGGCTTGCGTGGAGGCGACCAGAATGGTCAGGCCCAAGGCCAGTAGCGGTTGAAATTTCACAGTCGATCCCCTGGGTAAAAAAGAGGTTGTTTTTAACGGAATGGTGCGTATTAAATAGTTATAAGAACGACTCTGATAGTGAGTTATTTTCATAAGCATATGAGTGAAAAGCATATGGGCGCAGGCAGCACGATTATTCTCGATGGCGGCATGGGCCGTGAGTTGCAGCGCGCCGGGGCGCCATTTCGTCAGCCGGAGTGGTCGGCGCTGGCGTTGAGCGAGGCGCCGCAAGCGGTTCAGGCGGTACATGCCGCTTATATCGCCAGTGGTGCCAATGTGATTACCACCAACAGTTACGCCGTGGTGCCGTTCCATATTGGCGAAGAGCGTTTCGCCGCCGAAGGGCAGGCGCTGGCTGCGTTGGCTGGTGAGTTGGCGCGACGTGCGGTGCAGGCCTCGGGGAAATCCGTGCGAGTGGCCGGCTCATTGCCGCCGCTGTTTGGCTCCTATCGTCCGGATCTGTTCAACGTCGACCGAGTGACCGAGTTGCTGGCGCCGTTGGTCAATGGTCTGGCCCCGCACGTTGATCTGTGGCTGGCGGAAACCCAAAGCTCGATCATCGAGGCGCGTGCCATTCACGCCGGGTTGCCGAAGGATGGCAAACCGTTCTGGTTGTCGTTCACCTTGAAGGACGAAGACACCGATGAAGTGCCGCGCCTGCGCTCTGGTGAGCCAGTCGCCGAGGCGGCTGCGGTGGCGGCTGAGTTGGGCGTCGAGACGTTGTTGTTCAATTGCAGTCAGCCGGAAGTGATCGGTGCCGCGATTGATGCCGCGCGTGACACCTTCGAGCGTCTGGGGGCGAAAATTCACCTTGGTGCCTACGCCAATGCGTTTCCGCCGCAGCCAAAAGAAGCTACGGCCAATGACGGACTTGATCCGCTGCGCGATGACCTGGATCCGCCGGGTTACTTGCACTGGGCGATTGACTGGCAGCAGCGCGGTGCGAGCCATTTGGGCGGTTGCTGCGGGATCGGGCCGGAGCACATTGCGGTGCTGGCGCAAAAGCTGGTGTAACCGCAGATCAAAAGATCGCAGCCTGCGGCCACTCCTGCATGGGATTTGAATTCACCGTGTAGGAGCTGCCGCAGGCTGCGATCTTTTGCTTTTCAGATAATCAGGAACGGCACTCGACCAAACCTTTCACCTGCCCGTCGGGCGTCTGATTTTCATCCGACAGCCACCGCTCGAAACCTGCCGCAATTGCCGGCCACTCTCCATCCAGAATCGAGTACCACGCAGTGTCGCGGTTCTGGCCCTTGACCACCATGTGCTGGCGGAACACGCCTTCGAAGCTGAAACCCAGACGTTCGGCGGCGTATTTCGAGCGGGCGTTGCCGTTGTTGCATTTCCATTCGAGGCGGCGGTAGCCGAGTTCGAAGGAATATTTGGCCAACAGGTACACCGCTTCGGTGCTTCTCGGCGAGCGCTGCATCGGCGCGCCGAAGGTGACGTGGCCGATTTCGATACGGCCCTGGGCCGGGACAATCGACATCAGGCTGAGGATGCCTTGTACCTGACCGCTGGCGCGATCGACGACGCTGAAGAAATACGGGTCGCTGGCGGCCGCGTGGTTGTTCAGCCAAGCGTCGAAAACGCTGCGTTCCGGGAACGGGCCGTAGGGCAAATAATCCCACAGTTTCGGGTCGGCACCGGGGCCTTCGAGTGCGGCGAACAGCTGGTCACCGTGGCGCGCCGGGTCGAGTCTTTCCAGACGAATAAAACGCCCTTCAAGCAAGGTGGCGGTGGGGGCGGCGACGCCTTTCCAGTCAGCGAGTGAAGCGGTCATGCGTGCGTCTCCTTAAAGGGCTTGGCGAAACTGGATGAAGCCCGGGCGTTCGGCGATACGCTCGTAGAGCTGGATCGCGGTGGCGTTGGTTTCGTGGGTCAACCAATGAACCTTGCAGCAGCCGTCAGCCTTGGCGGTGGCGTAGACGTGTTCGATCAACCGGCGGCCGACGCCGGTGCCCCGGGTCTGCGGGACCACCAGCAAGTCCTGCAGGTAGCAGGAGTTTTCGATGCTCCAGTTCGAACGATGATAGATGTAATGCACCATGCCTACCGCTTTACCGCCAGCCCAGGCGAGGGCGGCGTGGGTCGGTTCGTTCGGGTCGAGAAAACGCTGCCAGGTGCTGTGCGTCACAGCGTCCGGCAGTTCGGTGTTGTAGAAACGCAGGTAGGCCTGCCATAGCGGCAGCCAGGCGGCGTGGTCGTCGGCGCTGACCGGGCGAATGTCGATCTGACTCATGGGGGATTTCCTTAGCGCATCAATCGGGCGAGGGTTTGATCATTGATGTCCGGGCTGGCGGCCAGGCCTTCGCGCACGCCGGCAATGTCTTCGGCGCTGCGGTTCTGGCTGAGCTTGCGCTTGCCTTCGAGACGGTCGATGGGAATGGCGAAACCGACAATCGCCTTGAGCATGCCGTCGATGTAATCGGCGGGCGCGTCGGCGACTGACCACGGTTGGGCGCGGCCGGCCTCATGCCGGTCGGTGAGGGTGCTGACGATGTCGAGCAGGCGTCCGCCATCGCTGAAGGTTTCGGCGTGGCCATAAGCGTGCACGGCGATGTAGTTCCAGGTCGGCACGACTTTGCCGTGTTCAGCTTTGCTCGGGTAAAAGCCCGGGCTGACGTAGGCATCGGCGCCGGCGAAGATCAGCATGGCTTCGGCGCCGTCGCGCAGGTCTTTCCACTGTGGGTTGGCGCGGGCCAGGTGCCCGTAGAGCGTGCCGTACTCGCCTTGTTCGCAATGCAGCAGTACCGGCACATGGCTGGCCTGCAAGCCGCTTTCGCCATGGCTCACCAGAATGGCGAGGCGGGTGGCGAGAATCAGTTCGTGCAGTTGGGACAACTCTTCGATGGCAAAGGCGCGTGGCGTGTACATGGGCATATTTTCCTTGGCGAATGCCAGCATCCTAGGCAGGCTATTGGTCTGTTGTAAGAGCCATTGATGACCAATTTCATAGGTCCATTGTCATGCCCGATTCGCCGCTGTTATCCATGCCGTTCAACCCTGCCGGGATCGAGCTTGATCGCCGTCAGGGTTTGAGCCGTCAGCTGTATCAGGCTTTGCGCCTGCGCGTACTGGATGGACGGCTGGCGAGTGGCACGCGGTTGCCAGCCAGTCGCGATCTGGCGGCGGCGCTGGGGATTTCGCGTAACAGCGTTGTGCGCGCCTACGATCAACTCTATGCCGAGGGTTTTATTGAAGGGCGAGTGGGGGACGGAACCTACGTCGCACAATTGATGCCAGTAACGGCCTCGGCAAAAAAACTATCCACAAAAGTATCCACAGGGTTTTCAACAGGCTTACCCACAGCCTTATCCACAAATTGGCTGGATTTACCTGTGGTTTCATCCAGTAAAGTTATCCACAGCGGTGGTTTTTCGCGCATTGAAAACAACCATTTGTCCAAGCCACCGAGCGGTCCACCGCGAGCCTTTCGGGTCGGGGTTCCGGCGTTTGATCTGTTCCCGTTCGAGGTGTGGGCCAAGCTGAATGCGGCTTTCTGGCGTAAACCGGATCTGGAGCAACTGTGTTACGGCGACCCGTCCGGCGATGCGCGCCTGCGTGCAATGATCGCTGCCTATTTGCGCAGCTCGCGCGGCATGCAGTGCTCGCCTGAGCAAATTGTGATCACCAGCGGCGCACAGCAAGGCATTAGTCTTTGTGCACAGCTGCTGGTGGAGCCGGGCGACGGTGTGGCGATCGAGAATCCGGGTTACCGCGCGGCCGGTCATGCGTTCGCGGTGGCGGGCGCTCGTTTGCACGGGATTGCCGTGGACGAGGAGGGCATGGACTGCTCGGCGTTGTCGGCCACCGGGGATTGTCGTGTGGCGTATGTCACGCCCTCTCATCAGTACCCGACAGGCGTGGTGATGAGTCTTGCCCGGCGCCTCGAACTGCTCGCTTGGGCCGAGCGCAACCAAGGCTGGATCGTCGAGGACGACTACGATGGCGAATACCGCTACACCGGTGCGCCGCTGGCGCCGTTGGCGGCACTCGATCGACAGGGGCGAGTGCTGTATGTCGGCACTTTCGGCAAGGTTGCCTTTCCGGCATTGCGCCTCGGTTATCTGGTGCTGCCGCCGGCGCTGGTCGATGCCTTCTCGCAACGCCGCGCGGTGGATGTCCGCCATTCCGAGGTCAGTACCCAAGCGGTGATGGCCGAGTTCATGGCGGCCGGGCATTTCCAGCGGCATATCCGGCGCATGCGCCGCGCCGCCCTGAGCCGTCGCAATACCTTGCTCCACGGTTGGCCGACCGCCATTGCCGGTGTTGGAGATTTGCCCGCCGTTTCCGCCGGGCTGCACCTGACCGTGGCCGTAACAAGCATCGAACGCGAGCAGCAGTTGATTGCGCAGGCAGCAGGCGTTGACGTGGAGATCAACGGCTTGAGCAGTTACTGGCTGCCGGACTCCACTACACCGCTGGACCAGCGTGCCGGGCTGGTCCTGGGCTTTGCCGCCGTCCCTGAACCTGACATTACAGCGGCACTGAAGCGCTTGCGGCAGGTTTGGCAGGCGTGAAGAACAGATGCTCGGCTGACTGTCGTGAAATCTCGCTGCGATGGATTTCGAGGAGCTGCGAACTGGTGGGATCGCTCGGCTCGTGGGAACCGCCGATGTGTCGTTGCGCGACTGTTTTCATATGCCCGGCGGTGAACGAAGCGACGGGAGCGTCGACACTGCTGTAGTGGAAGTGTGCGTAACACAGCACCTTGCCGATGTGGGCATCGCGTACTTCGTATTCGTCGAGAAAACCCCTTGAGTGGCCTTTGAGCCGGCGACGGGTAATGGTTTTGGAGACCGTTACTTCACCTTTTTCTTTGAGCCACTGCACCCTCGCCGCAGTCGGTGGTTGTTGTTTGACCAGTCCGATGCGAATGCTGGTGCCTTTTTCGTCAAGGGCGTTAGCGGCCTCGTCAAGCTTGTGGCTGATTTCTTCGGTCGGCTTTTTGAAGTCTGCGGTCAGATTACTGGCGGTCAATGCTTCATCAATCGCCGCATTGGCTTCGCGCAAGACAGCGGCATGCTTGTGGTATTCCTCCTCGACCTCGACAGGTATCCGCCGCCCTCGTTTGAGGTGAGCCTCGACACGTTGGTGGAATGCATCCAGGCCGTCGATCAGCGCCTGGCCGGCACGGCTGCTGGCACTCACGGAAGAATGGGCCTTGGGTTGGCGGGTCTTTGCCGTGCGCTGTTCTACCCAGACACCGGGTGACTCTTCCTGGAATGTGGCGATGACACCCGTCAGGGTGGTTCGTACTTCCACCTGGTCGGATTTTTGCCCCTTGATGCGTTTTTTTCGATTGCCGACTACCGTGCCTCTGGATTGGGTTTTGATGATCTGGCGCGTTGATGATCTCGCCTTCGAAGGCCCCGGTGTCGGTCCCAGCAGGTGCTTGAAGTGCAGCAACTCGGCCAGTTTTACATCCGTGCGCGCCCTGAACCCGTTTACCCGTTTACGCACATGCTGCAGTCGCTCAGTGTTGATCTGTTCGGGGTAGTCGATGAGCAGATCACCAAAGCGCTGATCGATAGCGGAAAACTGTTCGGCCACATTGCTCAGGACATCGATGCGTTCGCGCAGGTTGTCGAGGCTTTCATCCTCGGTCAGATTCAGCGTGCTCTGGATACTCAACGCGGCGTCTTCGACGAGACTGGCGAGTGCCTGATAGGCATTGGCGGCGTCCGCTGTCGTACCGGCCTTGATGCAAATCTCTTGGCCAATACTGATCTGCAAAAGCTTGAGGTCGTTCAGATCATATTTCGGCAATGCCTTGCGATAGGTTGGAATAATTTTGACGGCATCTTTTCCCAACAACGTCAGTTCGTCAAAACGGCTATTGGCCAACTCTGTTTTTTCAATGATGGCCTGGGTCTGGAGGGTCATTCTTTCAAAGGTCTGAACAAACGCCTGCGCGATGAAACCGGCTTCATCGGCAAGCATTGTCTGCATGGCCTTCAGGTCAGTCCGAAATACGGCGGAATGCAGGTCGAGCCATTCCTGCCCGAGAAACAGCTGCATTTGCAGTCGCTCAATCATGACGGTCCGGTAGTTCGGAATCGGCTCTTTCTGATTCAACGCCTTGATCTGTTCAATATTCGCGCCGTACGCTTTGAGCTGTGCGTCTAGCGTTGCCAGATAGTGCTCGCGTGCCGGTCCTCGTGCTTGCCCGACCGCATCGTTGAAGGCTTTGTGGTCAGCATCACGCTGAATCTGCTTGGCTTTCATCGTTACGTCGAACGCACTGATTTCGGCAGTCAGTTGCCTGGCGTCCATTTTGCTCACGTCCTGAACGGCCTCAAGTGCGCTGTCAAGTCCGCCGCCTCGCAGGCGCAAGCGAAGGTCGACCACCCATTGGCCGTTGGCCGTGCGGGTCAGTTGCGGCCCGTTGCGTGGCGGTTGCTGGCGCGAGTCGATGATCTGCACCTCGGCGTGCTCATTGAGCATGACTTCGAACCAGCGCTGGCCTACGGGAGCGAACCACTGTTGTTGGCGGGGATAAAGATGCCTGTGCGTGCCCTCGGTGGCGGCATCGCCGATGCCTTTGGGTTTGGCGATCTGAAAGCTGTCGAGCAGCGCTGCGAGTGCGACCGGGGATCGTTTCAGCGCCGTGAAGGGGTTGACCACCATCTCATGCGCAACGGGCAGTGCAGTGCTGGATACGTCCGGCAACTGCAACGGTTTGCTGACGACGAGTTCGGTGGTGACGGTGGCGGTGGGTTCTTCCTGCGGGATCGACTCGCTGAATGGCTTGTCGCCGACCGCTGCGCGATGGGCGAGCACCATGCCCAAGGCCAGGAGAATGTCGGTGAGGGCTGTCCAGGCAAGCTTGCCGGATTGCTCATTGGCCTCGTCGCTGATCTCTTGCAGGTCGTCCATGATCTGCCAGATCCACGCTGCCGTGCCGACGCTGCGCCCGAGGAATGGCAACGCCGCGTTGAACAGCATCCAGCCGCCGTGTTTGAGCGTTGCCCAGCGTGCTTCTGCATCAGAGACCGATTGCCGATCGGCCTGGGTGATGACAGCCTGCACGTTGCTGTTATGCAGGGTCGCCAGTACATCGTGCTCAATCGTTGCGGTCGCCAGCGTAACGGGGCCGGACATGTCGAAAGCGGTGAAGGGGTTCACCAGCAATTGCGGGATAGTCCAGACTGAAGGCAATCGGGCGGTGAAGACGAACTGGCTGTACTTGAAGCGCACATCGTCCGGCAACCAGGCCAGGACCGACTCGCGCAGCTCCTGTGAGTGCTGGATCTCGTAAAACAGGTTGGCGTGTGAGGGAAATTGCATCAGTGCCGTTTCGAACAGTGGTCGATAAAGGAGGCACGGCCCTTTGTCCGCCTCGCGCGGGCCGATGATGAACATATTATTGACGATGTCCGCCTGTGATCGACTGCGATGGGCCACGAACCCCAGCGGGCGAATGACGATTTCATCGCGATCGACATGACGCTCATCGCCGGTGTTTGCCAGTGCGGCAACCACATAGCGGTAACCCTGTTCAGTGATGCCGGTCTTGCCCTGTATTTTGTGCTGTAACGCCAGCAGCGGCAGCTCGATGGGCAACTGGCTGGCATAAAGTGCTTGCACTGCCGACGCCTGCTCATTGTTGTCAATCAGCAGGTTTTGCAGGTACGCCGGGTAGGTCTGGCCGATATCGACGCTGCTGACCAGTTGTTGCAGGTAGCTTGCGGTCATCCACTCAGGCAACACGCCGCCATCCTTGTAACGTACGGTTTTGTTGCCGGCTGGCTGCCCCGCGAGGTTCTGCAGCGCGAGTTCAATGAGCGACAGCGTCTTGGTCTGCGTGTTACCCGGAAAGACAAATGTGCCCCAGACCACCAGGCTGGTGATGCTGATCTCGATGTCATCGATCCTCACCTCGCCGGCTTGCGGATGATCCTTGGCTATCTGTTGTTTCAGGGCATCACGGGTGAACGCTTGCAGGCTGATGACTTCGCTTTGAAATGATTTTCCCTTGTTCGTGTGCTGCACCATCGTCAGATCCAGCAGATGCCGGCTGTAACGGGTTTGATCGGCGGGAGAGGCGCTGTCGAGCCATTCTGGCAGCATCGGACGCAGGCGATCGATATGAGGTTTGAGGCGCGGTGTCGGCTCTCGCGGATTGCCGACAGTCCCGGTGTGCGGATATAGCTCGCTGGAACTCGAACCCTGAAAATAATTGATCGCGCCCAGCGCCTCGGCTTCCAGGGCGACCAGTGTGCAGGCTTGATAGTCGAAGAAATGGCCCTGTGGTTCGACCAGTCGCCATTTCAACCCGGCACCGGAGGCACCTTGCCAATAACGACGCGGCAGGGCTTCGCCGAGTTTTTCCAGCGATTGAAAACTCTCGAAGCCCTGCAGCACCGAGTGGGTCATGATCAAGGTGCGCTTGTCATCGGTGCCGATCAGTACCGCGGTATCGAGCAGGGTCACATGCTTCTGCTCGTCACCCTCGCCACGGTCAAGATCAATCAGGCAGGCGCGGGTCTTGTATTTGTCGGTGGGCAGTCGCTGGTGTTTGTCCGGGTATTTATAAAGCGCTTCGGCCATGGCTCGCTGGTCGGCATCCCAGCCAGGGTTCGCGTCGACCTTCCACAAATTGCGCAGGGCCTGTGACATCTGCTGCCAGCGCGGCTGCCCTGGGTAGGTGAAATCATCCCAGTAATTGACCTGGTGTTCCTTGTAGGCGATGAACAGCAACGGTGCCAGCTCATTGAGCAGCTTACCGATCGCGCTGATTTTCACCGGCAGCTGGATGGCGGGCGGCAGGTCGGGCTGCAAGGTCAGATAATGCTCACCGTCGAGATACGCCACAGTCGTGCCGGAGAGGCCCAGGCGTACCAGGGTGTCGGTCAGCGATTCGATCAGGTGGCGACCCGGGACGACCCGATCATCTTCAATGACCCAGGTCGGTCTTACGACCATGGCCAGCTGCGGGTCGAGATCGAGGTCGGGATACAGCGTCCTGAGCGCGGGGCGCAGCGTTTTCGACGCAACTTCTCGCAGTGAAGGGCCGGTCACCAGTTGAGTCACGACATCGACGGCGCTGGGCGAGGGGATTTCGGGCATGGGCAACTCCTGCTCTGATGGGCGCGCCCAAGGGCGGCGGTCCGGGCAAGGTAGCGGCGAGCGGCGGCGCACGTGCGGTACATACATATTGCGGGCAAAAAAAGACCCGCCTGGGCGGGTCTGGTGTTTACGATTGCGACGGGAATCCGGTTATCGTTCGAAGCCTTCCAGTACGTTCACCGCGTTGATGCCGATTTCCTCCACCGCGTAACCGCCCTCCATGACGAACAATGTCGGTTTGCCGAGTGCAGCGATGCGCTTGCCCATCGCCAGGTAATCGGGGCTGTCGAGTTTGAACTGCGAAATCGGGTCATCCTTGAAGGTGTCGACGCCGAGCGATACGACAATGACGTCGGCGCCGTAGCGATCGATCTCGTCGCAGGCCTGATCCAGCGCCGCACTCCACACGTCCCAGCCGGAGCCGGCGGCTAGCGGATAGTTGAAGTTGAAACCTTCCCCAGCGCCTTCTCCACGCTCATCGTCGTAGCCGAGGAAAAACGGAAACTCTGCTTCCGGGTGGCCGTGGATCGAGGTGAACAGCACGTCGCTGCGCGCGTAGAAAATCGATTGCGTGCCGTTGCCGTGATGATAGTCGACGTCGAGGATCGCGACTTTCCTGTGGCCCTGATCGAGAAAGGCTTGTGCAGCGATGGCGGCGTTGTTGAGGTAGCAATAACCGCCCATCAAATCGCTGGCAGCGTGGTGTCCCGGTGGCCGGCACAACGCGAAGGCAGCGCGCGCGCCACGCTGGATTTCTGCTTGCGCGGTCAGGGCAACTTGCGCCGCGCTGTACGCCGCTTGCCAGGTGCCGGCGGTGATCGGTGCGCCGCCATCGAAGCTGTAATAGCCGAGCTGGCCGTGCAGGCTGGTCGGTTTGATTGCACGCAGAGTGCGCGCCGGCCAGGTGTAGGGCAGCAGATCGCCGTCGGTATTGAATTCAGTCCAGCGCGCCCACGCGCCTTTGAAAAAGTCGAGGTAGTCACGGCTGTGGATGCGGGCGATCGGCTCCAGACCGAAATCCTTCGGCGCTTCGACCGGGCCGAGGTTCTGGTTTTTAACGCGCTGCAGCACATGGTCGGCGCGCGACGGCATCTCGAAGCACGGCTTCAGTTGGCCATCGATGAGTTCGCAGCGGCCATGGTGCAGGTGGTGATCGTCCGAGTAGATCGTCAGCATTTGTTGTTCTCCGCAGGGCTGATTCGGTTGCTCCCAGTGTTGCGGCGCGAGGTGAATCGGAAAACGGCAGGAAAGGCCAAAAGGGGATGGATATGGCCAAAAAAACTGACCGCAATTCGCCCCTCAGGCCCGGAATTGACTCGGCGCCACGCCGCTCCAGCGCACGAAGGCATGACGAAAGCTCGCAGTCTCACTGAAGCCAAGGGTCTCGGCGATGCGGTAGATCGGCAACTGATCCTCACACAACATCTGCTTGGCTCGCTCGAAGCGCAGTTCATCGAGCAATTCCTGATAGCTGCAGCCCATGTCCTTGAGATGCCGGCGCAGAGTGCGTGGTGAGCACTTCATCTGTTGCGCCAGACCTTCCAGCCCCGGCGCGGCGTTCAGTTGGGCGCTGAGCAACTGGCGGATGCGCCCGAGCCACGCTTGGCGTCCGGTGAACTCAAGGTTCTGCTTGCGGCAGCGTTCGGCCATGGCTTGATGGGTGATGGCATCGGCCAGCGGCAGCGGTTGATCGAGCCAGTGACGGTCGAAGGCGAAGGCGTTGTCCTTGGCGGCGAAGTGCAGCGGGCTGTCGAAGTGCTCGGCATAACTGTCACGGTAATCCGGTGCGGCGTGTTCGAAGCGCGTGGCGAGCAAGGGCAGCGGATGCCCGAGCAGGTCATCACAAATGACTTTCAGCGACACCAGGCAGAACTCGGCATTGAACACCGCCATCGCCGGGCTCTCGCGATAATCGGCAGCGACGAACCAGACGCGTTCGCCATCGTCCTCCAGACTCAGTTCGAAAAGTGTTCCCAACAGCGCCGGATAACGAATCGCCAGACGCAAAGCGTCACCGAAGGTGGCACAGGTCAGCAAGGCATAGCCAAGGATGCCGTAGCAGGAAACGTGCATGCGCCGGCCCAGCTCCAGGCCGATGTCGTGCTTAAGCGCGACTGCATTGGCGCAGACCTGCATCTCCTGATTGGTGGTGATGCGCGTGTCGGCCCGGCTGAGATCCGCCGCACTGATGCCGCTGCCGGCCAGCAACGCTTCGCTCGACAGGCCTTCGGCTTTGAAGGTGTTGAGGATTAGCGAGACGGCGTTGAGGGTGGTGAGGTGGGAGTGCAGCATAAGATCTTCCAGCCTGAGGATGGCTGGAACGCAGCAAATTGCATGCCGCAGCAGCCCCTCACCCCAACCCTCTCCCAAAGGTAGAGGGGGCCGATTGGGGGATATTGGCGAGATGCACCGAGGTGATACATCTCTGCCGAATCCACAATCGACGCGATTTATCAGGTCGACGGACAGCGAAAAACAACTCGGTCAGTGCCCTCCCCTCCGGGAGAGGGTGAGGGCCGATCCAGAGCCTTGCTCAGAGCAACTCACCACACAAATCCAGTTCGATCAGCCGACGCATTTCCGCCGTTTCCAGCCCTGCACCGAGCATTCCATGCAACTTGCCGAACGCCGCCTCACGAGTCATGCCACCACCGGACAACACGCCGACACCGCGCAATCGACTGCCAGCCTCGTAAACATCCAGCTCAACGCCGCCTTCATGGCATTGCGTGACCGCCACAACGACTACGCCGTTATCCCGCGCACGGCCAAGGCTTGCCAGAAACTCAGGGTTGTCGCTCGGCCCTGTACCGCTGCCGTAGCACTCCAGCACCAGACCCTGAATGCCGCTGGCGAGCAGACCATCAAGGACTTCGGCGCTGATGCCGGGGAACAGTGGCAGCACGGCAACCTTGGCCAGTTGCTTCGGCTGGTTGTAGTTCAACGACGCTGGAATCGAAGGCGCTTTCACGCCGCCGCCCTGACGCTCAAGTCGTTTGAACGGATGACGGCCGAAGCTGCGCACCTTCGCGCAACGGGTTGGCGCCAGTAGCTCACCGTGGAAGTACAGATGCACACCGGGCGCCAGGCCTTGGCCGAGGGCGACCAGTGCGCCGCCGAGGTTTTCCCAGGCATCGCTGTCGGTAACACCGGCCGGCAGCATGGAGCCGGTGAAACACACGCGAGCATTCAGCCCCAGTAACTGGAAGCTCATCGCCGCCGCACTGTAAGCCAGGGTGTCGGTGCCGTGCAGGATCAGCACGCTGTCGCAACCTTGCACATCCACGGCATCGACCACCGCTTCACGCAGTTGCTGCCAATAGGCCGGGGTCATGTTGGCGCTGTCGATCAGCGGCGACATTTCCCGGAAGCGCCACTGCGGCACAACGAGCTCAGGCTGACTGTGCAAGTAGTCGCGCATCCGCGCTTCGAAACCGGATGCCGGGGCCAGACCGTTGGCGCTGGCCTGCATGCCGATGGTGCCACCGGTGTAGAGCACCATGACGTGTTGGGCAGCTGGGTAGGAATTGGCAATCATCTGAGGGTCTCCACAAGAGATGACATTGTAGGAGTGAGCCTGCTCGCGATAGCGGTTCATCATTCAACATTAGTGTTGGCTGAAAGACAGCTATCGCGAGCAGGCTCACTCCTACAAGTTATTGCATCACAATAACTGACGGGCGCAGAGGATGCGCCCGTCATTCACCTGTCAGCGTTGCGCTGCAGGTACGCCTTGCGGCTCGGCTTCGGTCTTGTCGGCAGCGGCAGACGGGTTGGTCGGCCAGGCCTTCAGGTCGAGATCCAGATCGGTAAATTTGCTGGAGTCGAACACGGGCTGTTTAACGCCGGCACGGCGCTGCTCGTCGTAGTCGCGCATTACGCGCATGCCGACCTTGAACAGCATGGCCAAGGCCACCAGGTTGACGAAGGCCAGACAGGTCATGGTGATGTCGGCGAAGGCGAACACGGTCGACAGGTCCTGCATCGAACCCCATACCACCAGCGCCAGCACCAGGCCGCGGAAAATCATCAGCGCGGCGCGGTTGCGGGTGAGGAACTGCAGGCTGTTTTCGCCCAGGTAGTAGTTGTAGAGGATGCAAGTGAAGACGAACAGCGACAGCGCGACGCTGACGAACATGCGACCCCAGTCACCGACCACAGCGGCCAGCGAGTTCTGGGTCAGGACGATGCCGTCACCTTCGAAGCCCGGGGTGTAGAAGCCCGACAGCAGAATCAGCAGCGCGGTGCAGGTGCAAATCACGAAGGTGTCGAGGAACACGCTGAAGGCCTGAACCACGCCCTGGGCGCCCGGGTGCTTCACGGCAGCCACGGCAGCGACGTTCGGCGCACTGCCCAAGCCTGCTTCGTTGGCGAACACGCCACGCTTCACGCCCATGACAATGGCGCTGCCGAGCAGGCCACCAAAGGCAGGGTCGAGGCCGAAGGCGCTCTTGAAGATGGTTTCCAGCATGGCTGGTACGTGTTCGATCTGAGTACCGATCACATACAGGGTCACGCCGATATAGGCGAGGGTCTTGATCGGTACCAGCAGGTCGGACACCGAGGCAATGCGCTTGATGCCGCCGATGAAAGTGATGGCCAGCAACACTGCCAGGACGATACCGGTGTGTTGTGGGTTGAATTCAAAGGCGTTCTGCAGCGAGTGAGTCACGGTGTAGGACTGCAGGCCAATGAAGGCAAAGCCGTAGGTGACCAGCAGCAGGACCGAGAACACCACCGCCATGCCTTTGAGTTTCAGGCCGTGCTGGATGTAGTAAGCCGGACCGCCACGGTACAGGCCGTCGCCATCGGCGCGCTTGTAGACTTGGGCCAGGGTGCATTCGAAGAAGCTGCTGGACATGCCGACCAGTGCGGTCACCCACATCCAGAAGACCGCACCTGGACCACCCAGGGTCACGGCGATGCCGACACCGGCGATGTTGCCTGCACCGACACGGCCGGCAAGGCTGAGCATCAGGGCCTGGAACGAGCTGAGTTGCCCGGCGCTGCCTTTGAGGCTGTCGCGGAACACCGCGAACATGTGGAAGAAGTGCCGCAATTGAACGAAACGCGAGCGAATCGTGAAGTAGCTACCGAGCCCGACAATGAGCACGATCAGTACTTTCCCTGAGAGGAAGTCGTTGATGACTTCGAGCATGGATTTTTCCTCGCTGTTTTTTGTGTGAGCAAATGCTGGATGGTAGAAATATCGTGTTACACCGGTGTGCGCACGGCACGACAGGTGAGGCGATGGTTTCGTCCCGAATCCATTTCGCGGGTTTGTTATTAGTTCGGGTTTCGCATGGGTTGTGGCCTCGTTACCGACGACCGCTCACGCGAAGAGGGGCGGCACTATACCGATCAGTGCGGCGCCCGTCTGCACGGTTGTGGTGCAAGCGACGAAACGAAGCTGTGAAACACCCGGCGTTACCGGCGCCGGGCTTGTGCGGGAACTGCTTTTTTGTGGGAGCGGACTCCCCCATTGTTCAGTCCCCAGACATACGGGTCTCAGGGTCAGAAAGTTAAAAAAAAGGGCTTGGGGACAAATCCCCAAGCCCTCAAAAGGTGAGAGGTGTCTAGTCCCTCGACCTGGTGAGCGGTGCTACAAACTACGCGTCGGCTCAGGCTTTAAGCGGAACCAGACGCGGAGCAATCATGTTTTCCGGGCGCAGAATGTCGGCGAGCATGGCTTCGTCGAGCAGACCTTCTTCGCGCACCAGTTCCAGTACGCCGCGGCCGCTTTCAAGGGCGAGGCCGGCAATACGGGTGGCGTTTTTGTAGCCGATGTACGGGTTCAGTGCGGTAACCAGACCAATCGAGTGTTCGACCAGTTCGCGGCAGCGCGCTTCGTTGGCGGTGATGCCGACGATGCAGTGCTCGCGCAGCATGTCCATGGCGCGTTGCAGCAGGCGGATCGAGTCGAAGATCTTGAAGGCGATCAGCGGCTCCATCACGTTCAGCTGCAGTTGGCCGCCTTCGGCTGCCATGGTCAGCGCCAGGTCGTTACCGATGACCTGGAACGCTACCTGGTTAACGGCTTCCGGGATCACCGGGTTGACCTTGCCGGGCATGATCGAGCTGCCTGGCTGACGCGCTGGCAGGTTGATTTCGTTGATGCCGGTGCGTGGGCCGCTGGACAGCAGGCGCAGGTCGTTGCAGATCTTCGACAGCTTGACTGCGGTGCGCTTGAGCATGCCGGAGAACAGCACGAAGGCGCCCATGTCGGAAGTCGCTTCGATCAGGTCGGCCGCCGGCACTACCGGTTGACCGCTGATCAGGGCCAGACGCTGTACAGCCAGCGCTTGATAACGCGGGTCGGCGTTGATGCCGGTACCGATCGCGGTGCCGCCCAGGTTCACTTCAGTCAGCAGTTCCGGGGCCAGCGACTTCAGACGCGCCAGGTCCTCGCCCATGGTGGTGGCGAACGCGCGGAATTCCTGGCCGAGGGTCATCGGCACGGCGTCTTGCAGCTGGGTACGGCCCATTTTCAGGACGTGATCGAATTCTTTGCCCTTGGCCGCGAACGCCTGAATCAGGCTGTCGAGGCTGGCCAGCAGGGTGTCGTGACCGAGCAGCAGACCCAGACGGATCGCCGTTGGGTAGGCGTCGTTGGTCGACTGCGCCATGTTGACGTCGTCGTTCGGGTGCAGGTACTGGTACTCGCCTTTCTGGTGACCCATTGCTTCCAGAGCAATGTTGGCGATCACTTCGTTGGCGTTCATGTTGGTGGAAGTACCGGCGCCACCTTGAATCATGTCGACCACGAACTCTTCGTGGAAATCACCGCGGATCAATCGGGCACAGGCTTCGCTGATGGCAGCGTGCTTGGCTTCGCTCAGGTGACCCAACTCGCGGTTGGCGTCAGCGGCGGCCTGTTTGACCATCGCCAGGCCGACAACCAGTTTCGGGTAATGCGAAATCGGAACGCCGGAGAGACGGAAGTTGTTCACCGCTCGCAGGGTCTGGATGCCGTAATACGCTTGAGCCGGTACTTCGAGGGCGCCAAGCAGGTCGTTTTCTGTGCGGAAAGATGCAGCGGAGGACATGATAGAAATCATCTCGATATGGACCCGGTCTGTGCCGGAACGCTGCGAATGCTAGGCTTGTGGGAAATTTTGGGCCAATGCTGTTCAGCACTGCCCTATGCACATTCGGCATAATGCCCGTGTGACGCCGCGTGCGCGGCAGACGTGTGACCTGTTTTGGTGCGTGTCCTGGAGGACGTGATGAATCTGGAAAGCAAATGGCTCGAGGACTTCAGTGCTCTGGCCGCCACCCGCAGCTTTTCGCAGGCGGCCGAACGGCGCTTCGTGACCCAGCCGGCGTTCAGCCGACGGATTCGCAGTCTGGAGGCTGCGCTGGGGCTGACTCTGGTCAACCGCTCGCGCACGCCGATCGAACTGACGGCAGCGGGGCAGTTGTTTCTGGTGACCGCGCGCACCGTGGTCGAGCAGCTCGGTGAAGTGCTGCGCCATCTGCATCATCTGGAAGGCGGGCAGGGCGAAGTGATGCAGGTCGCTGCCGCTCACTCCTTGGCGCTGGGTTTCTTCCCGCGCTGGATCGCGCAGTTGCGTAATGAAGGGTTGAACATCGCCACCCGATTGGTTGCAACCAACGTCGGCGATGCGGTGCATGCGTTGCGCGAAGGTGGCTGTGATTTGATGCTGGCGTTCTACGATCCGGATGCGGCAATGCAGATGGACCCGGAGATTTTCCCTTCATTGCATTTGGGCCAGACGGAAATGCTCCCTGTGTGTGCGGCGGATGCCGAGGGCAAGCCCCTGTTCGATCTCGAAGGTGATGCGAGCGTGCCGTTGCTGGCGTATAGCGCCGGTGCGTTTCTCGGACGTTCGGTGAATGGTTTGCTGCGTCAGCGTCAGCTGCGTTTCACCACTATTTACGAAACGGCGATGGCTGACAGTCTGAAAAGCATGGCACTGGAAGGCCTGGGTATCGCCTGGGTACCGCAATTGAGCGTGCGTGCTGAGCTGGCTCGTGGCGAGCTGGTGGTCTGCGGCGGCCCGCAATGGCATGTGCCGCTGGAAATTCGCCTGTATCGCTGCGCCTTGGTGCGTAAAGCCAACGTCCGTCTGCTGTGGCGCAAGCTAGAAGGCGGCGCCGCACAAAACTCCTGAACCCACCCGCGGCCCCTGTGGGAGCGAGCCTGCTCGCGAAAGCGGTGTGTCAGACAACATAAATGCTGACTGATACTCCCTCTTCACGAGCAGGCTCGCTCCCACAATGGAATTTGAGGTGCGTCTGCGCTGACCTTAAAGTCAATAAAACCGGGCCTTTCGCTCATTTGACAGATGGTCGTTTCGGGGGCTGTTTATTGCTTTCTTTGCGGTATACTGCGCGGCCTTCGGCCGGCACGTCCGGCCATTTTTCGTACAATCAAGCCACGCAACCTGCGTGGCTTGTTGTTTTATGACGCGCCTGCGGGCGCTCCAGAGAGAAGAGGCGCGACGATGAGTGCACTGGTTGGCGTGATCATGGGCTCCAAGTCCGATTGGTCCACCCTTAGCCACACCGCCGATATGCTGGAAAAGCTCGGCATCCCGTACGAGGTCAAAGTGGTCTCTGCCCACCGCACCCCGGATCTGCTGTTCCAGTACGCCGAAGAGGCTGAAGGTCGTGGCATCGAGGTGATCATCGCCGGTGCCGGTGGCGCAGCCCACTTGCCAGGCATGTGTGCGGCCAAGACCCACCTGCCGGTGCTGGGTGTGCCGGTGCAGTCGGCCATGCTCTCGGGCGTCGACTCGCTGCTGTCGATCGTGCAGATGCCAGCGGGCATTCCGGTCGCCACCCTGGCCATCGGCAAGGCCGGCGCGATCAACGCTGCCCTGCTCTCGGCGAGCATCCTCGGCGCCAAGCATCCGCAGTTCCACGCGGTACTGAAAACCTTCCGTGCCGAGCAGACAGACAGCGTCCTGGACAATCCAGACCCACGTATTGCCTGAGGTTGTTGAGATGAAGATCGGTGTAATCGGTGGCGGCCAGTTGGGTCGCATGTTGGCTCTGGCGGGTACGCCGCTGGGCATGAACTTCGCTTTTCTCGACCCTGCGCCGGACGCTTGCGCCGCTGCGCTGGGCGAACACCTGCGGGCCGATTACGGCGATCAGGATCATCTGCGCCAACTCGCCGATGAAGTCGATCTGGTGACCTTCGAGTTCGAAAGCGTCCCGGCCGAAACCGTGGCATTCCTGTCGCAATTCGTCCCGGTTTATCCGAGCGCCGAAGCCCTGCGCATCGCGCGCGACCGCTGGTTCGAAAAGAGCATGTTCAAGGACCTGGGCATCCCGACTCCGGCTTTCGCTGACATTCAGTCGCAAGCCGATCTGGACGCTGCGGTGGCTTCGATCGGTCTGCCGGCCGTGCTGAAAACCCGCACCCTGGGTTATGACGGCAAGGGCCAGAAAGTCCTGCGTAAGCCGGAAGACGTGGTCGGCACTTTCGCCGAACTGGGCAGCGTGTCCTGCCTGCTGGAAGGCTTCGTGCCGTTCACCGGTGAAGTCTCGCTGATCGCCGTGCGTGCCCGCGATGGTGAAACGAAGTTCTATCCGCTGGTGCACAACACCCACGACAGCGGCATCCTCAAGCTGTCGGTGGCCAGTACCGATCACCCGTTGCAGGCGCTGGCCGAAGACTACTCGAGCCGCGTGCTCAAGCAACTCGACTACGTCGGCGTCATGGCGTTCGAGTTCTTTGAAGTCGACGGTGGCCTCAAGGCCAACGAAATCGCCCCGCGCGTGCATAACTCCGGGCACTGGACCACCGAAGGCGCCGAGTGCAGTCAGTTCGAAAACCATCTGCGCGCCGTTGCCGGCCTGCCGCTGGGTTCGACGGCCAAAGTCGGCGAGAGCGCGATGCTTAACTTCATCGGTGTTGTACCGCCGGTTGAGAAAGTCATCGCTATCGAAGACTGCCATCTGCATCACTACGGCAAGGCCTTCAAGGCCGGGCGCAAGGTCGGTCACGCCAATCTGCGTTGCGCCGACATGGCTACGCTGCAGGCGCAGATCGTCAAGGTCGAAGCGCTGATCGCCGAGTAACGACAGTTTCATTTGGCAGCGGCGGAACCATTCAGGGGCCGCCGTTCTCTGATGGCAGGATGCCAAAGTCTGACTAGGCTTCGCATATCTACTATTCAGAGGGAAATGCCATGGGAATTATCGGAACCATCTTTATCGGCTTGATCGTCGGCCTGCTGGCGCGGTTCCTGAAACCGGGCGATGACAGCATGGGCTGGATCATGACCATCCTGCTCGGTATCGGCGGTTCGCTGGCAGCCACCTACGGCGGCCAGGCTCTGGGCATCTATCACGCAGGCGAGGGCGCAGGTTTCATCGGCGCACTGGTCGGCGCTATCGTGTTGCTGGTGATCTACGGCCTGATCAAAAAGAACTGATCCAAAGCGACAAAGCCCTCTCTGCCAAAGTGGCCGGGAGGGCTAGAATGCTCGGCGATTTACTGTTCTTTCCTTTCTATACCGAGCACCTTCATGCGCCGTCTTTTGTTGACTCTCCTTTTCCTGGGCAGCGGTTTGGCCCACGCCGGCGAACTGCCGGAAACCGATTGGCTCGAACTGATGCCCAAGTCGGACCAAAAGGCCCTCGAGGCCATGCCAGAAATCGACCACAACTCCCCGGAAGCCACCGGCACCTTCACCGAGAAGGGTGGGATGAAGCAGGCCAAAGGTCTGCCGGCAGTGATGTATTCGACCAAAACCGTGGCGTCGATGAACGACAAGCACATCCGCATCGGTGGTTATCCGGTGCCGCTGGAATCCGACGCCAAGGGTCGCAGCACGCTGTTCTTCCTCGTGCCGTACCCGGGAGCGTGCATCCATGTGCCGCCACCGCCACCGAATCAACTGGTGCTGGTGCGTTATCCGAAAGGCTTGAAGCTGGACGATATCTACACGCCGCTGTGGGTGACCGGCACGCTGAAGGTCGAGAAGGTCAGCAATGATCTGGCCGATGCGGCGTATGCGCTGGAAGCGGACAAGGTGCGGGTGGTGCAGGAATCTGATCTGTAGGACCTATACAAAACAATTGTGGGAGCGAGCCTGCTCGCGAAAGCGGTGTGTCAGACATTTGAATGTTGACTGATACAACGCCTTCGCGAGCAAGCTCGCTCCCACATTTCGTATTGCGGCGCGTCTTAAAGCGGTTGGCTGCCGACGCTAACACCCATGGTATGGCTCGCACCCGGTGCCAGCGTAACCACGTCATCCATCACATTCGCCGTCTCGATGCACAGCATGCGCTGCCAGCCATCGTTATCCATGTCGGCCAGCGCGGCGGCACGGTCGATCCACGGGTTCCAGATCACCGCCGTGCGCGAACCGGTAGCCGTCAGCACAATGCGTCGTTCCCACGTTGGATCGACAATGCTCAGCTGTGGCGGAGCATCGAGGTAGATGCGGTCGGTCTCTCCGGCAAAATGCAGGTCGCCTTGCTGACTGGTGGTTTTCCAGTCATCCAGCGTCTCGATGTAATTCAAACCATCCACGCCATCAACATTCACATTGCGCACGTCACTGACCGCGAAGTAAGTGTGCAGCGCCTGGCTCAGGCTGACGCTGTCACTGCCACGGTTATGGCTGGTCAGGCTGAAACTCAGTTGCTCGGACAAATGCAGGGTCAGGGTCAGATCGACCTGATGTGGCCAGCCCGTCAAACCACCTTCGGGGTAGGGCAGCTTGAATTCGACCTTGACGCCGTCAGCCTCCGATTCGATGCCGCCCAGCTCCCAATCCATCGCTCGCACCAGACCGTGCGCGGGTGCCGGTTGCTCACCGGTAAACATGGCCTGCACGCTCTGCGGGTTACGCTCGAACTTGCCGAACCACGGCCAGCACACCGGCACGCCGGCGCGGATACTTTTGCCGGTCTTGAACTCGGCCTTGTCGTTGAGCCAGATGATCGGCGGCTGGCCATCGATCTGATAACTGAGGATGTGCGCGCCTTGCTGGGCCACCAGCACTTCGGCCTGACCGTGGCGGATGCGCCAGCAGTTCAGTTCATCCAGTTTCACGGCTTCAACGTTGGGCGTGTTCATGGGACAGCTCTCGATCAGTAACAAGGACAACTATCGACCGTAAAACGGCGACGATGTTTAACGCGCGCGTGGTGGAACCGAGCGAGTGCGACCGCTGCCGTCGATGGCGACGAAGACGAAGACCGCTTCGGTGACTTTACGCCACTCGCTGGACAACGGGTCGTCGCTCCACACTTCGACCATCATCTGGATCGAGCTGCGGCCGATTTCCAGGGTCTGGGTATAAAAGGACAATTGCGCGCCGACAGCCACAGGCACGAGGAACGCCATGCGGTCGATGGCGACGGTGGCGACGCGTCCGCCAGCGACACGGCTGGCCATTGCGGTCCCGGCCAAATCCATCTGTGCCACCAGCCAGCCGCCGAAAATATCGCCAAAGCCGTTGGTTTCGCGAGGGAGTGCGGTGATTTGCAGGGCCAAGTCGCCTTGCGGGATCGGATCTTCTTGTTCGAGCTCTATCATGCCGGGGGTGCCTCTGACCCGTGACTCTTCGTTGGTATTGCTGGTGGTAGCCGTCTTCGGGAAAAACGATTCAGCACCGAACATACTACGTTCGTCACGTTTTCCATCAGGCGCCTAAGGAGAAACTCTGCGAAACCGGCTAATCCCGAGCAAAGGCCGGGCCAACGACGTTTTCGCACAGCAACCCCCTACAAATCGGAGCAGGTTGCGAGTATATCGGTCGGTAGACTCCGCGACGACCATCCGGTTCTCATTTCGACCGTCAAATACGCACCTCTATGTGCTTTTTCGAACAATTTGCTATGGTGCCGAACCTGCCCAAGCCACCGCCAGCGTTGTTGTGGCGGCAGATCCGACTATAAGAGAAGCCCTTGCCATGACCACAGCGCCTTCGAGCCTCGCGCAGCCCGAGCAACCCGCACGACCGTTGACCCGCAATGACTACAAGACTCTGTCGCTGTCCGCCCTTGGCGGCGCGCTGGAATTCTACGATTTCATCATTTTCGTCTTCTTCGCCACTGTGGTCGGCAAGCTGTTCTTCCCCGCCGACATGCCCGAGTGGCTGCGCCTGATGCAGACCTTCGGCATTTTCGCCGCCGGCTATCTGGCGCGACCGCTGGGCGGCATCGTCATGGCGCACTTCGGCGACCTGTTGGGGCGCAAGAAGATGTTCACCTTGAGCATTTTCATGATGGCCGTGCCGACCCTGATCATGGGTCTGCTGCCAACCTACGCGCAGATCGGCCTGTGGGCGCCAATCCTTCTTCTATTGATGCGGGTGATTCAAGGCGCGGCAATTGGCGGTGAAGTGCCGGGCGCGTGGGTCTTCGTTTCCGAACACGTACCGCAAAAGCACATGGGTTACGCCTGTGGCACCCTCACCAGCGGCCTGACTGCCGGCATTTTGCTCGGCTCGCTGGTCGCCACCGCGATCAACAGCATTTATACGCCGGCGGAAGTATCCGATTACGCTTGGCGTATTCCATTCCTGCTGGGCGGTGTGTTCGGCCTGTTCTCGGTTTACTTGCGCCGCTGGCTGCACGAAACCCCGGTGTTCGCCGAACTGCAATTGCGCAAGGCGCTGGCCGAAGAAGTGCCGCTGCGCGCGGTGCTGCGTGATCATCGCGGCGCGATTGCGATTTCGATGCTGCTGACCTGGTTGCTGTCGGCCGGGATCGTTGTGGTGATCCTGATGACCCCGACCGTGCTGCAAACGGTCTATCACTTCACGCCGACCGAGTCGTTGCAATCGAACAGTCTGGCGATTGTGTTCCTGAGCATCGGCTGCATCATTTCCGGTGCACTGGCGGATCGCTTTGGTGCCGGTCGCGTGTTTGTGTTTGGCTGCCTGGGCTTGCTGATCAGCTCGTGGACCTTCTATCACAGCCTTGCCGATCACCCGAACTGGTTGTTCCCGCTGTACGCGTTGACCGGTTTTCTGGTCGGCACCATCGGTGCGGTGCCATATGTGATGGTTAAAGCGTTTCCACCGGTGGTGCGTTTCAGCGGGTTGTCGTTCTCGTACAACGTGGCTTACGCGATCTTTGGCGGGTTGACGCCTATGGTGGTCAGTCTGCTGCTGAAAGAAAGCGCGATGGGCCCGGCCTACTATGTGGCAGTGCTGTGCGCGATGGGGATTCTGGTCGGGGCGTGGCTCTGGAAGAAAGGGCGCTGATTTTCTCTCCCGCCTGATCGTTCCCACGCTCCGCGTGGGAATGCATCCTGTGACGCTCCGCGTCACCTCTCAAATGCGGACGCAGAGCGTCCATGGCGGCGTTCCCACGCAGAGCGTGGGAACGATCTGTCGCGACATGCTGGCCTTTCATCCAATTGTCATATTTCAGCCATAGAGTGTTCACACGGCCTGCTAATACTTGGCCCCGACTTAACACACCCTATCTGCTAGGAGTAAGGCATGAAACTGAAGCGTTTGATGGCGGCAATGACTTTTGTCGCTGCTGGCGTTGCGACTGCCAACGCGTTCGCCGCTGTTGACCCTGCTATCCCGAGCTACACCAAGACCACTGGTGTGTCGGGCAACCTGTCCAGCGTCGGCTCCGATACCCTGGCCAACCTCATGACCCTGTGGGCTGAGAACTACAAAAAAGAATACCCGAACGTAAACATCCAGATTCAGGCCGCTGGCTCCGCCACTGCGCCACCTGCGCTGACTGAAGGCACCTCCAACCTGGGCCCGATGAGCCGCAAGATGAAGGACACCGAACTGGCGGCCTTCGAGCAGAAGTACGGCTACAAGCCAACCGCTATCCCGGTTGCCGTGGACGCCCTGGCTGTGTTCGTGCACAAGGACAACCCGATCCAGCACCTGACCATGGAACAGGTTGATGCGATCTTCTCGTCCACCCGTCTGTGCGGCGCCAAAGCCGACGTGAAAACCTGGGGTGACCTGGGCGTGACCGGCGACCTGGCCAACAAGCCAGTACAACTGTTCGGTCGTAACTCGGTATCCGGCACCTATGGCTACTTCAAAGAAGAAGCCCTGTGCAAAGGCGACTACAAACCAAACGTCAACGAACAACCAGGTTCGGCGTCGGTGGTGCAGTCGATCAGCTCCTCGCTGAACGGCATCGGTTACTCGGGTATCGGTTACAAGACCGCCAGCGTGAAAACCGTGCCATTGGCCAAGAAAGGCAGCACTGACTTCATCGAAGACACCGAAGAAAACGCCCTGAACGGCAAGTACCCGCTGTCGCGTTTCCTCTACGTTTACGTCAACAAAGCCCCGAACAAGCCTCTGGCTCCGCTGGAAGCTGAGTTCGTGAAGCTGGTGCTGTCGAAACAGGGCCAGGAAGTTGTGGTGAAAGACGGTTACATCCCGTTGCCAGCCAAGGTTGCTGCAAAAGCACTGGCTGACCTGGGTCTGCAGGAAGGCGGCGCTGTCGCAAAGAAGTAACAAATTGAGTCTAGGGTGAACCCCACCGGACTCAGGTAAAAGGCCGGACCTGCGCGCAGGCCGGCCTTTTCCACACCTCAAATTTTTGATCCTCTGCCAGTCCCGCTGGCGGTGGATTTGCTGCGTCACTGCATTGTCATCTTTCTGTCATACAGGATCGCTAGGGTGAGCGCATGAATGATCTGGCCAATTCCCAAATGACTACTAATCCTCCCAAGCGCATTGATTTCAATACGCCTGAGCTGCAACGCAAGCGCCGCATTCGTGCGCTCAAGGATCGCTTCACCCGCTGGTACGTCCTCGTTGGCGGTCTCGCGGTGCTGGCAGCCATCACCCTGATCTTCTTCTTCCTCGCCTACGTGGTCGCGCCGCTGTTTCAGGGTGCCGACCTCACCGCGAAAGACTCGATCACCCCGGCCTGGATGCAGGACGCCGGCAAGCCACTGATGATTTCGCTCGAAGAGCAGAATCAGGTGGCCATGCGCGTTTCCGACAAAGGCCAGGCATTGTTCTTTGACATCGACAGTGGCGCTGAGCTGAAGCGCGTCGATCTGCCAGTGCCAGCCGGTGCCACCGTGACCTCCATTGGTGAGGACCAGCCGGGCCATCCGCTGGTAGCCGTGGGTCTGTCCAACGGTCAGGCGCTGGTGTTCCGTCACACCTATAAAGTCAGCTACCCCGATGGCAAGAAAACCATCAGCCCGGCCATCGAGTATCCGTATGGCGAGACGCCGATCGCGCTGAACGAAGCCGGCGGCGCGCTGGAGCATGTCAGCCTGAACGCCACCGACACGACGTTGATGCTGGTCGGTTCGACCGGTTCGCAACTCAACGTGCTGTCGCTGACCAGCGAAGAAAACATGATGACTGGCGAAGTCACCAACGAGCAGAAGCGTATCGATCTGCCGCAAATGACTGAGCCGGTGAAAAACATCTTCGTCGACCCGCGCCAGCAGTGGCTGTACGTGGTCAACGGTCGTGCTCAGGCCGATGTGTTCAGCCTGCGCGACAAGAGCCTCAACGGTCGCTACAAACTGCTGGAAAACGCTGATGCCGAAGTCACCGCGACCACGCAACTGGTCGGTGGTATCTCGCTGATCGTCGGTGACTCCAAGGGTGGTCTGGCCCAGTGGTTCATGGCCCGTGACACCGATGGTGAGCTGCGCCTGAAGCAGATCCGCACTTTCCAGATGGGCACCACGCCGATCGTTGAAATCACCGCCGAAGAGCGTCGCAAGGGCTTCCTTGCTCTGGATGCTAGCGGCAAGCTTGGCGTGTTCCACAGCACCGCGCATCGCACCTTGCTGGTCGATCAAGTGGTAGAAGGCCAGGGCGTGTTCGGTCTGTCGCCACGTGCCAACCGTGTCATCGTCGAAGCCGACGGCAAGCTGCAACCGCTTCTGCTCGACAACCCGCACCCGGAAGTTTCCTGGAGCGCGCTGTGGAGCAAGGTCTGGTACGAGAACTACGACGAGCCAAAATACGTCTGGCAATCGACCGCCGCCAACACCGATTTCGAACCGAAACTGAGCCTGTCGCCACTGACCTTCGGCACTCTGAAAGCTGCGTTCTACGCCATGCTGCTCGCTGCTCCACTGGCCGTTGCCGCTGCGATCTACACCGCGTACTTCATGGCCCCGGGCATGCGCCGCAAGGTCAAGCCGGTGATCGAGCTGATGGAAGCGATGCCGACCGTGATCCTCGGTTTCTTCGCCGGGCTGTTCCTCGCGCCTTATGTAGAAGGGCATTTGCCGGGCATTTTCAGCCTGTTGATGTTGCTGCCGATCGGCATTCTGGTCGCCGGTTTCACCTTCAGCCGCCTGCCTGAATCGATCCGCCTGAAAGTCCCGGACGGTTGGGAAAGTGCGCTGCTGATTCCGGTGATCCTGTTTGTGGGCTGGCTGTCGCTGTACATGAGTCCGTTCATGGAGAACTGGTTCTTCGGCGGTGACATGCGCATGTGGATCTCTCACGACCTGGGCATTACCTACGACCAGCGCAACGCTCTGGTGGTCGGTCTGGCCATGGGTTTCGCGGTGATCCCGAACATCTATTCGATCGCTGAAGACGCCGTGTTCAGTGTGCCGCGTGGCCTGACCCTCGGCTCGCTGGCGCTGGGTGCCACGCCGTGGCAGACCATGACCCGCGTGGTGATCCTGACCGCCAGCCCAGGGATCTTCTCGGCGCTGATGATCGGCATGGGCCGTGCGGTCGGCGAAACCATGATCGTGCTGATGGCCACCGGTAACACCCCGGTCATGGAAATGAACCTGTTCGAAGGCCTGCGCACCCTGGCGGCCAACGTCGCGGTGGAAATGCCCGAGTCGGAAGTCGGCGGCAGCCACTACCGCGTGCTGTTCCTCTCGGCGCTGGTGCTGCTGTTGTTCACCTTCGTCATGAACACCCTGGCAGAACTGATTCGTCAGCGTCTGCGCAAGAAATACTCGTCGCTTTAAGCAAAGGTAGAAGTCTGTGAAACAGAACTCCCTGAAAGGATGGTTCAAGAGCGGCGCCCCGGGCGTCTGGATCAGCGGTGGCGCGGTGTCCATCGCGGTCATCATGACCATTGGCCTGCTGGCGGTGATTGCCGTGCGCGGTCTGGGTCACTTCTGGCCGGCGGATCTGGTGCATGCCAGCTACGACGTGCCGGGCCAGGCCCAGCATCTTGTGGTCGGCGAAGTGGTACAGAAAGAAGAAGTGCCACGTGCTCGCCTGAAGAGCGCCGGTTTGCCGGTGCCTGACGTCGGCCCGGAATTCATGACCCGCGAGCTGATCAAGGTCGGCAACCGGGATCTGAATGGCAACGACTTCACCTGGGTCGTCGGTGAGTGGCTGACCAACCAGACTACGCCGCCCGAGTTGATGGCGATCGAACGTCGCGAGTGGGGCAACTTCTACGGCTATCTGGTCAACGTCAAACAGGACGGCAAGGTCATCGCCGAAGGCGAGGCTGCGTGGCCAGAGCTGCAAGCGCGGATCAACCGTGTGAACGGTCTGGCGGCGCAACTGAAGTCGCTGGAGAAGACCGACATCGGTGCAATCAACGCAGGGCTGGAGCGCATCCGTCTGCACGGTCGCAAACTGGAACTGGAAGGCAAGCTCGACGCCACCGCGCAAGCGGACATGGAATCTGAGCGCGCCGAACTGAATGCGCGTTATCAGGACATCGAAGCGCGTCTTGCCGATCTGCATGCACAGTTCAATCGCGATGCCTTGACCGCTCGCGATGCCAACGGCAAAGAGATTGAAATCGGTCTGGGCAAAGTGGTTCACGCCTACCAGCCAAACGCGATGAGCACCTTCACCAAGGTCGGTTTCTACTTCAGCAAGATCTGGGAATTCCTTTCGGACGACCCGCGTGAAGCCAACACCGAAGGCGGGATTTTCCCGGCAATCTTTGGCACCGTGATGATGACGCTGATCATGGCGATGATCGTCACCCCGTTCGGTGTGCTGGCGGCGGTGTACCTGCGTGAATACGCCAAACAGAACACCCTGACGCGGATCATCCGTATCGCGGTGAACAACCTCGCTGGCGTTCCGGCGATCGTTTACGGCGTGTTCGGTCTGGGCTTCTTCGTTTACGTACTCGGTGGTTCGGTCGACCGCTTGTTCTTCCCCGAAGCACTGCCGGCACCGACCTTCGGTACACCGGGTCTGCTCTGGGCCTCGCTGACGCTGGCGCTGCTGGCGGTGCCGGTGGTGATCGTCGCGACTGAAGAAGGTCTGGCACGTATTCCGCGCACCGTGCGTGAAGGTTCGCTGGCACTGGGCGCGACCAAGGCTGAAACCTTGTGGAAGATCGTCATCCCGATGGCCAGCCCGGCAATGATGACTGGCATGATCCTCGCCGTGGCCCGCGCCGCCGGTGAAGTGGCGCCGCTGATGCTGGTGGGTGTGGTGAAACTGGCGCCGTCGCTGCCGGTGGACGGCAACTACCCGTACCTGCACCTGGATCAGAAGATCATGCACTTGGGCTTCCACATCTATGACGTCGGCTTCCAGAGCCCGAACGTCGAAGCGGCGCGTCCGCTGGTGTATGCCACGGCGCTGTTGCTGGTACTGGTGATCGCGACGTTGAACCTGTCGGCGGTGTATATCCGCAACCACCTGCGCGAAAAATACAAAGCACTGGATAGCTAAGGACGACGCGAACCCTGTGGGAGCGAGCTTGCTCGCGAAGCTTTTGGCGGCCGTGAGGGCCCCTTCGCGAGCAAGCTCGCTCCCACATTGAATCGCGACCGCCGCAATATTGATGGAAGCTGCACCGAGCAGTGTTCCGAACCGAATTTGTTAGCACAGGGAGCCTCCCATGCAGCACGAAACACATACCCACGGCATCAACATGTCCGCCCTGGGCCGCGACAAGCAGAGCCTCAATCTGGCGCAGGAAACCGTGGCCATCGAAGTCCCCGGCCTGAGCCTGTACTACGGCGAGAAACAAGCGCTGTTCGACGTCAGCATGAACATCCCGAAACAGCGCGTGACCGCCTTCATCGGCCCGTCCGGCTGCGGTAAATCCACGCTGCTGCGCACCTTCAACCGCATGAACGACCTGGTTGACGGCTGCCGCGTAGAAGGCGCGATCAACCTCTACGGCAATAACATCTATCGCAAGGGCGAAGACGTTGCCGAGCTGCGTCGTCGCGTCGGCATGGTGTTCCAGAAGCCCAACCCGTTTCCGAAGACCATCTACGAAAACGTCGTTTACGGTCTGCGCATCCAGGGGATCAACAAGAAGCGCGTCCTCGACGAAGCGGTCGAGTGGGCGTTGAAAGGCGCGGCACTGTGGGACGAAGTCAAAGATCGTCTGCATGAATCGGCACTCGGCTTGTCCGGTGGTCAGCAACAGCGTCTGGTCATCGCCCGTACCATCGCGGTTGAGCCGGAAGTGCTGCTGCTCGACGAACCGTGCTCGGCCCTCGACCCGATCTCGACGCTGAAAGTCGAAGAGCTGATCTACGAGCTGAAGTCCAAGTTCACCATCGTTATCGTTACGCACAACATGCAACAGGCCGCGCGGGTGTCCGACTACACGGCGTTCATGTACATGGGCAAACTGGTGGAATTTGGCGACACCGATACCCTGTTCACCAATCCGGCGAAGAAGCAGACCGAAGACTACATCACCGGTCGTTATGGCTGACAGTTGCGGGTTATTCACAGAATTGACGCTGCGGCCCACCGCACCTTACCGGACGCTCCAAGGACGCCAACATGATTAGTAAAGAAGGCCTTACCCACCACATCTCCGCGCAGTTCAACGCTGAGCTTGAGGAAGTGCGCAGCCACCTCCTGGCCATGGGCGGGCTGGTCGAGAAGCAGGTCAACGACGCGGTCACCGCACTGATCGAAGCCGACTCCGGTCTCGCTCAGCAAGTGCGCGAGATCGATGACCAGATCAACCAGATGGAACGCAACATCGACGAAGAATGCCTGCGTATTCTCGCCCGTCGTCAGCCGGCGGCATCCGACTTGCGTTTGATCATCAGCATTTCCAAGTCGGTGATCGACCTGGAGCGCATCGGTGACGAAGCGACCAAGATTGCTCGCCGTGCGATTCAATTGTGCGAAGAAGGTGAAGCGCCACGCGGTTACGTCGAGGTTCGCCACATCGGCGACCAGGTGCGCAACATGGTCCGCGATGCGCTGGACGCGTTTGCCCGTTTCGACGCCGATCTGGCGTTGTCGGTGGCGCAATACGACAAGATCATCGACCGCGAATACAAGACCGCGCTGCGCGAGCTTGCGACCTACATGATGGAAGACCCGCGCTCTATCTCGCGGGTCTTGAGCATCATCTGGGTGCTGCGTTCGCTGGAGCGGATTGGTGACCACGCGCGCAACATCTCCGAATTGGTCATCTATCTGGTGCGCGGCACCGACGTGCGCCACATGGGCCTCAAACGCATGAAAGAAGAAGTTGAAGGCACAAGCGGCGAAACCGCTAATGTTCCGGGCGATGCTGACGATAAGTAAGATTGCCTGAGAAAAGCGCCCGGCCCTTTGGCCGGGCGTTTTTGTTTGTGCTTTTCATGGGCAGATTCGATTAAAAAGCAGCACCCGCGAACGAAAAGTCCCGGCGTGACTGAAGAGTTTTGGCAATGTGCCATCAGCCAGCGTTATGCTTGCCGGGATTTTAATAGGGGTGTTGGATGAGCAAGATCAGTGTGTTGGTCGTGGACGATGCTTCGTTCATTCGTGACCTGGTGAAAAAGTGCCTGCGTAATTACTTCCCGGGAATCCGCACCGAGGACGCCGTCAACGGCAAAAAGGCTCAGGCCATGCTGGCCAGGGAAGCGTTCGACCTGGTTCTGTGCGACTGGGAAATGCCGGAAATGTCCGGTCTCGAGCTGCTGACCTGGTGCCGCGAGCAAGACAACCTCAAGACCATGCCGTTCGTCATGGTCACCAGCCGTGGCGACAAGGAAAACGTCGTGCAGGCGATTCAGGCCGGCGTTTCCGGCTACGTCAGCAAGCCGTTCACCAACGAGCAACTGCTGACCAAGGTCAAACAGGCGCTGAATAAGGTCGGCAAGCTCGACACCCTGATGAACAGCGCGCCAACCAAAATGAACTCGGCGTTCGGCAACGATTCCCTGAGCGCCTTGACCGGTGGCAAGCCTGCCGTGGTCGGTGGTGCTCCGGCTGCGGCGGCGGTCAACCCGTTTGCCAAACCGGTTGCTGCCGCGCCAGCGCCGGCTGCTGCGCCATCCCGTGGCCTGCTCAACAGCCCACCGGTCAAGGCACCAGCCGCCGCGTCGGCACCGGCCAGCGGTCGCGGCCAAGGCCAATTGCGTCTGCCGAGCGGTACTCAGCAATGCGTGATCAAGGCTCTGAGCATCAAGGAAGCGTTGCTGTTGGTGAAACGCACCGACACCTTGCCGCAGATCCTCGACAGCGCCGTGCTCGATCTGGAGCAGGGTGACAACGCTGAAATCGCCCGTCTCAATGGCTATTTGCACGCGGTTGTCGCTTTTGAGCCGAAACCGGACAGCGACTGGCTGCAACTGACCTTCCGTTTCGTCGACCAGGACGCGCAGAAACTCGACTACATCTCGCGCCTGATCGCCCGCGGCACGGCGCAGAAGCACTTCGTTCCCGGCGCGTAATCTTCGTCGCCTGACAGTCCGCCTTTGCGAGCAGGCTCGCTCCCACCCTGGAATGCATTCCAATTGTGGGAGCGAGCCTGCTCGCGAAGGGGCCATCAAAAGCACCACCCATCTCCCGCTCCTGCCAATTTGAAACATCTGTCGACTAGCCTGGTCTGCTTCACCTGCTAGGCTCATTCCCAGGCCTTACTTCGACAGACTCTTGCCCATGCTCGCGCGCCTGCTGTTTTTCTGTGGTCTCTTCATAGCCTCCACATCGGCTGTGGCCATGACCATTTACAAATCCACCGATGCCAACGGCGTGGTCTCCTACAGCGACCGGCCGAGCAAAGGCTCGCAGGTGTTCGTGTTTCAGGACCGCATGGTCGAGCGCCTGGAACGGCAGGTTTACCTCGATATCAAGAAGCAGAAGGGCACAGACGTGGTCTTCGTGCGCAACGATTTGTATGCGCCGGTCAAAATTGCCTTGGCATTCACCGGGCTGAGCAATGTGCGCGGTGCGCCGGCGCAAACCATCCACCGGGTGCTGCCGGCGCGCAGCAACACGCGGTTGGCGTTGCTGACGGCGATATCCGGCAAGCAGCCGCTGGTGTATACGCCGCAGTTCCACTATTCCCTCGGTGACCCCACTGGTATCGCGCAGGGCTATCGCTATCCACTGCCATGGCGTGGCGGGCCGTTTCGTCTGAGTCAGGGCGCCAACGGTCAGTACAGTCACTATGGGCCGAAGAATCGCTATGCGATGGACATCGCCATGCCGGTGGGCACGCCGATCATTGCCGCGCGGGCCGGGGTGGTGGTGAAGACCGAGAATTCCCAGAGCGGGCGCGGTTCGGATGCGTCCGGCAATTTCGTGCGGGTACTGCATGACGACGGCACCATGGGCGTGTACCTGCACCTCAAGCAAGGTTCGGTGAGCGTGCGCGAAGGGCAACGGGTGGCGGTGGGCAGTCCGCTGGCCCTTTCGGGCAATACCGGCAACAGCAGCGGCCCGCACCTGCACTTTGTGGTGCAGCGCAACACCGGTGAGGGGCTGGTGTCGATTCCGTATCAGTTCATCCAGCCGCTGGGGGCGTTGCCCAACTTTGCGTTGGGCAAGCAATAAAGCAAAAAAGATCGCAGCCTGCGGCAGCCCCTACACAGGAATGCGATCCTGTAGGAGCTGCCGCAGGCTGCGATCTTTTAGCGGGCAACGCGGTTTCCCGCATTGCACTCAATCCAGCATCAACACCTTCGCCAGCACAATCTTCGGCCCTTTCATCTTCTTGATGATGATCCGCAGGCCTTCGACTTCCAGCACTTCTTCCTCTTCCGGCACCCGTTTCAGGGTTTCGTAGACCAGCCCGGCGAGGGTTTCCGCTTCGATGTGGTCGAGGTCGATGCCCAGCAGGCGTTCCACCTTGAACAGCGGCGTGTCGCCACGCACCAAGAGCTTGCCCGGCTGATAGGCGAGGATCCCGCGCTCAGCCTTGCGGTGTTCGTCCTGAATGTCACCGACCAGCACTTCCAGTACGTCTTCCATGGTCAGGTAGCCGATGATGTTGCCGTCAGCCTCCTCGACCACGGCGAAGTGCGAGCCGCCCTTGCGGAACTGCTCCAGCAACTGCGACAGCGGCATATGGCGCGACACGCGCTCCAGGGGACGGGTCAGCTCAGCCAGGTTGAACGACTCGGGAATGTGGTCCAGCGCCGCCAGTTCCAGCAGCAGATCCTTGATGTGCAGCAGGCCGACGAACTCCTGGCGCTCACTGTCGTACACCGGATAACGGCTGAACTTGTGGCGACGGAACATCGCGAGGATTTCTTTCAGCGGCGCATTGAATTCAAGGGTGATCAAATCTTCACGGGAGTTGGCCCAGTCGACCACTTCCAGCTCGCCCATTTCCACCGCCGAGGCCAGAACGCGCATGCCCTGATCGCTCGGATCCTGGCCACGGCTGGAGTGCAGGATCAGTTTCAGTTCTTCGCGGCTGTAATGGTGTTCATGGTGCGGACCGGGTTCGCCTTGCCCTGCGATACGCAGAATCGCGTTGGCGCTGGCGTTGAGCAGGTAAATCGCCGGGTACATCGCCCAGTAGAACAGGTACAGCGGCACCGCCGTCCATAGCGACAGCAGCTCGGGTTTGCGGATCGCCCAGGATTTCGGGGCCAGCTCACCAACCACGATGTGCAAGTACGAAATGATGAAGAACGCGGTGAAGAACGACACACCTTTGACGATCTCCGGCGACTGCACGCCGACCGCGCTCAGCAGCGGTTCGAGGATGTGTGCGAACGCCGGCTCACCGACCCAGCCAAGGCCAAGGGAGGCGAGCGTGATACCGAGCTGACAGGCCGAGAGGTAGGCATCGAGCTGACTGTGCACGGTGCGCAGGATGTGCCCGCGCCAGCCGTTCTGATCAGCGATGGCCTCGACCCGGGTCGAGCGCAGTTTGACCATGGCAAATTCCGCCGCAACGAAAAAGCCGTTGAGCAAAACCAGGATCAGAGCAAAAAGGATCATGCCGAAATCGGCGAAAATTGTAGCGAGGGACAAGCCAGGGGAAGGGTCCATGATGGAGTTTTGCGGGTTCCGTGTGATTCAAGAGAGAGAAAAATCGCGCCTGAAAGGCAGGCACAAGTCAGCCAATGTAGCGGCTGACATGGCGATTGCCTAGTGGCGAGTGCCGGTCGGTCTTACTCGGTGGCGCTGATGGCTCGCGCCTGAGCCACCTGAGCCGGGGCGAAATGGCAGGTGAACGTGCTGCCGTGACCGGGCACGCTGCTGATCTCCATGCGTGCGCGGTGGCGCAGCAACACGTGTTTGACGATGGCCAGACCCAGCCCGGTGCCGCCGGTGTTGGAGTTGCGGCTGGAGTCGACGCGGTAGAAACGCTCGGTCAGGCGCGGCAGGTGTTTGCTGTCGATGCCGATGCCGGAATCCTGCACGCTCAGGTGCGCGCCCTGAGCGTCACCCCACCAGCGAATGCGGATGTTGCCCTCGGCCGGGGTGTACTTCACGGCGTTGAACACCAGATTGGAAAACGCACTGCGCAACTCCGCCTCGCTGCCCTTGAGCAACAGGCCGGCATCGGCTTCGAGGCTGATGCGCTGGTTCTTCGCGCCGGACAATTGCTGCGCATCGCTCTTGATCGATTGCAGCAGGGTGTCGATCTGCACCGGATGGTTGTCCGACGGGTAATCGGTGGCCTCCAGTTTCGCCAGCAACAACAAATCGTTGAGCAGCGTCTGCATGCGCCCGCCCTGTTGTTGCATCTGCTGCAGCGCGCGACTCCAGCGCGGATTCACTTCCTCGACGTTGTCGAGCAGGGTTTCCAGGTAGCCGCAGATCACCGTCAGCGGCGTGCGCAACTCGTGGGAGACGTTGGCAATGAAATCTTTGCGCATCTGTTCCAGCTGATGGATGCGCGTGACGTCGCGCACCAGCATCAAGTGTTCGTTGTTGCCGTAGCGGGTCAGGTACAGCTGAATGCGCACGCGATCGTTGGTCGGCGAGGGGATTTCCAGCGGCTCGGCGTAGCTGTCCTGCTCGAAGTACTCCTTGAAACGCGGATGGCGCACCAGGTTGGTCACCGGTTGGCCGCTGTCCTGGGGGGTCTTGAGGCCAAGCAAGGTTTCGGCGGCGCGGTTCCACCATTCCAGATTGCCGTCGCTGTCGAGCATGATCACCGCGTCTTTCAGCGCAGCGGTGGATTCCTGCACCCGGTCGATCACCGCTTGCAGGCGCCCGCGCACGCGCTGATCGCGGCGTTGCAGGTGGTAGATGCTGTCGAACACTTCACCCCACAGGCCATAGCCATCGGGCGGTGCTTCGTCGGGTTGATGCTGGCGCAGCCATTCGTGTAGACGCAGCAATTGCTTGAGCGTCCAGGCCAGATAAATCCCCAGGCCCGCCGCAAGGCTCCAGCCGTAATAGCCGGTGATCAGGCCGATCACCAGGCAGGCGGTGACCAACAGCAGCATGTGGCGAATCAGGGTGCCATGCCAGTTTTGATTCACGGGAAATACGGTCCTTGTCTGCGAGTCTGGCGGTCGGATCAGGCCTTGGTGGAAAACCGGTAGCCGGTGCCGCGCACGGTTTGTACCAGATTTTCGTAGGCGTCGCCGAGCGCCTTGCGCAGGCGCCGGATGTGCACGTCGACGGTGCGTTCTTCAACGTAGACGTTGCCGCCCCAGACCTGATCCAGCAACTGGCCACGGGTGTAGGCGCGTTCCTGGTGGGTCATGAAGAATTGCAGCAGACGGTATTCGGTCGGGCCCATTTCGGCCGGTTTGCCGTCGATGGTCACGCGGTGGCTGATCGGGTCGAGCAGCAGGCCGCCGACTTCAATCGGCGCTTCGCCGTCGGTCGGGCCGGCGCGGCGCAGCACGGCTTTGAGGCGGGCGACCAGTTCGCGCGGGGAAAACGGTTTGGTGATGTAGTCGTCGGCGCCGACTTCAAGACCCTGGATCTTGTTGTCCTCTTCGCCCTTGGCGGTGAGCATGATGATCGGGATGTCCCCGGTCAGCTCGTCACGCTTGAGACGACGGGCCAGTTCGATGCCGGAGGTGCCGGGCAGCATCCAGTCGAGCAGGATCAGGTCCGGCTTGCGGTCGACGATGATGGCGTGGGCCTGCTGCGAGTTCTCGGCCTCGAGGCAGTCATAGCCGGCCATTTCCAACGCAACGGCGATCATTTCGCGAATGGGCGCTTCGTCGTCGACGATCAGAATGCTCCTGCCAACCATGCCTTAATCCTCTTGTCATTTAACTGTCTTGCGCCGCATTAGATAACGGAATTATTGCAGTCGTGTGACAGTATTTTAGTCCGGCGGCGATTGTGCAAATCCTCAACTAAGCTCTAAGTCCGAATCCTGACAACCACAAAAGAAGGTTTCCATGACCCAAATGACTGTTTCTTTCAAAGCCCTGCTGATGGCTGCTGCCCTGACTCTGCCTGGATTTGTACTGGCCGCGGATCCTGCGATGGAGAAGGACGGCATGTACACCGATCACAAGGGCATGACTCTGTACACCTTCGCCAAGGACTCGGGCGGCAAGTCGATGTGCAACGACAAATGCGCAACGAACTGGCCTCCGTTGATGGCGACGGCGGGTGACAAGTCGATGGGTGACTGGACTGTCATCAAGCGCGACGACGGCTCAATGCAGTGGGCCTATCAAGGCATGCCGCTGTACACCTTCGTGATGGACAAGAAGGCCGGTGACATGACCGGTGACGGCAAAATGGACGGCGCCTGGAAAGTCGCCAAAGCCAAATAAACGCGGTCCCTTGTAGGAGTGAGCCTGCTCGCGATAGCGGTGTATCAGTCGGCATTTTCGTTAACTGATACACCGCTATCGCGAGCAGGCTCACTCCTACATTGATTTGCGTTTAGCGCAACGCGTAATCCAGCACGATCCCGACGAAAATCGCCAATCCAGCCCAATGGTTGTGCAAAAACGCCTTGAAACAACGCATCCGGTCGCGATCCCGCGTGTACCAGAATTCCCACGCATAACACCCGGCAGCCACCAGCAGGCCAAGATGGAACCAGATGCCCAGCTCAAACTTGGATCCCGCCAGCATCAGGCAACCCAGTGACAATGCCTGCAAACTCAGGATGATCACCCGGTCCGCCTCGCCAAACAGAATTGCCGTGGATTTCACGCCAATCTTCAAATCGTCATCCCGATCGGTCATTGCGTAATAGGTGTCGTAACCCACTGTCCACAGCAGGTTGGCGATCCACAGCAGCCACGCTGCCGCCGGCAGTTCACCGGTCTCGGCCGTGAACGCCATCGGCATGCCCCACGAAAACGCCGCGCCCAGCACCACTTGCGGGTAATAGGTGTAGCGCTTCATGAACGGATAAGTGAAGGCCAACGCCAGACCACCGAGCGAGAGCCAGATCGTCGGTGCATTGGTGCACAGCACCAGCAGAAAACTCACGCCCATCAACAGCGCAAAGAACACCAGCGCCTCTTTCGAACTGATCTTGCCGCTGGCCAGCGGTCGCTGCGCGGTGCGTTTGACGTGGCCGTCGACCTTGCGGTCGGCCCAGTCGTTGATCACGCAGCCGCCGGCGCGGGTCAGTACCACGCCGAGGACGAAAATCACCACGTTGGCCAGCGACGGCGAGCCTTTGCCGGCAATCCACAGGGCCCAAAGGGTTGGCCAGAGCAGCAGATAAATGCCGATCGGCTTGTCCATCCGGGTCAACTGAATGAAGTCCCACGCGCGCGGGTTCAAGCGGTTAAGGGACTTGAGCAGGCTCTGATACATCAGCAGTTCTCCGGATGGGCGCGGGCGGCGCTCCACAGGCTCGGCAGGAAGATTTCCGCGACCAATACGCTCAGCGCGCCACGATCAAAACGCGAACGACGGCCCCACAGCTCAGGCGCCTTCACGTCTGGCGGCAACCATTGTTCAGGGTAGTGACAAACTTCGAGGGCGCGACGCTGGAACGCCTGATCGCAAAACAGCAATTCGCCCAGCGAACGGCTACCCAATTCATCCATGTGCAAGCCGTCGCCTTGCAAGGCGGCGCGCGACGCCACGCTGCGGGCAAACACCCAAGCCTCGCCGTGACCGCGCAAATACACCTCGCGCACCCAGCCTTCGCTGCCTTCGGCCAACTCCAGCGCCGCGCATTCGTCGGCGCGCAGAGTGTCCCAGCCTTCGAACAACGGCGTGACGCTGAAGCCATCATCGGACAGCCGGGTCAGTCGGCGGGTGAGGGAGCCTTCGTCGAACAGCCAGTCGAGGGTCACCGAGTCGGGGAGGGGCGTCAGTCGGCTTTGGGTCAGCCAGAGCGGGGCCGGGCAGGCATTTGAATGTTGCACAATGAGTCATTATTGGCCGCAAATGAGGCGGCGAGCTTACCATGGCGAGCTGCGATATTGATTGATCCGGGTCGCCGTTGCGCCGAACAGGCTTGCATCTGCCCGGCTCCATCAGTACAAAACGCCCTGAGCCGGATGGCAGCGCAACACCCATCGACCGTCCGCGCCGGCACCACGCCTGAACCCTGAGGAAGTACCTGAATGAAAAAGTGGCAATGCATCGTCTGTGGCCTGATCTACAACGAAGCCGAGGGTTGGCCGGATGACGGCATTGCGCCGGGCACCGCTTGGCAGGATGTACCGGCAGACTGGCTGTGCCCGGACTGCGGCGTCGGCAAGACGGACTTCGAAATGATCGAAATCAACTAAGCAAGAAAAACAAAGGAGTAAGGCATGAGCGCACCTGTCGTCATCGTTGGCACTGGCCTGGCGGGCTACAACCTGGCCCGCGAGTTTCGCAAGCTCGACAGCGAAACCCCGCTGTTGCTGATCACTGCTGATGACGGCCGCTCTTACTCCAAGCCGATGCTCTCCACCGGTTTCGGCAAGAACAAGGACGCCGACGGCCTGAGCATGGCCGAGCCGGGCACCATGGCCGAGCAGTTGAAGGCCGAAGTGCGCACGCACACGCGCATCAGCGGCATCGACGCTGGCCACAAGCGCCTGTGGATTGGCGAGGAGGCGGTCAGCTATCGCGACCTGATTCTCGCCTGGGGCGCGGAAACCGTGCGTGTGCCGATTGAAGGCGATGGCAGCGATCTGGTGTTCCCGATCAATGATCTCGAAGACTATGCGCGTTTCCGCGCCGCTGCGGCGGGCAAGCGTCGGGTGCTACTGCTCGGCGCTGGCCTGATCGGCTGTGAGTTTGCCAACGACCTGATACTTGGCGGCTACGAAGTGCAACTGGTGGCGCCGTGCGAACAAGTCATGCCGATGCTGCTGCACCCGGCCGCTGCGGCGGCGGTGCAGGCCGGGCTGGAAAGCCTTGGTGCGAAATTCCACCTCGGCCCGGTACTGACCCGCCTGCAAAAAGTCGCCGACGGCCTGGAAGCGCACCTGTCCGACGGCCAGGTCATTCCTTGCGACGTGGTGGTTTCGGCCATCGGCCTGCGCCCGCGTATCGATCTGGCGGCGGCTGCCGGCGTGCAGGTCAATCGCGGCGTCGTGGTCGACCGGCACCTGAAAACCTCCCACGCCAATATTTACGCCCTGGGCGACTGCGCCGAGGTCGACGGATTGAATCTGCTGTACGTGATGCCCCTGATGAGTTGCGCGCGCGCGCTGGCGCAAACCCTGACGGGTAACCCGACCGCCGTGAGCTACGGCCCGATGCCGATCACCGTGAAAACCCCGGTGTGTCCGCTGGTCGTATCGCCGCCGCCACGAGGCAGCGAAGGCGTCTGGACTGTAGAAGGGCAGGGCGCCGACATCAAAGTTCTGTGCCACAGCGCCGACGGCCAATTGCTCGGCTACGCGCTGACCGGCGCCGCGGTGATGGAAAAACTCGCCCTGAACAAACAGCTTCCGGCGCTGCTGGCGTAAATACCGGTCGTTCTGTCGGAATCACCCCGCTTTTGCCCCTACAAAGGTCGCGTGGAGACTGGCGCCGCCGGTATCCGCGTGCCATTCTCACTCCCGTCTGCCGCAGAGTAGAGCCTGCGGCGCCTTGGGCGCTGTTCCAACGAGAACAGCACGGACATAACAACAAAAAACCGTCAAAGGGGCTTCACTAATGCGTAAACCAGAACTCGCCGCTGCAATCGCTGAAAAAGCAGATCTGACCAAAGAACAGGCCAACCGCGTACTCAACGCCGTTCTCGAAGAAATCACCGGCGCTCTGCACCGCAAGGACAGCGTGACGCTGGTCGGCTTCGGCACCTTCCTGCAACGCCACCGCGGCGCCCGCACCGGCAAAAACCCGCAGACCGGCGAACCGGTTAAAATCAAGGCCAGCAACACTGTTGCGTTCAAGCCAGGCAAATCGTTGAAAGACAGCGTAAATCCTTAATTGCGGCGAACTCCTCGAATAACGGGGAGAACCGCTGAAAAAATGGGCACACCGATTGCGGTCGGGTGCCCATTTTTTATGCCTGCCTATTTGTTATGGCCTGCAGCAATAATAAAGCCACGTAATCAATTGCATTGGTTGGCTATCGATCTGCCTCACACTTAAATCAATACCCTATATATAAAAGCCATCATAGTGATGGCACTTTTGCCATTGTTGGTTGTCTCGCTGTGGATTGTTGAAACAACACTGAAATCTTTCGGAATCATCCTACATCCGTTTTTTTCAAAACCCGTCATGCTCCGCGCCATTGTCGTCGGCCCCGGTCTTCGGTGATCACCGCAGATTGGAACGATCGCTCTAAATCAGGGTTTTCAGGTGTTTCGTGCAGCTGCGTATATAAGAAGACGGCATCGGGGATTCCCTGACTGAATATAGGGAAACCTCCTACAACAAACAAAGAACAGTTCGTCTTGTTGTTTAATCAGATGCTTGCTAGTGGCCATCATAGTGATTACGATGCGCCCACTTGAAAGAGCACATCTCAATTGGATGAGTCGTTTCACCGCTCTTCGATACTGTCCCGCGCCGCGGTAACTCCAATAGGCGCCTGACTGTAATCCTTAATAAAGGCCATGGATGTCCTACTCAAGCAAACTTTCCGCCCATTACCTCGAACTCGCTAAAGTCTCTGTTTCCAAAGAGAATTTCGCGGGCGAAGACGTTCGTTTTTCGAGCGAATTCGAGGCCTTGGAAAGTGAGCTCGCCAAAGCCTCGTCGATGCACGAAAGCGGGCAGATCGACTGGCTGAAAATTCGCGAAAACAGCGAAAATCTGCTGCGTACCCAATCCAAGGATTTACGTGTCGGCGCCTGGCTGACCTGGTCGCTGTACCAGCGCGAATCCTTCCCCGGGCTGCTGGCCGGTCTCGGTCTGCTGCACCATCTGTCGGAAAACAACTGGGCCGACGTTCACCCGCTCAAACCCCGTACTCGTGCCGCCGCCATCGGCTGGCTGGTACCGCGTCTCGAGCAAGTCATCACCGAAAACATTGCGATCAAAGAGCAGTTGCCGATGTTCCGGCAGCTCTCCGAGCACCTGTCCGGCCTTGAAGCCGCGTGTGCCGAGCATCTGGGCGATGATTCGCCGTTGCTGCTGCCGATTTCCCGTCGCCTGAAAACCATGATCCAGCGCGCGGCCGACAACCAGCCGGCCCCCGGTGTAGTCGGTGCGGCGGTGGCGCAGGTCAAACAGGCCGCGAGCCAGTTGCTCACCCCCGGCGCACCGATCGACAACGAACGAGATGCGCACAAAGCCCTGCGCGCCCAACAGGAAAGTGCCCGCCCATTGTGTGCCTGGTGGCTCAAGCAGAAGGCTACCGACCTGCGCGCCCTGCGCCTCAATCGCACGTTGCTGTGGATGACCATCGACGCGGTGCCCGAGCGCAACGCCGAGCAGATCACCGTGCTGCGCGGTTTGCCGCTGGAAAAACTCAAGCTCTATCAGGACCGTTTCGATCAGGGCAAATACGCCGACCTGCTGGTGGAACTGGAGGCGAGCCTGGCGAAGGCGCCGTTCTGGTTCGATGGCCAGAGGATGGTCTGGGAATGTCTCCAGAACCTCAACGCCGAGCTGGCAATGCGCGAAGTGGAAATCCACTTCGCGCTTTTGGTTCAACGGCTGCCCGGCATTGTCGAGTTGCGCTTCCATGACGGCGCGCCGTTTGCCGATCCGTCCACCCGGGCGTGGATCGCCGCCAACGTCATGCCGCACCTGCAAAGCGCCAGTGCGCCGCGCAAGGTCGAAAGCGAAAACGTCGAAACCCAGCCAGCCTGGGAAAAGGCCCTCGAAGAAGTCCTGCCGCTGCTGCGCAAGGAAGGCCTGAAGCCTGCCGTGCAGACCCTCAAGCAGGGTTTGCAATCCGCTCACGGCGGCCGCGAACGTTTCTTCTGGCAGTTCGCCCTCGCGCGCCTGTGCTTCATGGCCAAGAAATACGAACTGGCCAAGAACCAGCTGGAAACCCTCGATCAGACATTACAGGACTCAGGCCTGCACGCCTGGGAGCCCGATCTTGCATTGGAAGTGCTGCATCTACTGCATAGCTGCTGCGAGTTGTTGCCGCAGAACCATGCCGTACGTGAACGCAAGGAAGAGATTTATCGCAGGCTGTGCCACCTCGACCTCGAAGTGGTACTCGAATAGGCCCCAGGGCCACAACCGCAAGGAGAAAAGCCATGGCCAAAGAAGGCTCGGTAGCCCCCAAGGAACGCATCAACGTCACCTTCAAACCCGCCACCGGCGGTGCTCAGGAAGAGATTGAACTGCCGCTGAAGCTGCTGGCAATCGGTGACTACACCCACCGCAAGGACGATCGCAAAATCGAAGATCGCAAGCCGATCAGCATCGACAAGATGACCTTCGACGAAGTGTTGGCCAAGCAAGAGCTGGGTCTGACGCTGAGCGTGCCGAACCGTCTGCAGGAAGATGGCGAGGCCGACGAGCTGGCTGTGCAACTGCGCGTCAATTCGATGAAGGACTTCAACCCGGCCAGCCTGGTCGAGCAAGTGCCTGAGCTGAAAAAACTGATGGAACTGCGCGATGCGCTGGTGGCCCTCAAAGGCCCGCTGGGTAACGCACCTGCGTTCCGTAAAGCGATCGAAGGCGTGCTCGCCGACGACGAATCCCGCGGTCGCGTACTCGGTGAGCTGGGCCTGAACGCCGCAGCCCCGGACGCCTGAGACTCCAGCCAAGGAAGCCAACACAATGAGCACTAGCGCAGCACAAGAGAAGAGCGCCGCCAGCGGCGAATACAGCATTCTCGACAGCATCATCGCCGAAACCCGTCTGACTCCGGACGACGAAGCCTACGACATCGCCAAGCGCGGTGTGTCGGCGTTCATCGAAGAACTGCTCAAGCCGCAGAACAACGGTGAGCCGGTCAAGAAGGCCATGGTTGACCGCATGATCGCCGAGATCGATGCCAAGCTCAGCCGTCAGATGGACGAGATCCTGCACCACCCGGATTTCCAGGCGCTGGAATCGTCGTGGCGTGGTCTGCAGTTGCTGGTTGACCGCACCAACTTCCGCGAAAACATCAAGATCGAAATCCTCAACGTCTCGAAAGAAGACCTGCTGGACGATTTCGAAGATTCGCCGGAAGTCATGCAGTCGGGCCTGTACAAGCACATCTACACCGCTGAATACGGCCAGTTCGGTGGTCAGCCGGTGGGCGCGATCATCGCTAACTACTACATGTCGCCAAGCTCGCCAGACGTGAAGCTGATGCAGTACGTGGCCAGCGTTTCGTGCATGTCGCACGCACCGTTCATCGCTGCCGCCGGCCCGAAATTCTTCGGTCTGGAAAGCTTCACCGGCCTGCCGGATCTGAAAGATCTGAAAGACCACTTCGAAGGCCCGCAATTCGCCAAATGGCAGAGCTTCCGTACTTCGGAAGACTCCCGCTACGTTGGCCTGACCGTGCCGCGTTTCCTGCTGCGTAACCCGTACGATCCGGAAGAAAACCCGGTCAAATCGTTCGTGTACAAGGAAACCGTTGCCAACAGCCACGAGCACTACCTGTGGGGCAACACTGCTTACGCGTTCGGCACCAAGCTGACCGACAGCTTCGCCAAATTCCGCTGGTGCCCGAACATCATCGGCCCACAAAGCGGTGGCGCGGTTGAAGACCTGCCTCTGCACCACTTCGAAAGCATGGGCGAAATCGAAACCAAGATCCCTACCGAGGTTCTGGTTTCCGACCGTCGTGAATACGAACTGGCCGAGGAAGGCTTCATCTCCCTGACCATGCGTAAAGGCTCCGACAACGCGGCGTTCTTCTCCGCCAGCTCGGTGCAGAAGCCGAAGTTCTTCGGCATCAGCGCAGAAGGCAAGGCCGCAGAGCTGAACTACAAGCTCGGCACCCAACTGCCGTACATGATGATCGTCAACCGCCTGGCTCACTACTTGAAAGTGCTGCAGCGCGAGCAACTCGGTTCGTGGAAAGAGCGTACCGACCTCGAGCTGGAACTGAACAAGTGGATCCGTCAGTACGTTGCCGACCAGGAAAACCCGAGCGCCGAAGTGCGTGGCCGTCGTCCCCTGCGCGCTGCGCAAGTGATCGTCAGCGACGTTGAAGGCGAGCCGGGCTGGTACCGCGTGAGCTTGAACGTGCGTCCGCACTTCAAGTACATGGGTGCCGATTTCACCCTGTCGCTGGTTGGCAAGCTGGACAAAGAGTAAGAGCGACTCATGGACGGATACGGCAGCCTGTTCGAACGCCTCAATGGCGACGCGCAACTACGCAAGGGCAACAGCCTTGAGGCTTGTGCCATGGCGTCAGTGGCTGCCCATCTGGCCAAAATGCTCAGCACCCGGGCCGGCAGCGTGCAAACGCTGTCCGACTACGGGTTGCCCGATCTCAATGACATGCGTCTGAGCCTGCACGACTCCCTGAGTCAGGCCCGTCTGGCCATCGAAAACTTCATCGAAGCCTACGAGCCGCGCCTGAGCAACGTGCGTGTCATTTCCCTGCCGCGTGACCACGATCAACTGCGTCTCGCCTTCAGCATCGAAGGCCTGCTGGAAGTTGAAGGGTTCAAGCGTCAGGTCAGTTTTTCCGCGCGCCTGGATGGCAGCGGTCAAGTGAAGGTGAATTAGGACCATGCGAGGGAGCGCCGTGAATTTAGGTCTTTTGGCAAAGTTGGGGCGTAGCGCTTTGCTGTTTCTAGCCCTGACGGCCACTGTCCTGATTTCAATTGCCTGTTACGTGAAAACGACGGCAGCACGGCTGGCTCACGAGTACTCGATTGTCTGGAACGGCAATGGTACGTGCTCCATCCGTTCCTACATTCCGCAGTACTCAGCCATCGGCATACCGGGAAAGCTTTTCAAGCTATTCGCCAGCGAAGCATTTTTCCGCGTTTACGCAAAAGACGGCACGCTGCTTAAGTCGTCCGAATGGCTGCTCTGGCAGAACGAGTTCACCACCGATGAACGCTCGCAGTGGGTATACGGTCACGCGATCTACCCGACAGCGACGGGTTACGAGGGCTGGAATATTCCGGCGTGTGCTCAAGAAATGAACAGTCATCAAGCCAAGGTCAACTAAGGAGAACCCCGATGTCTGGCAAACCCGCGGCACGTGTATCCGACCCCACCGCTTGCCCGCTCCCCGGTCACGGCACCAATCCGATCGCCGCCGGTTCCGGCGACGTGTTCTTCGACGGCCTCGCGGCCGCCCGCCAGGGCGATGCCTCGGCGTGTGGTGGTGCGATGTCGGGAGGTTTGGCGACCACTGTGTTGATCAACGGCAAACCTGCCGCGACGGTTGATTCGGTGGGTACGCATGGCAACAAGGTTACGGCTGGATCCGGGACGGTGATTATCGGGAATTCGCATTCGCCGGCGCCGTTTGTGCCGCCGTTACCGGTCATCATCCCTGGAATATTCAATCGTGTCTTTGAATTCAAAACCGCAGATGGAAGAACGGTTGAAAATTTAAACTACACCATGCGCTCTGATAGCGGGATTGAGAAAATAGGTTCAACGTCAACAGGCATGTCAGGTGGTTTTTCAACTGGAAAGACGGCAGAGCCTGTAACTATATACATTTCGGCGGACTAGTAGGTATGGAGACCATAATCAACATCGATGGTGTCGCTTACACCTTTGTGACTCAGGATCAGGTGACTACACTTAAAGTTCTTGCCGAAACAACTGAGAGCAAGGATACGAAGCCTAAGACAGTTGATCTTCCGTTGGCCTGGATTATTACGCGAAAAAGTGGAGTGCCTCTCTTCGCTTTGAAACCGGGTAAGGATGACTCTCCATTCAGAATCATCACCGCGGAGAAACTGTACGCAGAAAAGGGTCAGTGGTTCGAACCGTTAGCCAGATATTACAGAGAACTTATCTGGATCAATCCAGAAACAACGCAGGCCGGAACAGAGTCGAATACGGCTTATAAACATGTTACCTGGCAGGAGCTGATCGATTTTGCAATTGTTGACCGCTTTTCCTTCACGTTTCACTCCGGAATGCCGGGTGACTGGAAATTCCGTGCCGTGGGCGGTGCTGAGTTTTTGATGGTGTTCATGGAGGATAAACCCTATTGGACTGATGGCATTGGCCAGGTGCCGTTTGCGGTTAACACCTATAGAAAGTATCTGCGAGAAACAAAGCAGGTAGAGCTCGCAATAAAGATGGCTGGTGAAACCGGTGTGACTTGGGGCGACGGCAAAGCCTATACCGGAGCAGAGCGAGGACCGAAAGACGTCTACGATAACTTCATCATATTACGAGGGATATTGTGGGCAAAAGAAAACTGCAAGTTGGTTGTGAAAAAAGACACGGTATACGATAAAGGTATCCCGCACACAATTGAACTTACTGATGCACCCTATGTGCCAGTATCAAATGCGAAATTGATAAATCCAATTTCGCAAGGCGATATGGATCAGTACGGGACTTGGAATAAATGAAAGCTCGCCGCTTAATTGGCTGTATTCCGCATCTAATAGTGTGTGCTCTGTACGTTCCGCTGCATAACTACGGTGTCGACTTATATATCGGAGTGTATGGTGGATTGACATCGAGAGGTATCGGCATCGGTATGACGCCGGATCTAATGGTTCAGTATTTTGTGGTGATGAACGCTATAACTTTTTTTATCCCCAAGCTGAAATTAAAAGTCCTCTGTGTCTCATTTATGCTTGCGCTTATCTTGTACTATTTTTTGCCTCACTACCCCGTCCGCGCGATGGCTTACACATTGATGGGTGGTGTCCTGACTTTTGCGGCGATTTTCGCTGGTCAGTTAATCGATCGCCTTTTTTTTTCAAAAAGAGAAATTGAAGCATGACTGTCGGGCGTCATTGCCGACATTGCCCGCGGGGAGTTCCTAGCCCGCATGAACCGTTCTGCTGTTTTTTCAAATGAGTTCCACTACCAGGCAGGTAACCCGTGTCGTTTAACCACTACTACCAAAGCGAACTCACCGCACTGCGCCAACTCGGTCGCCGTTTCGCCGAGCGTAGTCCGGCGCTGGCGCCGTATCTGGGGCAGGCCGGGCGGGATCCGGATGTGGAGCGGTTGCTCGAAGGTTTTGCGTTCCTCACCGGGCGGCTGCGCCAGAAGCTCGATGACGAGCTGCCGGAACTCAGCCATTCGCTGATGCAGTTGCTCTGGCCGAACTACATGCGCCCGCTGCCGGCGTTCAGCATTTTGCAGTTCGATCCGCTCAAGCGTTCCGGGCCGGCGTTGCGCGTCGAGCGCGATACGCCGATTGAAAGCAAGCCGATCGAAGACGTGCGTTGCCGCTTCCGTACTTGTTACCCGACTGACGTGCTGCCGCTGGATCTGGCCGCGCTGAATTACTCGGTGAAGGGTGACGGCTCGCTGCTCAGCCTGCGTCTGGAAATGAGTGCCGACGGTCACCTCGGTGAGCTGGAACTGAGCAAACTGCGTCTGCACTTTGCCGGCGAGCGCTACATCAGCCAGATGCTCTACCTGAGTCTGCTGCGCAATCTCGAAGGCATCGAACTGATCCCGCTCGACGGTGCCGGCAAACCGATCGATGGCGTCAGCGGCAAGCCGATGGCGTTCAAGATTCCCGGTGATCGGGTCAAACCGGTGGGTTTTGCCGAAGAAGAAGCGTTGATCCCGTATCCCCTGAACACCTTCCGTGGTTATCGCTACCTGCAGGAATACTTCGCCTTCCAGGACAAATTCCTGTTCGTCGACGTCAACGGTCTGGACATCATCAACGCGCTGCCGGAGGACACCCTCAAGCAGATGCGCGGCCTCGAATTGCGCTTCGATATTCGCAAGAGCGGCATCATGCGCATGCGCCCGACGCTGGATAACGTGAAGCTGTTCTGCACGCCGATTGCCAACCTGTTCGCCCACGACGCTTTGCCGATTCGCCTCGACGGCAAGCAGGACGAATACCTGTTGCTGCCAGCGGAATACGATCTGGAAAACTGCGGCGTGTTTTCGGTGGAAACCGTGACCGGCTGGAAGCCCGGCGGCCTCGGTTATCAGGAGTACGTGCCGTTCGAATCCTTCGAGCACGACCCGAGTTTCGACGTGCCCAACAGCCGTCCGCATTACAGCATCCGCCAGCGTTCGTCCTTGCTGCACGACGGCCTCGACACCTACCTGAGCTTCGGTATTCGCCATACCGAAGCCCACGAAACCCTGTCGATCGAGCTGATGTGCACCAACCAGAACCTGCCGCGCAAGCTCAAGCTCGGCGACATCTGCATGGCCAGTGAAGAGACGCCGGAGTTCTTGAGCTTCCGCAACATTACCCCGGCCACTTCCAGCTTCGCGCCACCGCTGAACCGTGACTTCCTGTGGAAGCTGATCAGCAACATGTCGCTTAACTATCTGTCGCTGGCCGACGTCAATGCGTTGAAGGTGATTCTCGAAACCTACGACTTGCCGCGCTACTACGACCAGCACGCGGAGAAGGTCAGCAAACGCCTGCTCGGCGGCCTCAAGCACATCAAGCATCATCACGTCGACCGCTTGCACCGTGGGTTGCCGGTGCGCGGTTTGCGCACCGAACTGACCATCGACCCGGAAGGGTACATCGGCGAAGGCGACCTGTTCGTCTTCGCTTCGGTTCTTAACGAGTTTTTCGCGCTTTACGCCAGTCTCAACTCATTCCATGAGCTGCGCGTAAAAAGCACACAGGGAGAGGTGTACCAATGGACACCACGTATGGGCCTGCAGCCCCTGCTTTAAGCGGGCTGACCAAGGTAATACGCGAGTACTCGCTGTTTCAGGCCGTGCTGCTGGTGATCGACCGGCTGCGCGAGGCACACCCGCACCTGAGCGAAGACGATCTGTACGACCACGTGGAGTTTCAGGCCAACCCGAGCCTGGGCTTTCCGCGCAGCGACGTCGATCGTGTGGAGTTTTTCGAAGAGCACGGGCAGATGCGCGCGCGCATGCGTTTCAACCTGATCGGCCTGGTCGGCTCAGGTTCGCCGCTGCCGGCGTTCTACGGCGAACAAGCCCTGGGCGATAGCGAAGACGGCAACCCGACGCGCAACTTCCTCGACCTGTTCCACCATCGCCTGCAACGGCTGATGCTGCCGATCTGGCGCAAGTACCGCTACCGCGCAAGCTTCCAGAGTGGCGCGATCGACCCGTTCTCCTCGCAGCTGTTCGCCCTGATCGGCCTCGGTGGCGAAGAGATCCGCAAGGCCAAGGAACTCAACTGGAAACGCCTGCTGCCGTACCTCGGCCTGCTCAGCTTGCGGGCACACTCGGCGGCGCTGATCGAAGCCGTGCTGCGTTACTACTTCAAGCACGAAGACCTGGTCATCGAGCAGTGCATCGAGCGCCGCGTAGAAATTCTCGAAGAGCAGCGCAATCGTTTGGGTCGTGCCAACAGCATGCTCGGTGAAGACCTGGTGCTCGGCGAACACGTGCGCGACCGCAGCGGCAAATTCCGCATTCACATCACCGAACTCGACTGGCAGCGATTCCATGAATTCCTGCCGATCGGTTTCGGTTACCAGCCGCTCTGCGCGCTGGTGCGGTTCACCCTGCGTGACCCGCTCGATTACGACATTCGCCTGGTCCTGCGCCAGGAAGAAATCCGCGAACTGCGCATCGGTGAGCAGAACGCCTGTCGCCTCGGTTGGACCAGTTGGCTGGGCCGCGAAAAAGCGGACGGCGTGGTAACCCTGGGCAGCAAAATTCATTAAGGACGTGAGCCATGATCAACGTAGACCTGCAACAACTCATCCAGGCGCTGGACGCCGAAACCCGTCGTGATCTGGAACGTTCTGCTGAGCGTTGTGTGGCCCGTGGCGGCAGCAAGATCCTCGTCGAAGATTTGATGCTTGGCCTGCTCGAGCGCCCGAACGGCTTGCTGTCGCGTGCACTGCAGGATGCAGACGTCGACGCCGGTGAACTGAGCGCTGCGCTGCAATCGCGCGTCGAGCACAGTGCATCGCGCAATCCGGTGTTCGCCCCGGAACTGGTGCAGTGGCTGCAAGATGCGCTGCTGGTGGCCAACCTCGAACTGGGCCAGACCCAGGTCGAAGACGCGGCGCTGATCCTCGCGCTGCTGCGCAATCCGATGCGCTACGCCGGCAGCCGTTATCAGCCGCTGCTCGCCAAGCTGAACATCGATCGCCTGAAGGAATTTGCCCTGTCGCAACAGGAGCAACCGGCGGCCAACGGCAAACCAGCGGCGCAGGGCGAATCGCTGCTGCAGCGCTTCACCCACAACCTGACCCAACAGGCCCGCGACGGCAAACTCGACCCGGTGCTGTGCCGTGACGGCGCGATCCGGCAGATGGTCGACATCCTCGCCCGTCGCCGCAAGAACAACCCGATCGTCGTCGGTGAGGCCGGTGTCGGCAAGACCGCCATCGTCGAAGGATTGGCTTCGCGCATCGCCGCCGGTGAAGTGCCGCAAGTGCTCAAAGGCGTTGAACTGCTGTCGCTGGACATGGGCCTGCTGCAGGCTGGCGCCAGCGTCAAAGGTGAGTTCGAACGTCGTCTTAAAGGCGTGATCGACGAAGTCAAAGCTTCGCCAAAACCGATCATTCTGTTCATCGACGAAGCCCACACTTTGATCGGCGCTGGCGGCAACGCTGGCGGTTCCGACGCGGCCAACCTGCTGAAACCGGCACTGGCCCGTGGCGAACTGCGCACCATCGCCGCGACCACCTGGGCCGAGTACAAGAAATACTTCGAGAAAGACCCGGCGCTGGCCCGTCGTTTCCAGCCTGTGCAACTGCACGAACCGACTGTCAGTGAAGCGGTGACCATCCTCCGTGGTCTGGCCCAGGTTTACGAGAAGAGCCACGGCATCTATCTGCGTGATGACGCGGTGGTCTCGGCTGCTGAGCTGTCTGCGCGTTATCTGGCCGGTCGGCAACTGCCGGACAAAGCCGTCGACGTTCTCGACACCGCTTGCGCCCGCGTGCGCATCAGCCTCGCCGCTGCCCCGGAAAGCCTTGAGCGCCTGCGTGGCGAACTGGCTGAAGGTGGCCGTCAGCGTCAGGCCCTGCGCCGCGATGCCGAGGCCGGTCTGCTGATCGACCACGAAGCGCTGGATGCACTGGAAGCTCGTCTCGACGAAGCCGAAGACGAAATGGTCGCGCTGGAAACCCTGTGGACTGAACAGAAACAACTGGCCGAGCGCCTGCTGGAACTGCGTCAGCAACTGGCCAAGGCCCGCGAAGCCGCCGCCGTCGAGCCGACCGTCAACGTTGAAGAAGACGCTGAAGGCACGGTGATCGAAACCATCGCCGCTGAAGTTGAAGAAGGCCAAAGCGTCGAAGCGCTGGAAGCCCAGCTCAACGAAACCCACAGCGCCTTGACCGCCGCACAGGTCAAGGAGCGTCTGGTCAGCTTCGAAGTGTGCCCGCGCCTGGTTGCCGAAGTGATCAGCGCTTGGACCGGCGTGCCATTGGCGCAACTGGCTCGCGAACACAACGCCAAAGTCGCCAGTTTCGCCACTGACCTGCGCACGCGCATCCGTGGTCAGGAACAAGCCGTGCACGCCCTGGATCGCTCGATGCGCGCCACCGCTGCCGGCCTGAACAAACCTGACGCACCGGTGGGCGTGTTCCTGCTGGTCGGCCCGAGCGGCGTCGGTAAAACCGAAACCGCACTGGCCCTCGCTGACTTGCTGTACGGCGGTGATCGTTTCATCACCACCATCAACATGTCCGAGTTCCAGGAGAAGCACACCGTTTCGCGCCTGATCGGCGCGCCACCGGGCTACGTCGGTTACGGCGAGGGCGGCATGCTCACCGAAGCGGTGCGGCAGAAACCGTACTCGGTGGTGTTGCTCGATGAAGTCGAGAAGGCTGACCCGGACGTGCTCAATCTGTTCTACCAAATCTTCGACAAAGGCGTGGCCAACGACGGCGAAGGTCGCGAGATCGACTTCCGCAACACGTTGATCCTGATGACCTCGAACCTCGGCAGCGACCGCATCAGCGACCTCTGTGAAAACGGCGCGCGGCCAACCGCCGAAGTGCTCGAAGAAACCATTCGCCCGGTGCTCAGCAAACACTTCAAACCGGCGCTGCTGGCGCGGATGAAAGTAGTGCCGTACTACCCGGTCGGCGGCCCGGTATTGCGCGAGCTGATCGAGATCAAACTCGGTCGCCTCGGCGAGCGTCTCAATCGTCGTCAGCTGGATTTCAGCTGGTGCCAGAACCTTGTCGATCACCTGTCCGAGCGTTGCACGCAAAGCGACAGCGGTGCGCGCCTGATCGACCATCTGCTCGATCAGCACGTTTTGCCGCTGGTTGCGGATCGTCTGCTCGACGCCATGGCCACCGGTGAAAGCCTCAAGCGTGTGCATGCCACGCTCGACGGCGAGTCCAGCGTGACGTGCGAGTTCGCCTGAGGTGGGTGTGATGTTCACTCAGGTGCCGCAGCCACTGGTCTATGCCGAAGCGTTGCTGGCGCAGTTCGCCAGTCTGTCGCGGGCGGCGGACGGTGCTGCGTTGCTGGGTGACTTCGTGCGTGGGTTGGCCGAGTTGAGCGGTTGCGAATTGACGCAGCTGTATCTGCTCGACGCCACCCACACGTGTCTGGGGATGAACGCCGAATGCCTCGACGGCGCTCTGCAACCGCGTGAATCGGCGAGCCTGCCGGCGGATTACAACGGTGAACAACTGCTGCAGTTTGCCCTGTGCCAGAACCGCGTGGTGTGCCTCGACGACTTGAGCGGCAGCTTGCACGAAACCAGTTTCCTGCCGGCGGCGACCTCGCCGTGGCAGTCGCTGCTGTGCGTGCCGCTGGTCAATCAGCACAAGGCTGTCGAAGGTCTGCTGCTGTGCGCCAGCCGTCGTCGTACCAACCTGCAAGGCTTCGCCGATTCTCTCGGCCAGCTCGGCTCGTTCGTGCTGGGCCAGTTGCATTTGCTGCAACGCCTGCGTCAACCGCTGGCGGAATCGGCAACAGTGGCGCGCAGCGTGCCGAGCATCAGTGGCTATGGCTTGATCGGTAAAAGCGCGGCGATGCGCCAGACCCATTCGCTGATCAGCAAAGTCCTGCACAGCCCGTACACCGTGTTGTTGCGCGGTGAAACCGGCACCGGCAAGGAAGTCGTGGCGCGGGCGATTCACGATTGCGGCCCGCGTCGGTCTCAGGCGTTCATCGTGCAGAACTGCGCGGCGGTCCCGGAAAATCTGCTGGAAAGCGAGTTGTTCGGCTATCGCAAAGGCGCGTTCACCGGCGCCGATCGCGACCGCGCCGGCCTGTTCGATGCGGCCAATGGCGGCACGTTGTTGCTCGACGAGATCGGCGACATGCCGTTGTCGTTGCAGGCGAAGATCTTGCGCGTGTTGCAGGAAGGCGAGATTCGTCCGCTGGGCTCCAACGACACGCACAAAATCGATGTACGCATCATCGCCGCAACGCACCGCGATCTGTCGACGCTGGTCAGCGAGGGCAAATTCCGCGAGGACTTGTACTACCGCCTCGCGCAATTCCCGATCGAACTGCCGGCGCTGCGTCAGCGTGAAGGCGACATCCTCGAACTGGCCCAGCACTTCGCCGAGAAGACCTGCACGTATTTGCAGCGCGACCCGGTGCGCTGGTCGAGCGCGGCGCTGGAACACCTGTCCGGCTACAACTTCCCCGGCAACGTGCGTGAACTCAAGGCACTCGTTGAGCGCGCGGTGCTGTTGTGCGAAGGCGGCGAGTTGCTCGCCGAGCATTTCTCCCTGCGCATGGAGGCAATGCCGGAAGACAACAGCCACTTGAATTTGCGTGAACGCCTCGAGCAGGTCGAACGCACGTTATTGCTCGATTGCCTGCGCAAAAACGACGGCAACCAGACCCTCGCCGCCCGTGAACTGGGCTTGCCGCGACGCACGCTGCTGTATCGGCTCGGCCGTTTGAACATCAATCTGGGAGATTTCGATGGGTAGGCAAAACTTCATCGAAATCCCCACAAAAACCAATTTCAGCGCCGCCCGCAAGGGTCGGCGCTTTGTGCTTTGTCTACACCTGGAGACCCTCTGATGTCTGTTCGTCACTGGCACGCTGTCCTGCTGACCCTCGTCGTTCTATGCGGCCTTGGCGGCTGTAGCGGCAATTACAAATTCAACGACAACGACTATCGCCCGTTGGGTGATCCGCAAGCGGTCAATCGCGGCAAGTGACCGCAAGGAGCATCAAACATGGAATTGGTTTTCGAAATGCTGAACACCAAGCAGTTCGTGCCCACCGAGTTGTGCCAGAAGACCTTTAAACAGGCCGGCGGCGTGATCGGGCGGGGCGAGGACTGCGACTGGATCATCCCTGACCGCAAGCGTCATCTGTCCAATCACCACGCGATTGTCAGTTACCGCGAGGGCACGTTCTTCCTCACCGACACCAGCAGCAACGGTGTTCAGGACGGCGAGAGCGGTGCGCGTCTGCACAAGGGCGAACCGGTGCGCATCGAGCACGGCAGCACCTACGTGCTGGGTGATTTCGAAATTCGCGCGCGGCTGGTGCGCGACCCGGCGACCTTCGACGGTGAAGTCGGCCGTCCACGCGCTGCCGGCAGCATCATTCCCGATGACGCGTTTCTGGATCTCGATCCGCTCAATGCTCTCGAACAGCAAGAGCGTGTGTACTCGGAAATCGACGAACTGCTGGCGCCGAACACCAAGCCTGAGGATTCCCGTCAACGCGCCGACTACGCGCGCATCGACATGGAAAGCCTGATGGTGCCGGAGCTGATTGCAGCCCCCGTCGAACCTGAGCCCGCTCCGGCACCGAAAGCCGTTGAGCGTCAAAGCGAAGGTTTCTGGGATCATTTCGGTGCGGCGCTGGGTGTCGACGTCAAAGGCCTCAGCCACGACGAACGCGAAGCCCTGGCGTTGAACGCGGCGCGCTTGCTGCGCCAAAGCATCGGCGGTTTGCAGCAGAGCCTGCGCACCCGTTCGGAGCTGAAAAACGAACTGCGTCTGGCCCAGACCACCGTGCAAGGCACCAACAAGAATCCGCTGAAATTCGCCGTCGATCCGAGCGAAGCGCTGCAGATTCTGTTGCAGCCAAGCAAGCCCGGCCATCTGCCGGCCGAGCAAGCGGTCTCCCGTGCGTTCCGCGATCTGCAGGCGCATCAAGTTGCACTGCTGACCGCCAGCCGCGCCGCCGTACGCGGCACCCTGGAGCACTTCTCGCCGGAGCAACTGACCCTGCGTTTCGAGCGCGACAACAAGCCGTTGATCGCGACATCGGGCGGGCGCTGGAGAGCGTTCGGCCGCTATCACCAGGCGCTGCGTCAGGACGATGACTGGAGCGAGCGTCTGCTGGCCCGCGACTTCGCTCAGGCCTACGAAGAACAGATCCGCCTGATCTCCACCCTCCACACCGACCACCAAGGATGATGCGCATGTCTCGCCGCTCGACCGCTTTTTTCAAGACGCTGACTGCGCTCACCGTGCTGGTGCTGCTCGCCGGTTGCTCGTCGCTGTCGCCGTACTCGAAAGTGACCAAGATCAACCTGAAGCTGACCGGCAGCGATCAGCTCAACCCGGATCTCAACGGTCGGCCGTCGCCGATCGTCGTGCGCCTGTTCGAACTCAAGCACCCGGTGACCTTCGAGAACGCTGATTTCTTCAGCCTTTACGAACGCGCCAAGGAATCCCTCAACCCGGATCTGGTGGCCAGCGAAGAACTCGAATTGCGCCCGGGTGAAACCGTGGAGATGAAGCTCAAGGTGGAAGAGGGCAGCCTTTATGTGGGCGTCCTCGCCGCTTACCGCGACTTGCCGGACACCCAATGGCGCCACACCGTTCAGATCACTCCGCTGGAAGTCACCGAAGTCGATCTGACTCTGGACCAGACCGGCATCCGTAACACCAATCAAGTGCTCGCCAAGGCGGATGACTGATCATGAATACCCATAAAGTCATTTGGCAGGAAGGCATGCTGCTGCGGCCGCAGCACTTCCAGCACAACGATCGTTATTACGATCACCAGATGAAAACCCGCACGCAATTGCTGGGTGGCTACACCTGGGGTTTCCTCAATCTGGAGATCGACCTGCAGTTCCTCAACATGGGCAAACTGGTGATCAGTGAAGCCTCGGGGATTCTGCCGGACGGCAGCCTGTTCGAACTCGGTGGCAACACCGAGCCGCTGGCGCTGGACGTACCGCCGAACACCGGCAACACACCGATCTACCTGGCGCTGCCGCTGGTCACCGGTAACCACATCGAGTCGCGCCGTCCGGAGCAATCCGATGTGCTCGCGCGTTACACCGCGTACGACGCCGAAGTCGCTGATTCCAACGCCGGCGACGATTCCGCCAGCCAGGTCAGCTGCGGTCGCCCGGACTTCAAACTGTTGCTCGGCGAGCAGCAGAGCGATCAGGCCTACGTCAAGCTGAAGATCTGCGACGTGCTCGACACCACGCCGGACGGCGTGATCAGCCTCGACCCGGATTTCGTGCCGACCTACATTCAGGCCCACGCCTCCAGCTATCTGCTGTCGTGCCTGAAAGAAGTCATCAGCATGCTCAACCACCGTGGCGACACGATTGCCGAGCGCATCCGCTCCAACGGCAAGGTCGGCGGTGCCGAAGTCGGCGACTTCATGATGCTGCAACTGATCAACCGTACCGAACTGCTGCTGCGCCACTACCTCGGCCTGGAGCAGGTGCACCCGGAAGAGTTGTACCGCACGCTGCTGACCATGCTCGGCGATCTGGCGACCTTCTCCGGCGAAAGCAAACGCCCGCGTCTGGACAGCCGCTATTCCCACGCTGACCAGGGTGGGAGCTTCCGCAAACTGATGGAAGCGATTCGTCAGGTGCTGTCGATGGTGCTCGAACAGCACGCCATCGAACTGATCCTGCAAGCGCGTCAGTACGGCATCATCGTCTCGCCGTTGCACGACCACAAACTGCTCGGCTCGGCGTCGTTCGTGCTGGCAGCGAGTGCCAACTGCGACTCCGAAGAACTGCGCCATCGCTTGCCGGCGCACCTCAAGGTCGGCCCGGTGGAGCGTATCCGCCAACTGGTCAACCTGCACTTGCCGGGGATCAAGGTCAAACCGTTGCCGGTAGCACCGCGGCAGATCGCGTTCCACTCGAACAAAACCTATTTCATCCTCGAACTCAGTTCCGAAGACCTGGCACAACTCGAGCGCTCCGGCGGTTTCGCGTTCCATGTGTCCGGCGAATTCGCCGAGCTTGAACTGAAATTCTGGGCCATCAGGAACTGACCGACATGATCAAGGAAACGGATTACAACCAGGACGACAAAACCGTCCTGCTCGATCGTCAAGGCCACGGACCGGCAGCCAGTCCGCTGACCGACTTCGCCGCGCCGCCGCGTTTCGAGCAACTGGAAGAACGCATGATCTACGCCGCGCGCCTGCGCCCGGCAGAAGCGTTCAACATCAGCCTCAATTCGCTGGTCGCTGCTTCGTCCGAACTGCTTTCGGAAGTGGTGCGCCTCAAGCACAGCGAAACCCGCGAAGATTTGTACGCGCTCAACGAGCGCCTGACCGCCGGGCTCAAGCTGTTTGAAGTACGCGCCCTGCACAACGGTGCCGAAAGCAGCCAGGTGATGGCCGCGCGTTACGTGCTCTGCACTGTGGTCGACGAAGCTGTCGTGACCACACCGTGGGGCAACGAAAGCGAATGGTCGCAGATGAGTCTGCTGAGCAGCTTCCACAACGAGACCTTCGGTGGCGAGAAGTTCTTCCAGTTGCTCGATCGCCTGTCGAAAAACCCGGTCAAGCACTTGCCGATGCTCGAGCTGATGTACCTGTGCCTGTCCCTCGGTTTCGAGGGCAAGTACCGCGTGCAGGCACGCGGCATGCTCGAACTTGAAGGCATCCGCGATGCTCTGTATCGGCAGATCCGTCAGTTGCGTGGCGACGTGCCGCGCGAGTTGTCGCCGCACTGGGAAGGCTTGAACGATCAGCGTCGCAACCTGGTGCGCATCGTGCCGGCGTGGATGGTGGTGTTGTTCACTTTCGTCTGTCTGGTGGTGATGTATTCAGGCTTCGCCTGGGTCTTGGGCGAGCAGCGCGACACCGTTCTGCAACCATATCAGCCGCTTGATCCGGCCGCGGTGCAACCGCAGTCGCAGCCGTAAACAGGGACGTGTGATGAAAAAGTTTTTCAAGAAAGTCGGCGCCTTCCTGCGCCAGACCTGGGTCTGGACCTTGCTGCTGGTGCTGTTCGTGGCGCTGCTGGTGTGGTTCGTCGGCCCGTTGTTGGCGGTTGATGACTACAAGTTCTGGGAGAGTGCGACCGCGCGCTTGCTGACCATTGCCGTGCTGTTCCTGATCTGGGGCCTGACCATGGTCTTCGTCAGCTGGCGCGCGGGTATCCGCAAGAAAGCCGAGGAAGAAAGCGAGGACGGCCAGGACCGCATTCGCCGCGAAGAGCTGATCGACGAAGAACAGAAGGAGTTGAAGGCGCGCTTCAAAGACGCGCTGAAAACCCTGAAGACTTCCAGCTTGTATCGCGGCCGCAGCGAGCGCTGGCGCAGTGACTTGCCGTGGTACCTGCTGATCGGTCCGCAGGCCTCCGGCAAGACCAGCCTGCTGGACTTTTCCGGTCTGGAATTCCCGATCAACAAGATCGACCGCAAGCTGACCCGCGACACCCTCGGCACCCGTCATTGCGACTGGTACTTCGCCGATCACGGTGTGCTGATCGACACCGCCGGGCGCTACATGACCCAGCCTGACGCGGAAGTCGACGGCAGCGCCTGGACCACCTTGCTGGAACTGCTGCGCAAGCGCCGTCGCGGGCGTCCGTTGAACGGCGTGCTGGTGACCATTCCGGTGGAAACCCTGCTTGGCGGCAGTGAGCAGGACATCGATACCCTCGCACGCCAGGTTCGCGGCCGTCTGCAAGACGTGCATCAGAAACTGCACGTCGACGTGCCGGTGTACCTGGTCCTGAGCAAGGCTGACAAGCTGCTCGGCTTCGACGAGTTCTTCGATCAACTGACTCGCGAAGAAAGCGATCAAGTGCTCGGCACCAGTTTCCGCAAGGATCAGGTCGGCACCGACGTCGCTGTGCTGCGCAACGAGTTCGAAGAACTGCTGCGTCGCCTCAACAGCCAAGTGATCATGCGCATGCACTCCGAGCGCGATACCCAGCGCCGTGGCCGCATCCTCGACTTCCCGCATCAATTGGGGCAGATCGGCGAGCGCCTGTGCCTGTTCGTCGACATGGCGTTCACTGGCAACCGTTATCAGCGTGCCACGCAACTGCGTGGTTTCTACCTGACCAGCGCGCCGCACCTGACCCAAGAGATGGATGCCACCACCGCCGGCATCGGCGCCAGTCTCGGCATGAGCGCCGGCGTGCTGCCGACCCTGCGCAGCGGCCGTTCGCGTTTCATCCATCACTTGTTCAGCCAAGTGATTTTCCCCGAAGCCGATCTGGCCGGTCTGGACAAGCGCGAACGCAGCCGCATCCATTGGGGCCAGCGTGCGCTGTACGTCGGCGCACTCGCTTCGCTGGCGCTGTTCGGCATGCTCTGGGCCGGTGGTTTCTCGGCCAACTACGAGCGCCTGGAAAACCTGCGCAATCTGGCGCAGAACTGGACGCAGCAGCGCACGGCTTTGTCGCCGCGTGATGACGCCATGGGCGTACTGAAAACCCTCGACACCAGCTACGCCGCGACCCAGGTCTTCCCGAAAAAAGGTGACGTGTCGTATCACGAGCGCGGCGGTCTGTATCAGGGTGAAGACGTCAATCCAGTGGTCAAAGAGGCTTACGAGCGCGAGCTTGAAAAGCAACTGCTGCCACGGGTGGCGACCATGCTCGAAGGGCAGATCCGCGCCAATATGAAGGACCGCGACCGCCTGCTCAACAGCCTGCGTGCGTACCTGATGTTGAACATGAAGGATCGTCGCGATGCCGCGTGGCTCAAGGACTGGGTCGCTACTGACTGGTCGACGCGCTATACCGGCAACACCGCCGTACAGAACGGTTTGAGTGCGCACCTCGATCGCCTGCTGAAGCAGCCGTTTATCTACCCGCTGAACGACCAATTGGTCACTCAGGCGCGTCAGGTATTGCGTAGCGAATCGCTGGCCACGGTGGTTTACCGCATGCTCCGCGAGCAGGCGCGCAACCTGCCGGACTATCGCTTCAGCCAACACCTCGGTCCACAAGGCTCGCTGTTTATCGGCACCGAATACGTGATCCCGGGTTTCTACACGCAAACCGGTTATCAGCAGTATTTCTCGGTGCAGGGTTCGGCGCTGGTCACCGACATCCTGCGTGACAACTGGGTACTGGGCGAAGGCGCAGGCATCAGCGACATGGACTTGCGTCGCCTGATGGTCGAGCTGGAGCAGCTGTACTTCCGCGACTACGCCAACTACTGGAGCGAAGCCGTTGGCCAGGTTGCCCTGCCGCCGATCAGCGATGCCGGTGAAGGCGCCGAGCAACTGGCGGGCCTGACCTCGGCCAACTCGCCGGTGCTGGCATTGCTCACTGAAGTGCGTGAGAACACCCGCTTCCAGGCCGCTGCAGACCCTGTCGAAGAAGCTGGCGACGCTGCTGATGCGCTGGCTGGGCAGAAAGGCAAACTGGGTAAGGTTGGCAAACTTGCCGCCGCCGCCGCGGACAAGGCTTCGGCCCTGAACGTGGCGAAGACCCTGCCGGACACCGCGAAGAAGTCGCTGCAACGCCGCTTCGAACCGCTGCATCGCTTGCTCGATGACAACAACGGCCCGGCGGCGGACCTGACGCCTGCGCTGAGCGCGCTCAACGACCTGCAACTGCAACTCGCCGGTCTGGCCCGTTCCAGCACACCTGAACAAGCCGCGTTCGAAATGGCGAAAACCCGCATGAGCGGCCAGCGTGATGCGCTGACCAACCTGCGCAATGCCTCCGGTCGTTTGCCGCGTCCGCTCAGCGTGTGGTTCAACGTGCTGGCCGAAGACTCGTGGCGTCTGGTGCTTAACGATGCTTACCAATACCTGAACGGTCGTTATCAAAACGAGCTGTACAGCGTGTATGGCAAAACCATCAGCAAGCGTTATCCGTTCAGCGCCAGCAGCACCAGCGACGTAGCGATCAGCGATTTCCGTGAGTTCTTCCGCGCTCAAGGCACCGTCGACCGCTTCTTCGACAGCTACCTGCGTCCGTTCGTCAGCGGCGATCCGGGCAACTACCGCATGCGCAGCGTCGACGGTCACAGCTTGCCGGTATCGAAGATGTACCTGGACCAGATGGCAGCGGCGCTGACGATTCGTCAGAGCTTCTTCTCGATCAACCCGGCCGAGCCGACCGTGCAGTTCAAGCTTGAGCCGTACACCCTCGACCCGGCGGTCAGCCGTTCCGAGTTCAAGTTCGGCGACAAGACCATGGAATACCGCCACGGTCCGATCCTGCCAATGTCGTTCAAATGGCCGACCGATGCTGAAGACGGTCGTACCAGTCTGGTCATGGACAAAATGGCCGGGCGCCCGATCGGCATCGAGAAGAACTCCGGCCCATGGTCGCTGTTCCGCCTGTTCGACCTGATGCAGACCGAGTACCTGACCGGTCGCGACGTACTGGTGCTGAAAGCCGACGTAGGTGGCCTGCGCGCCAACTACCTGCTGACCAGCCAGCGCACGCCAAACCCGTTCGACATGGGCGTACTGCGCACCTTCCGTATGCCGGTGCAGCTCTGATGCTGGTGGCCAGTGCCTGGCGCAGCGCGGCGCGTACCGACCCGGGCAAGGTGCGGGCGCGCAACGAAGATGCCTTCCTCGACTCGCCACAGCAGGGGCTGTGGGTGGTCGCGGACGGCATGGGCGGTCATCAGGGTGGCGACATCGCCAGTCAGTTGATCGTCGCCAGCCTGGCTGAACTGCCGCAACACGAGGACTTCGACGAACGCCTCAAAGCCATCCGCCAGTGCCTGCACTGGTTGAACCGGCGTTTGGGGCAGGAGTTGACGGTCACCGCCGGGCGTCACGACAGCATCATGGGCAGCACCGTCGTCGCGCTGCTGGTGGAAGGCAATCGCGCAGCCTGCATCTGGGCCGGCGACAGCCGTTGCTACATGTGGCGTGGGCAGCGGTTGTATCAGCTGTCCAAGGATCATTCGCTGCAACAGCAATTGATCGACGAACAGCAAATGAGCGTCGAACAAGCGGCGGCACACCCGGCGGCTCAGGCGTTGACCCGAGCCGTCGGCGCCGCCGAACAACTGACCCTGGATGTCCTCGAACTCGAGGTTTATCCGGGCGATGCATTTTTGCTCTGCAGCGATGGTTTGTATCAGGGCCTGAGCAGCGATGCCCTCGGCAACGCCCTCAGCCTCAGCGCGCCGCAGGTGGCGCTGGAACGTTTGTTCGACGGCGCCCTGCGTGGCGCCGCGCGTGACAACCTGACAGCCGTGGTGATCCGCCAATGACTGAAATCGAATCCTCAGTCGATGAATTGCTGATGAGCGAAGAACAGGCCAACAACCTGACCTACTTCGCCTTCGCCAAGGAAAACAAGGCAGAGCCTTTGCTGGCGCCAACCAAGGCCAGCATCGGTGCACTGCCGGATGTACTCGCCGGTCGCTACCACCTCGAGCGTCTGCTCGGGGCCGGTGGCATGGGCGCCGTTTACCGGGCAAGGGATCTGCTGCACGAACAGTTCGGCGATCCCGATCCTTACCTTGCGCTGAAAATCCTCAGCGAAGAATTTGCCGAATCGCCGGACGCCAGTGCCTTGCTCTACAGCGAGTTCGCCCTGACCCGACGCCTGCGCCACGACAACGTCGTGCGTGCGCACACTTTTGAAGTCGACACCGACTGCCAGCGGGCCTTCATCACCATGGAATACATGCGTGGCCTGACCCTGGACAAATTGCTCTGCGAGCGGCCCCTCGGCCTGCCGTGGCAAGAACTGCGCGACATCGTCCTGCCGCTGCTCGACACGCTGGCCTACGCCCACGGTCGCGGCGTGCTGCACGGTGACATGAAACCGAGCAACGTCATGCTCAGCGAAGACGGCTTGCGCCTCTTTGACTTCGGCCTCGGTCAGGCAGAGGAGGGTGTGATGCCCGGCCTGCCGCATCTGAGTCGCGAACGCTTCAACGCCTGGACCCCGGGCTACGCCGCCCCCGAACTGCTTGAGGGCCAACCGTTGTCGGCCAGCGCGGACGTGTACGGCGTGGCCTGCGTGATCTACGAACTGGCGGGCGGCAAACACCCGTTCCGCCGCTTGCCCTCGACTCAGGCGCGCGATGAGCACCTGGAGCGCGAACTGCAAGCCCCGGCGAACTTACCGAAACACGGCTGGCCAGCGCTGCGAACCGCGCTGAGCTTCGACCCGGCAGAACGCACCATCACTGCCCAACAATTGCGTGACGCCTTGGGCGCCACTTCGTCCTGGCTGCAACGTCTGCGACTTCGGGCGTAACGGATGACATTCGAACAGGGAGCACTTTATGTTCAACCCAGCTAACGAAACCCACTTCAGCCTCAAGGTCGAAGACTACGTCGGCGACCTGCAAGTGCTGTCGTTCACCGGCACCGAAGGCATCAGCCAGCCGTTTCGTTTCGACCTCGAACTGGTCAGCGAAAACCCTGATCTGGACCTTGAGCAACTGCTGCACAAGCAGGCGTTTCTCGCATTCGATCCACAAGGCTCGGGCATCCACGGCCAGATCTATCGCGTCGCCCAAGGCGATGCCGGCAAGCGCCTGACTCGCTACAAAGTGTCGATGGTGCCGCAACTCCAATACCTGCATCACCGCACCAACCAGCGCATCTACCAGCAGATGTCGGCGCCGAAAATCATCGCGCTGATCCTTGAAGAGCACGGCATCAAAGGTAACGCCTACAGTTTCCAGCTGAGTCAGCCGTGCCCGGATCGCGACTACTGCGTGCAATACGACGAAACCGACCTGCACTTCGTCCAGCGCCTGTGCGAAGAGGAAGGCATTCACTACCACTTCCAGCACAGCGAAAAGGCCCACCTGCTGGTGTTCGGCGACGACCAGACCGTGTTCCCCGACCTCGGCCAGCCAACCGCGTACGTGCAGGGCAGCGGCATGGTCGCCGAAGAACCGGTGATCAAAGGCTTCAAACTGCGCCTGGAAACCCGCACCAGCCGCACCACGCGCCGCGACTACGACTTCGAAAAACCGCGCCTGCAAATGGAAGCGGCGTACAAACCCGAAGGCGAGAGCACTGAGCCAGATCTGGAAGACTACGACTACCCCGGCCGCTTCATCGACCGCGCGCGCGGTAAGTTCCTCAGCCAGCGCGCCCTCGAACGCCACCGCGCCGACTACCGTCAGGCCGAAGGTCGCGGCGACCAGACCAAACTGGTCAGCGGCCACTTCATGGCCATGTCCGACCACCCGCGCAGCGAGTGGAACGACCTGTGGCTGCTCACCGAACTCTTCCACGAAGGCAAACAACCGCAAGTCCTCGAAGAAGGCGTGACCAGCGACACCACCGACAACAAAGACGACTTCCACCAAGGCTACCGCAACACCTTCCTCGCCACCCCGTGGGACGTGTTCTACCGCCCGGCCCTCGAACACCCGAAACCGCGCGTACTCGGCAGCCAGACCGCCATGGTCACCGGCCCCAAAGGCGAAGAGATCCACTGCGACCAATACGGCCGCATCAAGGTGCAATTCCACTGGGACCGCGAAGGCCTCGCCGACGACAAAACCAGCTGCTGGCTGCGCGTCTCCAGTTCCTGGGCCGGCGACCGGTACGGCGCCATCAGCATCCCGCGCATCGGCATGGAAGTCCTCGTCACCTTTCTCGAAGGCGACCCCGACCAGCCCCTCGTCACCGGCTGCCTGTACCACAAGGAAAACCCGGTGCCTTACGCCTTGCCGGCGAACAAGACTCGCAGTGTGTTCAAAACGCTTAGCTCGCCGGGTGGCGGTGGGTACAACGAACTGCGCATTGAAGACAAGAAAGGTGCCGAGCAGATCTACATTCATGCGCAGCGGGATTGGGATGAGAACGTTGAGCATGACCAGAAGATTCGGGTCGGGAATGAACGTCACGATACGGTGGTTAAGAACACCTACACCGAGCTGAAGGCTGAAGAACACCGCACCACGATCTCCGACCGCAAGGTTGAAGCGAAGCTGGATGATCACCTGACGATTGGGCAGAACCAGCATGTGAAGTTGGGGACTGCGCAGCTGACGAGTGTGGGGAAAGAGATTCACCTTAAGGCAGGGGACAAGATCGTTATTGAGGCGGGGACGGAGCTGACCATTCTTGGGGGTGGGAGCTTTATCAAGCTCGATGGCGGTGGGGTGACGGTGGTTGGGCCGGTGATCAAGATCAATGCGGGTGGTTCTGCGGGATCGGGGACTGGCATTGGGATTAAACCGCCGGTGCTGCCGGGTGCGGCGGATAAGGATAAGGCGGGGAGTTTGATGGATCAGGCGATTGCGAACGCGCCAGAAGAGCCGAAACCTAAAACAAAGTACCTGTTATCGCTGTGACGTCAGCGCTCAATGGATTTGAAGAATTTATTAAATATGGATCACACCTATGTTGATTAGCCCTCCATTTCTTCCAGCTCCGACGGCCGGAGAGACTGACGAAGCGTATTTGAATCGAGCAATGCTGTGTGGAGAGCCGGGTGATGGCTTTTTCCCGATCAGCTTTGATTTGAATTGGCACGGGGGGACTCACCTAAAAGCGCCCCCTTTGGCTGGAAAAGTACTTCCGGTCCGGGCCATTGCTGACGGAAAGCTAGCCTATTTCCGTCAACCAACTCCGGTAGATACTGCCGACGATGCGCCTTTGAACTATGGCGGATGGACAGATAACGGCTGTATTGTCCTGCGACATGAAACAGAAATTGGCGAAGGTGAAAGTTCGAAGGTCGTTTTTTATTCAATTTACATGCATCTTTCGAAAATATCGTTGGTAAATCCAAAAGTTGATATGCGGGTTTATCGGAAAGATATTATTGGTGAGTCAGGAAAAATCTATGGCGTGCCAAACAAGATTCATTTTGAGATCATTGCGGATGATACTCAGATACCACATCTGTTCGGTCGAACTGAACGTGAGCTTATGTATCAAACCAAAGCTGGTCGCACAGATAGCTGCTGGGGCGATATGCATTTTTATTTACCGCCAGAAGTAATAGGCTATTCGCAGCCCGCAGCTAATTGGACTGATCAGAATAGTGCAGGCGATTGTCTGGCTCGGCCACCAGAAGACTTATTCGTACGTATGCATTACGAAAAAGGGCAATGCGTTTTGAGTACTTACACGCTTGAGGGTAAGTGTATTGGTGAACATAAAGAGAGCGAAGGCTTCGAATACGACCTGTTTGAAATTGCTGGCTCTCGTTACCCTGCTTGCCCAAGCGCAGGTTATGAAATGCTGCGATTCGGTCGAGTACTAGGTCCCGATTCCCTTACTCCAACCAATGCGGCACATTGGAGACAGGTAGCACTACCAACAGGGGTGGCTTGGTTCAACTTAAACGCTAGCACTGTAACCTGTTTCAGCGACGCGGATTTTCCGCATTGGCTAGGTTGGATATTAATTGATGACGATACCGATGAAGACAGCCACTGTCAGTCGCCCTATCTAAGAGCATTGTTGAAGCTAGATGAGGATCCGCTATTTCCCCCATCTCGTAGTATTGTGGAAATTTCCAAGTCGCCAGATTTTAAACATGCACCAGCAAAGCCAGAAGAAGAGCACGTTTATAGTAAGAGTTTTAGGATTAAAAAGCACAACCAAGAAATAATTCAAAAGGAAGAGTCTCGAAAACAATTGGAAAAATGCATTTTTAAGTTTCCAAGCGAGTGGGGGCGTGAAAATTTTGATACTCGATATGGCTGGCTTTTGAGCGACTCCGAGCTAGGGCCAGCGATGCCTAAAATTGATTACAATCAGTTAAAGGAGCATCAAAAGGCGATGGCCTTCTGGGAGGATGCAGGCCTGAAGGATATTAAGGCAAAGCACTGGCACTTCCCTCCAAAGGAATTTATTCATGTGTTTAGGAAATGCGGTTGGTTGAGTGGTGAGGAACTAACTCAATTGCTTCCGACTAGCGCTCTGCGGATAAAGGATTCAAACTTGGTTTCAGAAGGCGTTACGTTGAGTGCAGTAGCGCAACAAAATATTGGGGATCTGAAACGTCCTTTAAATAAGGCTTTGCAGAAGTTTTTGGTTGCCAATAGTACATTGCGGATGGCTGCTTTTTTTGGGAATGCCACTCAAGAAACCCAATGGCTAGGGAAAATGCATGAAAATAATAGTAGCGCGAAATATTTTCCTTGGGATGGTCGTGGGTTACTGCAGTTAACATGGCCTGGAAACTATGTAAAGTATTGGAAGTTCCGTGGTCGCAAAGTGCCCTCTCCATTAGTAAGCGCGCTTACAGCCGCGCATAAGTCTGCGGATAACACCGGTAGTAACAGCCACCTTGCTGATAGTCAGCTGACGCCCAAAGGGCTGACTGCAGAAATGATTCGTTGGCGTGACGATGTAGAAAAGAAACCAGTTGATGCTACCAACAGTGCGGGAGCTTATTGGGCTTGGACGCAGGCAGCCAAATTGGCTGATAAAAGTCCTGTGATGGAACGAGTTGTTAGAGAATCCGGCGGGAAACAATTTGTGTACTATAGTTGTGAGGTTTTTGGACAGGTTGCCGCAACTGTGAATTTTGGTAGTCCGGTTCATGATGTAACTAAAATCAACAAAGTAAACGGAATAATTGCCCGCAACCAAGCGTATACCAACGCTTTGGTGGTTTTAACTGAGCAGATGAACTTTCCAGACGCTAGTGGAAAAATTAGTGAGCTCCCAGATCCGTTTAAGGCGAGGAGACAGTGATGAAGGTTTGGTTGATTGTTTTGGTTCTTTCATTTTCGTCGATCTCGTTCGCTAATGAAGCAAATGTGAAGTCGTCGGTCATATTTGCAGATCTCAATGTGTGCAAATTTAAAATGAATAATTTGTACGGAGGTGATTATGAGGTGGATAAGGAAGAAGTGCCTGCGCTCTTATTTTATTCGAAAGTTATTAAGCCTAATTCTAGGCGGCCGATAAAAGTCGATTTGAAATTTCGATGTGTGGATCCCGCCGATGCCCAAACTTTTGCTAACTTTTCGGGTGGGAAAATGACTGACAAAGGATGGGTCATGAGTTTGGATCCAGATGTTGCGGCTGACACGTCCATGCATAATACTTTTTATGTATTAAAAGGGAAGAACTGGGAAGGTCCAGCGATATCTCAGGACGTTACAAATGGTGAAGAGGAGGACCGAACGCGTGGGTTTGGATTCTGCATCCCCCATGGATCTGCTGCACTTTGTGGAGGTGGAAATGTGGCCTACTTGAATGATCTAAATGGCTCTGCGTTGAAGGAGGTCATTAAGATGGTTGAAACTATTGAGTTTGTTGAGTGAGGATCTAAGGTAGAGGAAGGATTTGTTTGCAGTTGAATTTGATAGGAAAGAATTTCGGAAATGGGGACAGACCACGGTTTTAGTAATTGCCCGAAAAATTTGGTCTGTCCCCTTTTCTATGGATGTGTAACTTATGAAATATTTTTTGCTGTTGATTGGTTTGCTACCCGGAATTGCATGGTCTTCTGTGGGAGATATCTGTAATCCAGAACAAGACTCGAAAAGTTTTATTTCTGATTGGAATCTTGGTAATAGTAAGACAAAAGTATTGTCAATGCAGGATGGAAAAGACTTTTTAGTTGATCACGGCAGTATTGTATATGCCGGTGACTTGAATAATGACGGTAATGACGATTTTATTTTTGAAGCGTCAACAGGCGTTGGTTCAAGTGGTGATCGAGTGTTTAGCTTCCTGCTTCAATGTCATGGCTATCTTAAACCACTCGGTGCTTCGTACTTTGCCAAAGTTGAAGTCCTGGAGCCGGAAAGTGAGCAAAAAAACGTATTTAAAGACATAAAAATTTATTCTTATAAACGAAACTCAAACGGGAGTATCCAGCGAAAAGGTGGTGAGCCTCTGATGACACCTCATATTTGGCACTTCAATCCTGATTCTCAAAAGTATGAGGGGGAGTCTGAATAAGGTAGAGGTATTCTGAAACCAAAAAAGGGAGCAGGTTTATTTTAATGCGCTCAGCGGCTTTGATTTTGGTGAGATGTTTAAATAAATCCCTCCCGTTATGGATAGTTTAAATGAGATTTTTCTGGGTGCTCGCGTTTTTTGCGAATACTGCCAACGCTGCCCCTGTAGATGTATGTGCTCCGGCAGATGGTGCTAAATATTTTTTATCCCAGTGGACGGAAGGTGTACGTGATTTTGATTTGCTTTCTCGAATTGAAGATGAAAAATTTTCAATTGAGGAAGGAAAGGTTGTCACTAGTGAAGATATCAATGGTGACGGAGTGAAAGATTTTATTTTTCTTTCATATTCAAGTGCCGGGTCGAGCGGTGATTTTATTTATGAATTTCTAATTCAATGTCGTGGCTTTTTAAGAAACGTTGGTGGTGAGTATTTTGCTGATGTGAAGGTTCTCGATACTCATCCAAAAGATAGTCTATTTAGAGATATTAAAATCTACTCTTATAATAGGGATAAGCAAGATCAAATTATGCACAGGGATGGTAAGCCACTAACAACCTCTCACATTTGGCATTTTAACCCGGAAACTAAGCTGTATGAAGGTGAGTCACGGTAGCGCATAGAGAAAATGGACTGTTGTATTCTATGTAAATAGTTTGAATAAATTCGATAGATTTGTTTGTCGAGTGAAAAGCAGTGAAAAAAATGAGGGATCTAATCGTCCCTCTTTTTGCTGCATAAATAAATTTGTCCGCTCGTTGATAACAACTCTGCATTTTTTACTTGAGAGGTCGTTCATCGTTAACGAGTTTTGATAAATATGAAAAGTCATGTTTTTGTTTTTTGCGTTATTCCCTTTCGCCGTCCACAGCGCAGTCACCAGCGAATCACTCTGCTTCGAACTATCCGTGTGGGAAATGGGGACATGGGAAATGGGGACAGACCACGGTTTTAGTAATGACCCGAAAACGTGGTCTGTCCCCTTTTTTTTGCTCATCGACAAAAAAATGAACGGACTTCCCGCGCGCAGAGACGTTTTTACTAATGTTCAAGCTGTAGTTATGAATCTATTATATGAAAACGCTGATGCTGGAGAAGAGTTGTTGCCAATGCCATCATTTGTAAAAAGGCAGAAAAAATGAATAAATTTATTTTTTTGTATCTGTTAAGTTCGTTTTTGTTTGTGCATGCTAGTGATAGCGTAGTTGTGCAAAGTAAAGGTTGTGTCATGGAGGTAAATGAATCTCCTGGTGTTTTGTTTTTCAAGACTGATGATGATATTTCATTTGTTAAGTACAAATATAAAGATGGTAGAACAGAAAATGTACAGATGAACTGCGTAGCGATGAGTTTTCCAGACGCGGTAGCTAGCGGCTTTGTACAGGAGGCCGACGGATTGAAGATTGGTACGGGAATGCAGCCGCTGTCAAAGGCTAGTCGTGTTTCTGGGGTTAATTGGTCCGGCTGGGAAGGAATATATTATTCTAACTCATACTGCTTTACTGCCGTATTGGAGGCTGGCACTGATCATGTTTTTATGATAGAGGCCTGTGGCGACGAAGAAGATGTTAAAACTACCAGAAAGCGTATGTTGTCGTTACTTAAAGGCTCAAAAACTTATCATGTTGAATATGAAGGTGGATAGGTAATGAGTGATACAGGGGCAGACTACGTTTTAGTGTTGGACAGTGAATCATGGTCTATCCCTATTTTTGCTTTTGGATTATTTTTAATGTCGGTTTTTTCGATGGCTCAGTCACAGCCTTTAAATATATGTGGAGTTTCAATTCCAGATATCCCAGGTTTTAAATTGAACGTTAAACTTGAAGATGGTATTTGCTATGGAGAACTGGTCTCGAACGTAAGCTTAAGGCCAGATATTTTGACAGAGGAGAATGTTTTTTTAATTGAGCCTGTGGAGTTTGAGAAAAGCCTGGCTGCATCTGGCCGCTTTGATAGCAATGGTAAATATAAATACAGCTATGCTGCTGATGACGCTTTGCAACAAGGGTCAGAAACGGGAGAGGTGGATCTTGCTCATTCGTCAGCGTCGGGCTCCGCCGCAGTCAGAGTATTAATGTCCCCTTTTATGCTTTGGGACTCTGAAAAAGACAGAGCTGCAGCTGAGAGTAAGTACTCGGTGAGAAAAAAGGGGCTGTGGTTCGACTGTTTCTATGGGTTAAAAGGCGTGAAAGATGCAACTGTCAAGTTTTCTGCATGTGTGCCTAGGTCGAACCTGAAAAGTGATCCTAAGTTATCTGATATTAGATCTTCATTTGAGGCTATGACACCGAGCAAAAATTAGTAGATACAGGGGGGTAGGGGGACGAACTGTCAACTTAATCCGTCCCCCTCGTTCCGGTTACGTTTTCGCTTCCTGCCTCGCCGCTATCAACTCTTCCATGTGAGAGGGGACGGATTTATTTGTTGCGCCAAAATTCTTTGATTTTGAGGCGGATCGTAAACGTATCCGTTTCGATGGTGGGAAAATTTCTTCGATGGCTGATTCAATGAAAAATATATATTCGCTCCTTGGCTTTTTACCGTTAGCCTTTTTGCTTTTCAGTTCGGTGGCATTTTCTGCGAGTTTCGACTGTGGCAAAGCTTCGACGGACGTAGAAAGGAAAATTTGTAGTTCTCCTTCTTTGTCCGCAATGGACGAAAAGCTCAGTGAGGTCTTCAAACCGATAAAAAATCGGCGAGCTTTACAAATAATCGAAAGTGATTGGCTTGAGTCAGAGCGTAATTCTTGTGAGTCAGTCGAGTGTTTAGAGGAAGCTTATGTTCAGCAGATAAGCTTTCTCACACCGGTTTCTATTGCGCCTAGGCCGACTCAGAAAGATATTAAGTTAATGTTGGGTGATAAGCCGTACACACAGTTTGAGCGCTCATGGAAGGTCATTGATTTAGCATGGATTCCCAATGAAAAAGGGGCTGTCGAACGATTTTTGATCTCCGCTGAAACAATTTCAGGCATGTTGCATGTCATCGTGTTTGAAGGGCATTTTGATGCGGCGATGATTGCGTACCGGGGTAATCTATATGAGTACGTTGATCGCAACGACAGGCCGGTATTGCACACGATTGCGAAAGATATCGGTTTTGATGGTGCTCTGAGTTTGGGTTCAAACGACGAAGGGAAAAGGTTCGCGGGAATCATGGATGGGGCGTTTTACTATCGACAGCAGCTCTCCAAGAATCAGCTGCGGGGGATGGTTTATAAGCTCGGTTCAAAATCCCCGCCAGTGGAAAGCAGTTTGCTGTTCCAGCAGTGGCCAAATACTGATGAAAATGCTGTTAGTGGTTTGACATTCGGTTGGGGTGGTGAGTATGGAAAATTGCAAGCGTACTACTCGCACACTTCAGGGTATGAAACGATAGCGCAGGCTGGTCGGCCCGAGGCCGGTTGGAATATATATGCTCCGATTTGGAGCAAGTCACGGCCGACGTTCTATTTCAAGAATGGTGATGAAACTATTTGGCGTGCCAATGTTGCGGATAAGACGTTAACAAAAATTGCGAAGGCTAGTGATGAAGGAATGATCCAGAATCCTACCCCTGTCGATATTAATGGGCGCGAAGCAGTCGTTTATCTGAATGGATCTACTCTGAAAATGGCTATCTCCCTTGAAGAATAAGCACGACTTAAAAATACACTTTCGCAAAATATTGTTGGAATTTGCCTTGAGTAAATATCTTATTCCGGTGCTGCCCGCCGTGCTGATTGGTGGTTTATCTCTGTTGGGGGGACATGCATTTGCTGACGATGCATGTGCCGATATCACTACGAGCTCTCAGAGGGAAAGATGTTCTGTGAGTGCCAAGGTTGCTGCAGATAAGCAGTTGAATACCAGTTATCAAGAACTGATGGTTCGGCTCGAGGGTGGGTATCAAACTGATCCAGTTCTTGCGGCGAGCCAAAAGGCAACGGTTCAGGAGGCTCAGCGCGCCTGGATCAAACTGCGCGATACCGATTGCCAGGTCGATGCGTTGGAGACGGAACCGGGCTCTTCGGCGCATGTGGCAGCGGTGAACAATTGCATCGCCAGCATGAGTCGTGATCGGTCAGCGTTTCTGGACAATATCGCGTCCGATACCGGGGGTGGCCCGACAATTGGACGTGGCTCGTGCCCTACGCAAGACTTTGCACAGTTTCTTCCAGCATTCTCCGCTAATGCCGAATCGCAGAAGCGACTAACTGCGCAGGCCGTGAAGCTGCTGGTATTAAAGGGGACGTCGGATATAGGGCGGATTGTGACTTACGTTACTGCGGAGGTGGGGCGCGATATGGCGTTTCCCTTAATGGTGGCCGTGCCCGATGGGAAAGTGGAAGGAATAGAGATCGAGAAGGTGGATGACCGCCACGTTAACGTTGTGGATAAACGCGCTGGCAACAGCAATATCAAGATTTTCAACTTTTCGCGGAAGTCCTGCTGGACGCTTGATGGGGTTGAGGACTGGTCGATTCCTGAAAAAGAGCTTTCTGTAGCCAGCACGCGGAAAATGAGTCGTGCAGAGAATTTCTGTTGGCAGCGCGGACAAGGATTTGCTGGCTTGGGCGGCCTTGAGCAATACCGGCTGACAGGAGAACTTTTTGAGGCGACTTTGGAAAATTACCTGTGCGCGGCCGCTTCAGGCGATCCTATATCTAGTTCGGCTGCGGCCGGGCTGAGTCTGTCGGGTATGGCCCCGCAATTGGAATACGGCAAAGTTGAGGCTCTTTTCAAAGCAGCGGCCGTTGATTCGCCGAGCGGTGCTGAGTCGTTGGCTGGCTTCTATTGTTTTGGCAATGAATTGGCCGGTTCAGGACCCTGCCAGCGCCCGCTGGACGTTGAAAAAGAGTTGATTCGTGCTACCACCATGGGATCAACGCATGCATTCGTTTCGTTAGGCGATTATTGGAAAAGCGGCGATCTAGGAAAGAAAGATACTCCTCGCGCCTTGGCCTGTTATCAGCTTGCTGCCGACAAAGGTAACGACTCGGGTATCAATGCGATTAAGCGACTTCAGTCCGAAGTGGCCGAACCGATAGTGGCCAGCAGCTGCTTTTAGTGCGGTTAAGTGAAGAAGGGCGTTTACAGCGCCCGACGCCTTTTCACCGCGATGTGATCAAACGCGTTCCGCCATCATGGCTAACGCGTTTTCATATGCGCTGAGCCAGAATCCGCAGCGCTTAAACGTTTAATACTTGAGCATCTGACGACCGCGATTTTCCTTTAAACTCCCCACCCCCAAGGAATGCGCTCAGGACACGGAATGCCAGCCCCCTCGAACTCCCTTCGCCCAGCGTTAGTGCTCTGGCTATACGCCGCCGCAATCGTGCACATTCTCGCCGGTCTCACCCTGACCTGGGCCGGGCATTCCGGTTTACTCGACGGCTACCTGCACACCCTCGAACTCGCATTCTGGGGCGCCGACGCAGTACCCACCGCAGGCCACGAACAACAAGTATGGTGGCTCGCGCTGTTCGGCGCGACGCTGCAAAGTTATTCGTTGTACATGCTCGCGTTGGTGCACCTGGGCAATCGCTTGAAAACCCCGGCAGTCTGGGGCTGGTTGAGCGCCGGCATCCTGTTATGGGCGCCGCAGGACATGTGGCTCTCAGCGCAACAACAGGTTTGGTCGCATCTATGGCTAGATGGTTTTGCATTGCTGGTGTTGTTGCCGCCACTGTTTTGGCTGTATCGGCATGACCGCCGGAAATCTCCTTCAGTAAAGACTCCGAGCCAATCCAACCCGTTTGCCGGCGGCGCTTTCAAGCGTGTTCTGATCACTGGCGGCACCGGGTTCATCGGCGAAGCCTTGGTCAATCGATTACTCGACGCGGGCCATTCGGTCAGCGTACTGACACGCGATCCGTTGAGCGCAGCCAATCTATTCAACGGCCGCGTCCGCTGCGTACACTCGCTCAGCGAACTCAGCCACGACGAAGCCTTCGACGTAGTGATCAATCTCGCCGGCGCTCCCGTCGCCGGCCCACGCTGGACTCCCAAGCGTCAGGCGCAGCTGCTCGCCAGCCGAGTCGGCACCACCGAAGCGTTGATGACCTGGCTGAAGAACACCAAGCACAAACCAGCGCTATGGATTCAAGCCTCGGCCATCGGCTACTACGGCGTGCGCGATGCCAGCGAAAGCCTCGACGAACACGCCAGCAAGGGCGACGGCTTCATGGCTGAACTCTGCGCGCGTTGGGAAGCTGCCGCACAACCAGCCACTGAGTTTGGCGTGCGTCAGGTGGTGCTGCGTCTCGGTGTGGTGTTCGGCCCGGGCGGTGCGTTGACGCCGTTGCTGCTGCCATTCCGCATGGGGTTCGGCGGGCGCATGGGCGACGGTCAGCAGATCATGAGCTGGGTGCATCGTGACGATGTGCTTCAGGTAATCGCCCTGGCCTTCGACGATGAAAGTTTGCGCGGCACCTACAACATGGTCGCGCCGGAAACGGTCAGTCAGGCCGCGTTCGCCGAGCAGGCCGGCAAGGTCCTCGAGCGCCCGGTGTGGTTGCACATTCCCGCCGCGCCAGTGCGTGCAATGGCGGGGGAGATGGCGCAGCTGTTCTTCGACGGTCAGCGCGTGGTGCCGCAGCGTTTGACCGAGGCCGGCTACACATTCCGCTATCCAACCCTCGACGCCGCTCTGCGCGATCTGACCTGAGGATCGCTCATGAGCAAGCCCTTGATGTACCTGCTGGCCGGCAACGGCAGCGCTGCCGATTGGTGGGACGACGCACTGCCGCACTTCCAGCGCTACGACGTGGTGCCGCTGGAGTTGCCGGGCTTCGGCGCCAATCCGCAGCCACCCTGCGAAGATCTGGCGGACTACGCGCAGACCTTGTTGGCGATGACGCAGAAGGGCAGCGCGATCATGGCAGTCGGGGTCAATGCGTTGCTGGTGCTGCACGCGTTGCAGCGTCGGCCCGGGCACTTTTCGCGCAGTGTTCTGTTGGCGCCGGTTGGGGCATTTTTGTGGCAGCGTCGATTGCCGGCACTGATGTCGCCGCTGCCGATCCGCAAGACCATCCACTGGCTGCTGTCGAACAAGCCCACGCTGTTCGCCCGCAAGTTCTCCAACCAGACCTGGACGCCTGCGCAGTACCAGCGCATGGGCGCCGGCTATGCGCGCTGCCGTGCGTTTGTGCCGCACTGGGATCTGATTCGCGCCGATACCGCGTTGCCGCTGCTGGAGTGGATCACCGATCCGGTCGAGCTGGTTTGGGGCGATCAGGACGCGGTGCTCGGCATCGAGCAAGCGGCGGCATGGTCGGCGATTCTCGCCCGCGCCGACCTGACCATCAGCCTCAAACCCGGTTGGGGTCATTACCCGTGGATCGACTCGCCCGCGCAGTTCGCGCAGTGGCTGGAGTCGGGCGAGCGCGGGTTTGTCGCGCACACCAAGGGCGGGCGTTTGCGCCTGGCTGAACTGGCCCGGCAAGCGGTGCCGGCGGCACTGACGCTCAACGATTGCACCGATCCGCGTCTGCCGACGTTTCTCGCCGCCCAACCTGATGTGACCTGGGCGGTGCGCTCCTCCAGTTATGGCGAGGATCAGGCCGATTCGGCGAATGCCGGTTTGAGCACGACCTATCTGCGCGAGCCGTCCGCCAATGTGCCGAAACGCATCGCCGAACTGACGGCCGAAGGCGTCGAGGAAGTGGTGGTGCAGCGCTTCATCACGCCGGTCGTTTCCGGGATCGCTTTTGTGCGCCATCTCTCGGTAGAACTGGAGTGGGTTGAAGGTCATCTCGAATCGCTGGCCGACGGTCACGTCAGCCCCTCGCAGGCAACGCTTTCGCGGCTCGGCGATGCCTGGCGCAGCGGCACGTTCACGCCGTCCCACGGTTTGACCGAAGACCTGCTCTGGCGTTTTCTGCAAGACGTGTTGCGCGTGTTCCATTACGTGCCCGGCGATGTCGAATGGGCCTGGGACGGCTCACAACTGTGGCTGCTGCAATACCGGCCGATCAGCGACTACGGCTGGCGCCGACACCTGACCGCCGCCAACATCGCCGAGATCCTGCCGCCGCAACCGAGCGTACTGGTGGAATACGCCCAACGCCGAGCCGCCGCGAGTATTCCGGCGATCATGGCGCGCTGGGATGCGCGAGTGTTGCAGGACAACGAGCCGTTCACCGCCGTGTTCGGCGGTGCGTCCTACATCAACAACGATCTGTTCCTCGCCCGACTCGCCGACTGGGGCATCAGCGCGAGTAACTACGCTGGTGAAGTCGGTGGCGCGACTCCGCATCTGCCGTGGCAACCGCTGAAGATGCTGCGTTCGTTGCCGCTGTTTTTGCGTATGCAACGCAAGGCTCGCAGCCATTTGCTGAACCTTGAAAATGGTTTGCAGCGCTTTGATCGGGAGCTGGCCGAACTCGTCGCCCAAGCTGCCGATGGTCAGCAATTGGCGGACTGGTTCACCCGGTTTTACGTGTTCGTAGTGCAAGGTAATCTGTGCATCGCCACAGCGCTGGCCAGCAGTGGCGGTGATTGGCTTGGGCGCCCGCCGACCGCGTACGACAACCTTGAAAACAGTCCGCATCGATTGCCTTGGGAAACCGATCCGGCCACCCCTCGACTCACGTCGAGTGAGCTGCCTTTACAACCATTCCCGCAATGGTCAGGGCTGATCCGCCTCGCGCATTCGACCGGCCTACCGGGCCTGCGCGGTTACTACCTGCAAGTGCGCGAGTGGTACCGCGACAACCTCATGCGCATCTTCTTCCGTCTGCATCACGCCATGCCGCTGGCGGATCGCGAGCACTGGTTTGCACCGCACCCCGATGTGCGCACCCGCGATGGCAGCTTTTGGCAGGACGGTCGCGAAGGTGCGGAGCAGGCCACCGGGTTCATGATTTATCCGGGGCAGGTGCGGGGCATCCTCGGCGCCGACATCCTGCTCGAAGACACCCTTGATCCGGGGCGGCATGCGCACTATCAAGCGGCGCGGGCGGTGATTGCGCGGATGGGTGGGCGCTTGTCGCATGGCTCGACGTTGTTGCGCGAATTGCGCAAGCCGTCGGCGGTGATGCCACAGGTGGATCCCGCGTGGGTGGGGTGTGAGGTGTTGTATCGGGATGGTGAGTTGGAATTGATCAATTCGAAGGATGCGAAGTGAAACTACGATACCTCCGCGAATTGATCTTTGGTCTGGTCGCGTTTTTACAGGTGGATTATGTGACTGCCGCAGGTCCTGTATTGGTCGGTAACGAGCCCGGCCATTCGCCGGTTGCGCAAGGCCCGACCGAGACAGTTGTAGATATGGGTTCGTGTCGGTTCTCCATGCCGCTGCTGCAGAACCAATGGCTGAAGTTCGACGATTTCTATTCGGTATTTATCGCAGCCAAACAACTGCCCAAACCGTCCAGCGCCCCCAGCTTGTGGCAAGCGCAGACGTCGAGTGGTGCCGACTGGCACTTCGAGAAACACGGTGACCTGAGCCTGCCGTGGTTTGGTTTGATGTGTGAAAACTCGGAGAACTTTTCGCTTCTCACCGACTGGAAACCCCCGGTAGACGATGTGTTTGCGGTGCAAGTCCTGCGTGACGACAACGACCGCAGGTGTCCGGCGACTCGTACCGATCAGGGCTGGGTGCCCAACTCTCTGGCGGGTCGTGCGAATACCTACACCTTCGAACAATGGGGAGGGGAGAATTCTTCGGGGTTCATCTTCGGTTTCCACGACAAATCACGACGGCACATTACCCGCATCGCTTTTTGCCTGCTGAGGGGCCAAGACGTGCTGATCGGCTCGGCGGAATCGGGTTCATCCACCTCATTGGCGATCAGCAACGAAGGATTCGAGCAAATCAAGAAAGCGGTGCGCGGCATTGCCTTCGAATGAACACACCCACAATGACTTGCGTCGATGGAGTTACAGCGTGAAAGGATTTTCAGTTCTTCTCGGCAGCTTGATATTGGCTGCCGCGTCCATGGCATTCGCTGCCGATCCAACCTTCAAGGATTACACCATCACGCCAGTTTTCACCGGCCCCAACCATAAGCTGGTGCCGCAAGAAAACAGCAGCCCAATGATGGATCAGGCACGGGTGCAAGCCCTGAAAGGCAAGGTCAACTTCGCCGGCCATTACATCCTTCACAGGCTCGGCTGTGGCGGCAGCGCCATTTGTGGCGAAGTGCTGGACGCCCAGACCGGTGAGGTTGTTGGTGGTCTGCCGAATGCTTACGACGGCAGCACGTTCGGCATGGTTTACCAGCCCGACAGCCGTTTGATCATCGTCTCCGGCATCACGCTCGACGGCGAAGAAGATGCGCAGGGGAATGCTTTGGAAAGCGGCAACCGGGACCGTTACTACGAATTTGTGAACAATGAGTTTCGGCTGCTGAGCATGACCGACATGGAATCGTCGCCGATGGATGAGGAGTGAGTGGATGAACCGGTTTTTCATTCGGTCTGCGCTGATTGCGCTTTCGCTATTACCTCATTCACTGTCCGCGACTGCCAGCGAAGGGAGTTGCTACGGCTACCTTACTGAGCTTGTCAGGAGCAGCGATTTTCCGTTTCGTTATGTCGGCAAGGACAAGGTCAATTTGCTGATCGACGAGGACGACGGTGAAGTAGTGCGCGCTCAGCTGTTTTTCGACACCGACGGCACCGGCACGATCGGCTGGATCAAATACACCCCGGCTACCCGTGTATTGCTCAATAGCTCGGCGGAGTTGGAGAAGCCGGTGGCATTGTCATTCGACGCCAAGTTTGCGGACGGCTATGCAAAGTGCCTGACAAAACAAAAGGCCGGCTAACGGCGAAAAGGATTTGCTATGACCAGCCTTAAGTGGGTGTTGATGATCGGCGGTTTGTTCAGCGCTACCAATGTCTTTGCCGTTGACCCGCCAATAGTGGGAGCCGCCGGAAACACAGTGATGTTCCGGGCTAAAAAATGGACGTCACCCGTCGTGGAATCTACCACTGCCTGGTTCACCGCGAATGGAAAAACGTTCCCGTTGTTCCATGCCGGCATTGCTGCCCAGGCTTATCCTGAGTGGCTCAGCCCTGACCAAAAATTTCTACTGGCGACTGCGGTGGAGTACGGCGTAGTCATAGGTGAGAACGGTGAGGAAATAGCGACATCACAAGGGCATTGCGATGTGATCTCGATGGAAACCGGTTGCGTGCTTGCTGAGAGTTACGAGCGGTTTTGTGAGGGAAAATGGGTAGGCAAGCAATGGGTTTCCGAAGAGGGCGGGGTGCTCAATCCTGTCTTGGAGACTAAGTCACCCAAGGACCTGCTGAAATATGCTTCGAGTATCGAGCCGGTACAGTCCCGAGCAGAGTCCATCGAATGGAGCCTGAGCTTTTTAAGCCCGGAATCCTACATGGCGTGTCATCCCCCGGCGCAAAGTGTTCAGACTTACAACGACCTCGGTTTCTACTTGGCCGAGGGCGGCAACGATGAGTTGGCGCTGAAGTTTTATCGAGGCGTTGAAGCTGTCGGCAAACGCACAGTGCTGATGCTGAACATGGCTGATTCACTCTGGCGACTTGATCGGCAAGAAGAAGCGCAGCGTTATTACCGCGAATACCGCGACGCGATGAGTGCCGCCGGTAAAGCGCAGAAGATTCCGCAACGCGTCGTTGAGCGATCTGAAATTAAGGGACTGAAACAGTGAATATGTTCTTCCGCTTTATCGTGTTGAGCCTTGGGCTGCTAACCACTTCATGCGCACTCGCTGCCCCACAAGTCCTGAAGGAAATTCCGGCTAGCTTGCTGGGTGATGCATCACGGCAAAACGTATTTGTTCTGGCAGGGGATGCGGACGAGGCCTCCAACCGGTTGTTGATTGCGCCGGAACAAGCGCGTGACGAGGACATCTTGCTCGATACGTCGAAGGCGCTGCCTCTGATCAAGAGTCAGTACTCGTCTGCGCTTCAGGGTGTATTCAGCGTCCATGTACTCAGAGGTCGCCCTGGCGTCATGACTGTCATTGATCCGCAGGCTGAGGAAGCTGTGGTCAAGCAGCCGTTCGTTGAGGCAGGGGATTACATCGCGCTGGTAACCAGCGAGGAAGATAACGCGGTTTACAACTTCAACCTGTTGTTCGCCTTCAACAGAGGTTCAAAGCAGTTTGAGCTGAAAGCTCTGCTGGAAGTGGCGAACAACGACTCATGTGACCGGTCGCTTGTCAGCGTAGTGCAGTTGCCGGTGCAGACATTGGGCCCAATCACTCTGGCCTCTTTCGATGGGCGTGAGGCGCTGCAGAAGCTGCAGGTTGCTCGTACTGGCAGTATTGAGGGCGTTAGAAAGAAATTGATGACCGTCAATTCGGCTGATTTGCTGGATATGGCGCTGGCAGCCTACCGAAAGGGTGATGACTCTTCCTTCAAGGATACGATGAGCTACGCGTTGATGGGCGGTGGCTCGCATGACACTTGTCCCCCGGATAGCTATATCGCCGCAAAGTACTACTACCCGCAGCGTCCCGGCTGGTCCAACGACCTCGGTTTTCTGCTCGGCGAGGCGGGTTACTACGCTGAGTCGATTGAGCTGCTCAATGCAGTGATTGCTAACCACCCAAACAGGACGGTTGCTTACCTGAATCTCGCTGACAGTTATTGGGCCGTGAACGATAAAGAGCGGGCGGTGGCGGCGTACAAGCAATACGCATCGCGAATGTCTGAAGGGGGAAAAGCTTCGAAAATCCCGGCGAGGGTGGGTGAGCGCAGCGCTGTGGTGCCCGAGGCATGACAAGAGCTCGTTGAGTTGCTGTAACTGTGTGTTCTGTACCCATGAACCGCTAAAGGAATATTCGGTTTGAAATTTTCGTCTGCATTGTTTTCCGCGTTGCTCGTTTTCGTTCCTCTGGCGGCTCATAGCGAGGTCACGACCGAGGTTTTTTGCTTCCGCTCCTACGAAGGCAACCCCATAAATTTTGAATTCAGAACCTATTACGACTCTGTCGCCAAATGGAGCGGTGCTGGCGTCAAGTACAGCAAGTCAAAAAAGGCTATTGGGCTGGTTCATCGCAGTACTGAACAAGAAGAGCTCGTGTATGGCCGGCCCTACCAGTACACGACAACTTGGGTTGAAGTAGTTGATGGCGCACTGACAGGTGAGTATCAGATGGTCACTCAGGGTGGCCGGGTTGATGCGATGTCGTATACGAATTACAAATCCGCAAAGAAGTATTCGTTTGAAAACGATTACAACGTGGATTCGAAACCTGAAACAGGTTGCCAATGGTGAAGCAGGGAATATTCAGAAAGGGGACTTAACGTCCCCTTTTTTCATCCGCAAATCTCGCTACGGCTTGGCCGCCACGCTTCGCACTTCAATCTGGTCGAGCGTCCCTTCCACCATCAATCTCACCCCATCCGCCATCCTGCTCAGGGCCAGTGCCACCGAGCGGCGGGAGCCGTGGAGGTCGTCGGCGAGGTCGCAGGCGATGACGCTGATGGACAGGAGGTCTTCGGAGGCGTTGGCCATGAGGGCTTCGGCGTCGGTACCGGGGGAGAGTTTGAAGAGGCCGTTCTCACGTTTGGGGTGTGGATCGACGGCTGGTTTGAAGTGGTGGTCGAGGGCGCGTTCGGCGGCTTCGTGGAATTTCTTCGAATTGGGGGATTCGTAGGGCGAGGTTGCTTCCGCGCTGAATGTTTCATCGGTCATCGGTGTAAATCCTGAGCAGTTAATTGATTTCCCCGAGTTCGGACTTGCACATCCGGCCACCGATTTTGCGGCGACCCACAGAGCCTATCCCCACCGCACCAACTCGCCTAGTTCATGGACAGCACCGCACTTTGCAGGAAATTTCCCATAGATTCGCGGGCCGGAAGATCAAAAGATCGCAGGCTTCGCCAGCTCCTACAGGGATGTGTTTCAACAGGTGTAGGACGTTGCCTGCGGAATCGTGACTTGGCGGTCATCGTGCGGGAAAAAGTCCGCATCCTCTTCCAACAGCGTCAGATACTGGCGTTATCGTCCGAATCCCTTACACTGCCCCGGCCGTTCATTTTCTTTTTGAGGCTGTGCGCATGAAATTTCGTTTTCTTCTGTGGATGATGGGTTTGTTGATGGGTAAGGCCAGCCGGACAAATCCTGCGTTCCAGCAGCAGTTGGGTGACAAGGATCTGGTATTTCAGCTACAGACGCTGGACGGGAAAGTGGCGCGGCATTTTGTGGTCAAGGATCAGCGCATCACCAGCAAGTCTGGCGTGGTCGCAGAGCCGGCGTTTGCGATTGCGTTTAAAGATGCCGGTTATGGCTTTGCGACGATGCAGGCGAAGAACAAGCAGTTGGCGTTTATGCAGGGCATTCAGGACAAGTCGATCCAGCTTAAGGGCAACCCTGCGCTAGTGATGTGGTTTCAAGGGTTGATGAAGTATTTGAAACCAAGAAAGGCGAAGGCTAAAGCTTAGGAAGTCGCTGGCTAGAACAAACCCATGCACGCGCACTGAATAACGGTGCGCTTGTCTTGTAAGGCCATCATTGTGGCTCGCAAAGACGGCGGGACTGTCATTTCTATCAGGTGTTTCGTGCACAGTCGCGATGTTCTACTCAAGTTCCAGTTCCGGCATTAAGGGACTTAACTGACTTGATGGAGCAAGCTCATGACGCAGACACACAGTATTTCGATCCCTGGGTCTCTCGATCCGACATTTGCTCAGGATGGCGTGCTGACCTTACCGATACCTGGTATCGCGGGCGACGAAGCGGCGGCGGTCCTGGCGCTCCCCGATGCAAAATTACTCGTTGCGATACCTTTAACGGGAGCGAATGCCCCGGTTGCCATTGCGATGCTGAATGACGACGGTTCGCTGGACGAAACCTTTGGTCCCGCGCGCAGAGGTTTTGTTGAAATAGCGTTGGAAGGTGCTCGGATCAGCTATGTATCCGGTCTCGATGCGCTTGAGGATGATGGTTGGCTGATACACCTTCAATATTCCTCGACTACCTCCAATGACGTTGGCCTTGCACTGGTCCGCCTGAAAAATACCGGTGAACTGAACGAATCGTTCGGCACCAACGGCATGCGGTTTATCTCCCATTACGGCAATCCCCATCCCGCTAGCGTGCCGCGTGAGGCAAGTCACCCGAACTCCGGATCCTCACAGACTGCCCACCTCCCATCACGATCAACGGCCCGGCAGGTGGATGGCAAAATCGTCCTGCTCCATTTAGTGTTTTTTGATGATGCACCACTGCCAGCGGGTGTTGTGATTCGTCTGCTAGCGGATGGCTCACTCGATCAATCATTCAACGGTTCGGGCTATGTGGTTGTGGATGTCGCCACATCGAATAACGTCTACGGCATCGCCATTCAAGCCGATGGCAAGGTGCTGGTCTGCGGTTCATACCAGGACGGATCGGGAGGTCGTGGAGTTTTTCTGACGCGTCTGGACGCCAGTGGCGCGCCGGACAGTCAATTCAACAACGGTGTGGCCGTGTTGATGCCCGATGATGAAGGCGAGAGTTTTCTGCAGTCGATTTCGGTACGTGAAGGCGATGGCAGGATTATCGTCGCGGGCCAAGCCCAGCGTGGTGGTCTCGACGGTGGGTTGATCGTTGCATTCACGACCAGCGGCGCGCCCAACCTTGTGTTCAATGGGGGCAAGCCGCTGTTTTCCCCGTTAATAAAAGGGTTGGCGTGGACGCATACCTCGCAGGTGGGTGGTTCGATCGCTGTTGTCGGTCAGGGTGAATCAGCCATGGTGACGGCGCGTTTCCTTGCTGATGGAAAACCGGATACGGCTTTCAACGGTACGGGTCATGCGTTGTTTGAAGACAGCGCAGGGGCAGCCTTTGCGCGAGGTGTCACCGTTATGACGGACGGCCGGATCGTGGTGTGCATCGAGCTCTCCGTCTTCGCTGATCCTTCCAAAGTCCCTGGCCGTATCGTGCGCTATCTGGCGGGTGCGCCGTCTTTGAATAACGATCCGGCTTTTGGCGATGGCGGCATCCTCAGATTTCCATTCCCCGGATTCTCGGGATATGACGTCAGGGCGCTGCTGGCGCTGCCGCAAAACAAATTGCTGGTTGCCGTTCGCCTTTCAACGCCCGGTGCACCTACGCGGATCGTTCGTCTGCTTGAAGACGGTGCTCTCGACTCAGCTTTCGGTGGAGAAGGCTCCGGCTACGTCGAGATCAGGCTGAAAGAAAATTTTTACATGAGCCGGATCCTCGGGTTTACACCGCTGAGCGATGGCGGCTGGCTGGTTCGTGCTCAGTACACGGAAGAGGGCGCGAATAACTCGACGGGCCTGGTGCTGGTCAGACAGCGCGAGGACGGGCAACTGCAGACGTCTTTCGGGGAACAAGGTGTGCTCTATCTTCCCTACGCGAAGATGGGCGGCGGCGGATATACCGGGGTGGTGCAAGCGTCTGCCAGCGGTGCCGCAGGGAATGGCGCAGCAGGGATGGTCGCTCAACAACTGGACGAAAAAATCGTCGTGGTCAGTAACGTTGAGGATGCTTCCCGCCGGACAAAAGGTATCGTTCTGAGGTTCGAGCCGAATGGCTCACCCGATACGACCTTCAACGGCACGGGCTTTGCGTTCGTAGAGCTTGCAGATATTTCGCCTTTGGACATCGTTGCGCAGGCGGCCGCGACCCAGGCTGACGGCGCCGTGGTGATCTGCGGCAATTACTTTGCGGTGAGTGCGCATGGCGCCTTCGTTACTCGTTTCGACGCTACGGGTAAGGTTGACACAGGTTTTGGAATCAAAGGCGCGGTGGACGTGCCCCACGATCAATGGATAAGCCTGGACGTTGCGGCAATCGTCGACGACAAGATTGTTGTGGCCGGCGGTGCGGCGGTGGAGGGCGTCTCTCAGGGCTTGATTGCGGTGCTCAATCTCAGCGGCTCCTACAATCGGGTGTTCAATGATGGTCAACCACTGATTTCGTCACCTGTGTCCCAAGGCGTCAGATGGTTGCATTGTGTGCCGCGTACGGACGGTTCAGTCATCGTTTGCGGTAACAGTGGCACTGGCGCGCTTGATGAGAATCTCAGCGCGGTCACCGCACGCTTTCTGGCGGATGGTTCTCCAGACTCCTCTTTCTTTGGTACAGGATTTACCGTTTTCAATGAAAGCGCGGGTTTCGAATACCCCCACGGCATGGCGGTAATGGACGATGGGCGCATCGTGGTGGGCGGAGTGTATTTCACCGACTCTGGATACGATAAAGGCTGGGTGATCCGTTACCTGGACAAGTCGGCTTAAGCCGTGGAGGTCGTCGGCCCAGGTCGCAGGCGATGACGCTGATGGACAGGAGATCTTCCGAGGCGTTGACCATGAGGGCTTCGGCGTCGGTGCCGGGGGAGAGTTTGAAGAGGCCGTTCTCACGTTTGGGATGTGGATCGAGGGCTGGTTTGAAATGGTGGTCGAGGGCGCGTTTGGCGGCTTCGTGGAATTCCTTTGATTCCAAACCGGCGCTGGTGTTGTGGTTTCAGGAATTGATGAAGTATTTGAAGCCGAGGAAGGCCAAGCCAAAACCGTGATGTCTGGTTGGCATGTCCAGGCTGTTTTTCAAAGCCAGGGCGGGTAATTGAGTGACTCGTAAACCCTCTTCAAAACTCTTAAGTACTCGAACACACCTGTCAGGTCTGACAGGTGTGTTCGAGTACTTGTTGGTGTTTCACTGTGAGCAGTGTCCATTGGTGGGCGCATGGAAATCACAGGGAGTTCGATGATGAAGAGGATTGAAGCGCTATCTGCCGAAGGAAAGCTTGACCTGAATTTTGGTGACCAGGGCGTGGTGAGCTTTCCACGTCCCGAAATTTCAGCGATGACACCTGATGCGATCCTGGAACTAACTGACAACAAGCTGTTGGTTGCCATGGTGGAACTTGGTGTGGATGCCAACCTTGTTTTAATGCGCCTGAATGAGGACGGAGCACTCGACAAGAGTTTTGGCGAGCGCAAACTGGGCTTCGTTGAAATCCAGTTCGACGATGGATTTCAAGTGACGGTTTCTGGCCTGACTGCGCTGGTGGACGGTGGGTGGTTAGTGTTTGGCCTGTACATGGTTTTCGTAGGCGACGACATTTCCGAGACTGGGTTGTTTGTTGTGCGTCAGTCTGCAAACGGCAGGCTTGATGAGTCTTTTGCTGAGCGCGGCGTTCTTTTAATCAATCGACGGGATATTGGTTACCCTGACGATAAGAGCATGGCACTTGGCTGCGCTTCTCAATTGGATGGCCGTAACCGTAGAGGCGCTAGCCTTGGTGTCAATGCCGTTGCTGCCGAGCAAGCCGACGGCAAGATCTTTTTGCTAACCAGCGTTTCGGTGGGTTGGCGGCAGGCACGAAGTCTTGTCTTGAGTTTCAATGCGGATGGTTCGAAAAATAGCTCTTTCAATGGTGGGTCTGCGAGGGTGGAGCTACCGGGCGTTACTCATGCGTCTAATTCAGGTGGGGCGATTGCACTTCAAGCGGACGGGAAAGTGCTAGTCGGAGGGTATTACTCTGACGATAGTCTTAAAGTTCTTGGAGCCTATGTGGCGCGCCTTGGCCCAGATGGTCAGGTGGATGCCGGGTTCAACGGTGGCATCGCTGTGACCATTCCTCATACTGGTTATATCCAGGTGCACGGCCTGAAGATCCGGTCGGAAGACGGCGCAATCGTTGGGATAGGGGAGGCTCATCGCGGTGTGCGTAGCGGGTTGATCTTCATGTTGAACGCTAGTGGTTCATTCAATCGCATATTCAATGGTGGCAACCCACTGTTTTCTCTCTTGGTGCCGCAGGGTCTCGGGTGGGGAGGCTGCACTTCTCAAGAAGATAGTTCGATTGTTGTGTTCGGCAATACTGGCATTGGCCTTCTGACGGAGGAGCTCAGAACGATAACGGCGCGCTACCTCGCAACAGGTGAACTGGATACCAAATATGGTAATGGCAAAGGCTATGTCATATTCGAGGATGAGTATTGGTGCAACAGTGCCTATGACATGGTGCTGATGCGGGATAAACGTATTGTAATGTGCGGTAGTTCATATAAAGAGGCTGAGCCTTTTCCTGTCGCTACGAAGGGCTGGGTTGCACGTTACGTGTGAGGCGGGTCTTGGCTGAAATGCATTTATCGCAAGCAAGCTCACTCCCCACAGGGATTTGTGTAAATCCTGGGGGGAGCGGGCCTGTTTGCGTTTAGGCCTGGCTGAACTGCGAGGCCAGTTCGCGCAGCAGCACTTCAGCCTCAAGCACTTTGCTGACGACGTCGTTGGCTTTGTCGCGGGTCAGACCGACGCGTTCGAGCAGGGCATCCGGAATATCTTCATCCGGGCCGGAGCCAATCCCACGGCTGCGCAGCAGGCGCACGGCCAGGCAAACGAGGTTCGGGTATTCGGCGTAGGCACCGTCATAGCTTGGGTCGTGCTGGAAGCGCAGGGCGGTGGCCAGCTCATCCGGCATGTCCCAGTAGCGCATCAGCCACGAGCCGATCTGTTCACGGCTGATACCGAGCAGATGTTGCTCGATGTAGCTGTGGCACAGGTGCGGGTTGACCTCCAGGTGGCGGCAGATCAGCGAGAAGTGCGGCGGAAAGACGTGGGCCAGCAGCAGGTAACCGAAGTTGTGCAGCAAGCCAGCCAAGTAGGTCAGGCCGGCTTCCGGGCGCTGGGCGCGCGGCATGGCGCGGGTCAGGCCTTCGATGACGGCGGCGGTGTAGATCGACTGCTGCCAGTACGGCGTGGTGTGTTGCGGGTGGTCTTTGGGCAGGCTCAGGGTCTTGCCGAGGGCCAGGCCCAGCGCCAGATTGATCACCAGATCGAAGCCCAACACGCGAACGATCGCGTCTTCCACCGAACGAATCTTGCCCGGCGAGGCGTAGTACGGCGACGCCGCCCAGCTCACCACTTGCGCGGCCAGCGCCGGGTCGGTTTCAACGACGCCGGTGATGTCGTCGATAGTGGCGTTGGGGTCAACGCGCAGCTTGATGATTTTTTGTGCGGTTTCGGCCAGCGGCGGAATCTCGATGGTCGCTTCCAGACGCTGCTGAATCCGCCGCGCGGTGAACGCTTGCACGGCCTGGGTGATTTCCTCGCGGTCATCGTCCGGGCGATCAAGGTTCGGGCGGATGCTGCTCAGGGCTTCGCCGAAGTTGGCGGCGCTGGCTTTGGTCAGCATGGTCTTGAAGTCTTCGCTGGCGATTTCCAGCAGCAGGCCCGGCTCGCCGGAGTTGATCAGCAGCTTCGGTTCGCGCAGCAGGCTTTCTTCGTAGAGGCACGGCGAACTGGTCAGCGCCGGCAGGCCTGGCAGCAGGCTGAGGCTGTGTTTGCCGAGCATCTTTTCCAGGCGCTCGGTGGACACTGCAGTCAGACGCCGGCCGGTGAGTTCGGCGAGGCGATTGAGATCGAGCAATTGGCTCTGCGGAAACAGCACCATCAGCGCGCCAACGGCGTCGTCCAGCAACACGGCTTGTACCTTGCGCGATGCATTGAGGCCGTGGTGGTCGAGCACTTCTTCGTAGGCGATGCCCAGCTTGCCTAGCAGCAGCCGAATGACAGACGGCGCGTGCGGGGATTCGGGGGCGAGAGCGGCTTCGGTCATGGTCTGTATCCGTTTTTGAAACAATGGCAGGAGTATAACCAGCTTGGTCGGAACGATCTGTCAGAAACTGCGACGGTGCTCACACTTGGCCGTATTGCTGCCCGTGGCGCAGCCAGCGATCGAGTAATGGGCTGACGTGGGTTGGCCAGCGTTCCAGCAAGGCTTGCGCGGCGTCGCGGACGGCGGGCAGCAGGTCGGCGTCGCGCATCAGGTCGGCGACCTTGAATTGCAGCAGACCGGTCTGGCGGGTGCCGAGCATTTCCCCGGGGCCGCGCAGTTCGAGGTCTTTTTCGGCGATGACGAAACCGTCGTTGGTCTCGCGCATGATGCCCAGGCGCTGGCGACCGATCTGCGACAGCGGCGGATGGTAGAGCAGTACACAATGGCTGGCGGCGCTGCCCCGGCCAACGCGCCCGCGCAATTGGTGCAGTTGCGCGAGACCGAGGCGCTCGGGGTTTTCGATGATCATCAGGCTGGCGTTGGGTACGTCGACGCCGACTTCGATCACTGTGGTCGCGACCAGCAGTTGCAGGTTGCCGGCCTTGAACTCGGCCATGACGGCGGCCTTCTCGACGGGTTTCATGCGCCCGTGAATCAGCCCGACTTTCAGTTCGCCGAGGGCTAGAGTGAGGTCTTCGAACGTGGTTTCGGCGGCCTGACAGGTCAGCTCTTCGGATTCTTCGATCAGCGTGCACACCCAATAGGCCTGACGACCTTCGGCGCAGGCGCTGCGCACGCGCTCGATGACTTCGACGCGGCGGGTGTCGGTGACCAGCACGGTGTTGACCGGGGTGCGCCCGGGCGGCAGTTCGTCGAGGATCGAGGTGTCGAGGTCGGCGTAGGCACTCATCGCCAGCGTGCGCGGAATCGGTGTGGCGGTCATGATCAGTTGATGCGGGCACATGCGTCCGCCGACGCCTTTCTGCCGCAGCGCCAGACGTTGCTGCACGCCGAAGCGATGCTGTTCGTCGATGATCACCAGCGCGAGGTTCTTGAACTGCACTTCGTCCTGGAACAGCGCGTGGGTACCGACCACCATCGGTGTACCGCTGGCGATTTGTTCCAGCGCAGCGACACGGTTCTTGCCCTTGAGCTTGCCGGCCAGCCAAGCGACGTCAATGCCCAGCGGTTCGAGCCAGCGCTTGAAGGTGATGAAGTGCTGTTCGGCGAGGATCTCGGTCGGCGCCATCAGCGCAACTTGATAACCGGCCTCCAGCGCCTGTAATGCAGCGAGAGCCGCGACCACAGTTTTACCGGCGCCGACGTCGCCCTGAATCAGGCGCAGCATCGGTTCGTGCTGGCTGAGGTCGTAGGCGATTTCGTTGCCGACGCGCTGTTGGGCGCCGGTCGGGTTGAAGCCAAGATTCGCCAGATATTTCGGCGGCAGCTTCGTCGCTTTCGGCATCGCTGGCGCGCGCAGCGAACGCATGCTTTCGCGCAGACGCTGCTGCGACAGTTGATGCGTCAGCAGTTCTTCGAAAGCGAGGCGATGTTGCGCCCAGTGATGACCGAGGGCGAGTTCGTCGACGTCGGCATCCGCGGGCGGGTTGTGCAGGTAGCGGATCGCATCGGCCAGCGGCGCCAGTTGGTAGTCGCGGGCCAGTTCGGTCGGCAACCAGTCGGGCAGGGTGTCTGGCTTGAGCATGGTCAGCGTTTGCATGCACAACTGACGCAGACGTGCTTGGGTCAGGCCTTCGGTGAGCGGATAGACCGGGGTCAGGGTTTCATCCACGGGCGGCGGTTCGTCACCGGTAATGGCGCGATATTCCGGGTGGTAGATTTCCAGGCCGGACGCACCGGGCCGGGCTTCGCCGTAGCAGCGAACCCGCGTGCCGCGCTTGAGGCCTTCTTTCTGTGCGTTGCTGAAATGGTAGAAGCGCAGGCTGAGTCCGCCAGTGCCGTCCTGCAGGCGTACGACCAGGCTGCGGCGTCGGCCCATGACCACATCGGCGCCGCTGACGGTGCCTTCGACCACGGCGTCCTGTCCCGGTCGCAACGCGCCGATCGGCACCACACGGGTGCGATCCTGATAGCGCAGCGGCAGGTGAAACAGCACGTCCTGCAGATTCTCCAGGCCGACCTTGGCCAATTTCTCGGCCATGGCTTCGCCGACACCCTTGAGTGCCGTCACCGACACTTGCGACAACTCCGTCATGACGCTCGCTTAACCGGCCGTAACCGGTGCCGCTGGCTTGGCCACCGAACACAGGCGAATGGAGTCGGCGAGGATCTCGATGGCTTTCGGTCGTGGGAAACTCGCGCGCCAGGCGATGGCCACGGTGCGGAACGGCACTGGCGGCGACAGCGGACGCACTTCGATCACGCCTGGGGCGTAGTGATGGCTGTCGACCGCCGACAACGGCAGGATCGAGATGCCCAGACCGGACGCGACCATATGGCGGATGGTTTCCAGCGAGCTGGATTCGACCGTGGTGTGTTTGGCGCCGTCGTTGCCCTTGGTCAGCGTCGGACAGGCTTCCAGCACTTGATCGCGGAAGCAGTGGCCTTCGCCGAGCAGCAGCAGGCTCTTGTCGTTGAGCAGGCCGGCGTCGATGGTTTCTTTTTGCGTCCACGGGTGCTGGGCCGGCATCAGGACGTAGAACGGCTCGTCGTACAGCGGCAGGGTCAGCACGTCGGCTTCGTTGAACGGCAGGGCGATGATGATCGCGTCGAGCTCGCCGTTGCGCAGTTTGTCGCGCAGCACGTGGGTGAAGTTTTCTTCGATGTACAACGGCATCTGCGGGGCGACCCGGTGCAGTTGCGGAATCAGATGCGGGAACAGGTAAGGACCGACGGTGTAGATCGCGCCGACTTTCAGCGGCGCGGTCAGCTGGTTCTTGCCGGCCTGGGCCAGTTCACGGATGCCTTGCGCTTGTTCGAGGACTTTCTGCGCCTGGGCGACGATGCCTTCGCCGACCGGGGTCAGGCGCACGGCACTTTTGCTGCGCTCGAAAATCAGCACACCGAGTTCGTCTTCAAGCTTTTTCACGCCCACCGACAGGGTCGGCTGGCTGACGTGGCAACGTTCGGCGGCGTGGCCGAAATGCTGCTCTTGGGCGAGGGTAACGATGTAGCGTAATTCTGTGAGGGTCATAGCAAGCGTCCATGAAGATGCGGGCCAAGCATACCGACTGCAATCGATAGACGCACGTTATCAGACTGAGTGTGGAATGCGACACCGGGCAATGTCGGTTTGCCGCGCGCAGATACGCAAAAGGCACCTTTCGGTGCCTTTTTGGCTTGGTTCTCTCGGTTGGCGGAGAACCCTTGTAGGAGTGAGCCTGCTCGCGATAGCGGTGTATCAGTCAGAAAATCATCGTCTGACACACCGCTATCGCGAGC